>JAISVT010000003.1 GCA_031271405.1 Candidatus Endomicrobium macrotermitis | reverse complement strand
TTATAACGTAATCCCGTCCGGTGACGGCGTTATAAACGAGAAAAAATTTCCGGACTAAGCCTGTAGCGGTCTTACCAAAACATTTTCGGACGCGGGTTCAATTCCCGCCACCTCCATTTCAAAGGATTTTCATCAGAAGCAGACTTAAAACTGCTTATAAAATCAGGCGTTTCTTTAAGTTCGATAACTTTTTCTTTAAAAATAAAGCCTTTTGGCGTTATCAAACTCTGAACGTCTTTTTTTATTTTTTAATTTAATAGGAGTTGTAAAATGGACAAATATTTAGAAGTTTTAAAAGATTTCCAAGAAGAAGATTTGAAACAGTTAATATCTCTTATGTCAAAAAAATGGTCTTTTGAGTTAAACAAAACCATTCTAAACAACCCAAAAAAACATATTGATAAAATAGCTGATGAGTTGCTTAAATTTGCTGGCAATACCATTGCAAATTTTTATCGCAGTTTAAGAAATGTTCGCTACAAACAAATCCCTAAAGACGGATTGAACAAATCTTTAAAAAATATTTATCACAATCGCAAGGGTGTTTCCTATAGAGAGATGCTTTATGATGTATGCAAAAAATCAAAAGTACAAATTACTCAAAAATCCTCTATTGAAGTAATGGAAGAACGGTTGCTCATACGAAAAGAACAAGATATGCAAGATATGCTTGATAACATGTCTCAAGATGAACGTGAAACATTTCTCAAAGAATTTGCTGGTTTTATGAAAAAGAAATACGGCATAATACTTACCAATATTTCTCAATTAACTGTTAAAATACTGGTGAAGGTTCATGGCATACGAGCGTATTATGCTTTAAATAAATTTGTTATCTTTATTTTTAGAGAGATTCTTAAAAAAACAGCCCCCAAATGGTTGCTTTTTGGAGGTTTACAACAAGTTTTAAAATTTGTCGTGGGACCGCTCGGCTGGGCTCTATGGGTTTGGACAATAATAGATATCGCATCTCCATCATACAAAGTTTGCATTCCTGCAACAATTTTAATAGCCTCAAATAGAGCAGAACTGAACATCAAAGATTAGTCTATTTTTTCTGTATATATTCTAAGAGATAACGCAAATTGCCTTAAAAAACCGTCATATATTGACGGGCGTAGCAAATCCTCTCGAGATCTGATACTCAATGGCGAAAGTTTTGTAAATTGTTCCAGTGTTAAACTGCTGCTTAAACTAACGGTACTGCCAGCCCATTCATTCGCATACCTAAACCGCTTAAAAACGTTTCCAACTGCCTCTAAGTTGTTAAAAAACATTTTCCTTGTACAATCACAATCAACAATGTTTTCGCCTGCATTTTCACACCATATATCAAAAATTTCTTTTTTAATTTCTTTTGGGAGCTTTTCAAAAATTTTATCAAGTTCATGGACTTTATCCACGACAATACATTTATCTTCTGCTATAGCTTTTAAATATAATTCACAGGCAAAAGACATATTTACCATTTGGGGTATAAACAATGGCGAATTTTCCCTTGTTGTCTGTATGTTTTCCAGTTTATCTATTATGCGTTCCCACCCGCACCGCTCCGCCGCTTCAAAAAAGTCATTTGCGTTTGCCAATAATCCCACAAATTTTGCCATAACTTACTCCTTTTTGTTCTTTTGGAAAATACAAGCACATTGTATCATAAAAGACTATTGGATATTATTTGGCTGCACTTCCATTATTCAGGTGTTTTATGTATAATTGCTGAATAAAAGGAGTATTGTGTAGGCGGTAAATGCTATTTAGTTCATTGTATATAGTTCGATAAAAATTTACTGACCACCACTTCAAAGGATTTTCACCAGAAGCAGACTAAAGCTGCTTTGAAATTTGTTCGTATGCAAATTTTTAGTACAATAAACGTAAAACATATGAATGCAACATTGGATAATATTACAAATTGGGTAAAACTTGAAAAAGCTGATAGCATTGTTTTACCTGAAAATTACTATAAGACAAGGAATTTATTCCAGTCTGAATTAAATAAATTTATGATTGAAGCAAAAGACCCTTTGCTTACTGCTATTGTCGGCGAAATCGGCAATAATTCTTATGACCATAATTTAGGCAATTGGAAAGATATAACCGGCATTATTTTCGTTTGCGATTATGAAAACAAAACTATTATTTTGGCAGACAGAGGGCTGGGAATAAAAGAAACCCTGTCAAAAGTTAAAAATGATATTCAAACTGACGAACAGGCTGTCAATGTTGCTTTGACAGAAATAATTTCAGGCAGAGCGCCGGAACAAAGAGGCAACGGATTAAAATTTGTTTCAAAAATAGTAAAAATGAAGAATTGGTATTTATATTTACAATCTGGAAATGGCAGCATAGAAATATCAAACGGAAATGCTGATTTTACGACAAAGCCCGATTCTGTTCGCGGTTGTTTGGCAGTAATTAAGTATTAGGAGTAAATTTATGAGGATACAAATATCAAAATTTGGAAATTTGTTAGTTTCAAGACCTGAAGGAAAAGAAGCCTTTTTGGCGGCGAAAGCATATACATTAAAAGCAGGAGAATCAGAATTTATACTTGATTTTGCCGGTGTTGATGTTTTAACGCCTTCTTGGGCGGACGAGTTTATCGGCGGTATCAAAAGAGAATTTCAAAACACTTCAATCAAATACGAAAACACATCTAATCCGTCGGTGCAAGAAACACTCAATATGATTTAGTAGTTTCAGCCACTTTTATACAACCTTTTAACTTATACTCTGCTATAGTTATATTACCTTGGTTTACTTTAATACAGAGCTTATATATACGCCCAAATTTTTATTATTCCGGTATTTTATGTATAATTGCTGAATAAAAGGCTTATTGTGCAGTCGGTAGATGCTGTTTAGTTCTTGGGAAATAGTTCGATAAAAATCTACTTGCCTCCACCTGAAGGGATTTTTTGCCGTGAAGTTTAGATTGGCCAATAAAAAAGACGCGCCATTAAGAGATGTCTTTTTTATTTTTAAGTTTTATTTACGAACAAAAGACAAATTAAAGCTTACTCCTAAATTATGCGAAACTGCTGCGACATTTTTAAATGTCGGGTTACTTCCCTTTTTAAAAAGATTATAAACGCTTGCACGTTCTATTTTTGAATTTTTGGCAAGCTTTGATATATTACCTTTTAAATGCGCTAAAACCTTTAATGCACCAAGTATAACATCAATATCGCCTGTTTCTGCGTATATTTTATTTACAGCTTTTTCAAATTCTTTAAGTTTTTTTGGATTATCTTTAATATCATTGGCAAAGCCTTCAAAAAAACCTTCCGTTTTAATTTTTTTTGTATTTTTCATAGTTATCCCTCCTCTTTATACTACGCTAAACTTACTATGACTATAAATTCTTTTTAATTTCTTTTGCTTTTGCAATATCGCACTGTTGACTTGATTTATCGCCGCCGCACAAAAGGATTATTATTTCTCCATTAACATTTGCAAAATATATTCTATATCCTTTTTGAAAATCTATCTTTAACTCATGCACCCCGCCGCCAACAGACTTAGCATTTGAAAAATTACCGTTCTCAAGTTTATTTATATGCATCAAAAGCCGAACTCGAATATACATATCTAACTTTTTGAACCACTTTGCAAAACACTCTGTTCTTCTAATAATCATTTACTATCTCCTTCATGGCCGGCGACAATACTGTATATTATATTTTACACATTGTCAAGGCTTTATACTTCCATTATTCCGGTGTTTTATGTATAATTGCCGAATAAAAGACTTCTTTTGTGCTGTTTTTGTTTTATTTCTTGAAAAAAGGAAATATTATTGACATGAACACCGGCAGGATAAAGGCTCATTTTGAAGAAGAAGCTAAAGAATTCGATTCCGTGATTCAAAAACTTATTCCTCATTATAACGATATGATCGGAGCGCTGGTTTCCGTTATCCCTTTTGCGAAAGACGCCGGTTTTTCTATGATCGATTTAGGCTGCGGCACAGGTACCGTAGCAAAAGAAATAAAAAACGGCTTTCCCGATGCCGATGTCACCTGCGTTGACATTTCCCCCAATATGCTTGAAATAGCAAAAACTAAAATCGGCTCCGGAAAATATATTCAGGCCGACTTTAACGGTTTTTCTTTCCCTCAAAAATACGGTTTAATCGTATCGTCGCTGGCTCTTCACCATCTGGAAAACGATAGCCTGAAATTTGAATTTTATAAAAAAATATTCGAAGCCTTGACGCCGGACGGCATTTTTATCAATATTGACGTAGTTTTAGGAGAAGATGACGCCATACAAAGCGCATATATGGAAAAATGGAAGTCTTTTATGAGAACAAATATATCCGAACGGGAAATGACCGATAAATGGCTGCCGAACTATTATGCCGAAGACAGGCCGGCAAAATTAACATCGCACCTTGAAATGCTTAAAAAATGCGGTTTCTCTAAAACCGACGTAGTTTATAAGCATTATAATTTTTCCGTTTATCTGGCAAAACCGTAAATAAGGGACGTTTTAAATGTATGAAAGACTGCTGAATAAAGACATTACGCCCGACGCAAGTCAAATCGCCGCGCATATCGGTAAACAAGGCGGCATACTGCTGAACAAATTAGAAAAATCGCTTAACGAGAAATACGATATTGTCAGGGAATTAAAATTTCCTTTCGGCAATTCTTACGATTGGGGATTTAAATACAGCCATAAAAACAAATATTTGTGCTATGTTTTTTTTGAGAAAAACGCAATAACGGTTACGGTATCGATAGGAAACGGCGAAGTTTCGAAACTTAACGGACAATTAAACGGCTTTTTGCCGAAAACAAAAAAGCTTTGGGACGAACGTTATCCGTGCGGCAAAGGCGGCTGGGTGAATTACAGGGCGTTAACCGATAATGAGCTGACGGACATTCTGAAGCTGATAGAAATAAAGAAAAAACCCGTTAAAAAGAGATAGGATATGATGTTTTATATTAGTTTTTAAAGTCTGTATTCTTATACAATTCTTTAAAATTAATAAACCTGCCGCCGGAAATTTTCTCTTTCCACAGTTTGACAATTTCTTTATCCGCACCCAGCATATCGTTTCCCCACTTATAACCTTCAAACATCGGCATAGAGTCCCAATCGGCGTTTATATAGCACAAAGCCTTTACGTTGTATTTATCTATAAACCTGAAAAGTTTGCCGTACCACTCCGCTTTTTGCTCAACGGTTTTATCGTGCCCAAGCATCGGCGCGCATTCCGCTATCATAAGCGGCTTCGAATGCTTTTTTGCAAAGTTGACCATAGGTATCCACTGCGGATTTGTAAAGTAAGATATTGCGCACCAGTCAACGTATTCATCGCCGGGATACCAGGCCTCTATGCCTACGGGGTTTGACGAAGCGTACGAATGCCACACATACGCGGCGTTTGTCACGCCGAATTCGTCAAGTTTATCCACTATATATCTGTAGGCTTTAATATATTTTTCCGGCTCGTACATATTTTCGGGATAATCAAATTCATAGCCTATTCTTAAAAAAACCGGAACGCCGGCTTCTTTCATCCAGTCTCCCAATTCTTTAATTTCCGCGTCCAAACTCCCCTCAATAACATTATCCAAAGAGTTTACAAGATAAAGTCCTATCTGAACGGCGGCTTTCGGATAATTTTTAAGGATAAAACTTCCCGACGTTTCCCCGGCACCGAAATCCGTGTCTTTTGTAAGCGAGTTCAAATCCGTCAAAGCGGTATAAAACATAAAACCTGCCGGAACTGTTTTTACGGACTTGACATATTTTGAAACCGACATATTGTTCTGCCCGGCAAACAGAATCGTTTTGCCGTTTTTAGGAATAAATCTTCCCGCCATAGAGTCCTCCCTGCCGGCATGACAAAACACGCATGCCGAAAACATAAAGAATGCCGTCAAAACCGTCAACCGTTTCATTTATACTCCGTACCGCCGTAATTATTCAACTTTTATTTACTGTGAAATTGCATTGCGGGATGAGACGGCCGTGCTTATATAAGCCCGGCTATCTTTTTTGCGGCGTCAAGATCTCTGTATTCAAACTGGTTTCTGCGCGTTTCTTTAAGAAGTTTGCGGCCGTCTTTCAAATATTGCTTTACAAAATCGTTGAGATTGGATTTGTCAAAACAGAAAAGCCCGAGCTTTCGCGTAATTATAAAATCCACATTGCCCGGCTCCTGCCCTCCGAGATAATCAGTGACGATTACCGGCACCGTAAGATTTACGCATTCCATAAGAACGTTCGGGCTGCCGCGCACTATGGCAATGTCGTGGCGGGGCAGCAGTTCGTCTATATTGTTTACAAAACCGTGAATTTCAACATTGGAATTTGCGCCGAATTCGTCTTTTAAACTTTTTTCCAGGCGGGCGTTTCTGCCGGCTATTACGGTAATACGGGAATTCTCAACCTTCAGAAGTTCCCTGACATTAGCCGCCATATCTCCGCTGCCTTCGCCTCCGCTCATCATAAACAATTTTACAGGACCGCCGCTTTCACTGCCGGTTTCGCGCACCGTCCCGGCGCTTTTTGTAATTTTGCTTCTTGTGGGAAGATTTACGACTTCCAGTTTATCCGGGCTTATGCCTTTACGCAATGCGTATGCCAAACTCTCGCGGGTAGGGCAAATAGTCAAATCCGCGCGTTTGTCCGTCCAAAGCGGCGAAATGCTGACAAGATCCGCGATAACGGTTATAAAACGGCAGGGGAGCTTGTTTTTTTCCAAAATGCCCAGTATGCTTCCTACAAAAATCGGATGAATGCTGACAATCGTATCGGGCATATATTCTTTAAATGTCTTCAAAAATTTTCTTTTACAGTTTGCCGCCGTCATCCAATCGACAAAGCCGGGAAATACGGCGGCAAAATTAAATAAAAATTCCCACAGTTTAGGATAATTCCGCGTAATCCGGCCGTAGCTTTTAGCGCTCATAAGCCACGTTTTAGAACACATCCCGTAAGCTTCAACGGTTTTAAAATCGACATTGCGCTCCCGCAGCGCGTCCTCAACCGCGGAAGTGATGCTTGCGTGCCCGTGTCCGGTCAGATAAGAGGTAAGTATCAAAATCCTTTTCTGTTTTTCCATTTTTCACATTATACAAAGAAAAAGTTAAGTTTATGTTAAGATTTTTTATATAAGCAAAAATATATTTAAAACAAAGCGGGATTATTTATTATTCCGTTAAAACTTTAATTGATTTCATATTTTATGTATAATCTGAACGATATGAAGAAAAAAACCGTCAAATTATTTTTTATTTTTTTATTATCGTTTTTTGTTTCTTACGCTCCTGCGGACGAACCCGCAAAAACGCCGGAAACGCGTCCCGTCAACGTAATTATCGACGGCGAATATCTTCCGGGAGTGAGCGCTTACGCCATTACGGAAAGCACTTATTTTCTTTCCATAAGGGAAGCGGCGGAAATTTACAACGCGGTTCTCGAATGGAAACCGGTAAGTTCCGTAGTTTCTATGCATTTCGGCAATAAAAAAATAGACATAAAAACGGACAGCAATACCGTAATTTTCGGAAAAACGGTCAAAAAGATGACGCTCCCATCAAGGCTTATAAAAGGGGAGCTTTACGTTTCTCCCGAATTGTTTGTTTCTCCGGAGTTTTCCGACATATCCGAAACGGATTCGACATGGAACGGCAGAGCCTTTATATTAAACGTTCTGCGGCGCTCAAATATAGAGTCGGTAAGATATTTTACCACTCCGCAAAGCACCCAGATTATAACGCAGCTGAGCGAACCTCTTTCTTATTCGGTTTCCAAATCCACGGGAGCAATCGTTCTCAATATCCACCGGGGAAAAATACAAAGGGATTTTATATACGCCAATAACGGAGCCGTAAGGGACATTCTTTTCGATACGGACGGAAAATCGGCCATAATAACGGTCAATCTGCAGCAGTCGCCCAAACTCGTAAAAAGTTTAAGGCTTAAAAACCCGGACAGAATAGCCATAGACATAGAGCATTCCAAAGAGATAGATCTGTCGTATCTCGCCGAAACGACGATACCCGAAACGGAAGCCGCCGAAACCGCGTCCGCGTTTTCATCCGGAGATGCGGCAAATATTCCCGAAAAATACGCCCAGACGCAAATCGGCGAAACGATAGCGCCTATAGAGGCCGGCGAAGACAATTCCGATTTAAGCAAAATACCCGTGGCAAAATTTGACGAAAAAACCATAATAGACGACAGCTATACGATTGTGGACGATACCGCGACAATCGCGGAAGTTCTCCCCGCAAAGGCGCCGGAAAAAAAGAAAAAAGAATTCAAGCGTAAAAGAATAATAGTCATAGACGCCGGGCACGGCGGCGAAGATCCGGGCGCAGTCGGCCCGAACGGCACAAAAGAAAAAGACATAAATCTGGCAATAGCTTACGAATTAAAAAAGATTTTTGACGCGGACGACGAATATGAAATATTGCTTACCAGAAAAGACGACTCGTTCATCCCTCTTGCGGAAAGAACGAATATCGCCAACGAATACAGCGCAGATCTTTTCGTATCGATACACTGCAACTCCAATTTCAACAGGGGGACAAGCGGATTCGAAATTTATTTCTTATCCGAACAAGCCACGGATTCCGAAGCGGCGGCAACGGCGACGCTTGAGAATTCGGTTTTGGAACTTGAAGGCAAGCCGACAAAAAAACGCGCGCTGCTTCAGGAAATGTTATGGTCTATGATGTTAAACGAATATATGAACGATTCTTCCGAGCTTTGCAGTTTTATATCGGGAGAAGCTTCGGGAAGGCTTAAGATCGCAAACAGAGGCGTAAAACAGGCCAGTTTTTACGTTTTGAGAGGCTCGCAAATGCCGTCCGTGCTTGTTGAAGCCGCGTTTTTAAGCAATTATGCCGAAGAGTCGAGACTGAATACCGGAAGATTCCAATCGGCAACGGCAGATTCGGTTTACGAAGGAATTAAAAAATTCTATGCAAGAAAAGACAAAAAAGAAACCGTTAAAAAATAAACCCATAGGCATTTTCGATTCGGGGCTCGGCGGGCTTACCGTAATGTCGGAAATAAATAAAACCCTGCCCGGCGAAAGCATCATTTATTTCGGAGATACCGCGCGCGTGCCTTACGGTTCAAAATCAAAAGACGCCATAATCGGTTTTTCCAAAGAAATCGCGGGCTTTCTCGTAAAAAAAGGCGTAAAAATGATAGTCGTGGCATGCAATACCGCGTCGGCTTTAGCGCTTTCCGAACTAAAAAAAAACCTGAATATTCCCGTAATAGGCGTAATAGAGCCGGGAGCGCAAACGGCTCTTTCCGCGACGAAAAATAAAAAAATAGGCATTATCGGCACCGAAGGCACGGTAAAAAGCGGAGCTTACCCGAAAGCCATAAATAAAATATCGAAAGCGTCCGTTTACCAGCAGGCATGCCCGCTTTTCGTTCCGCTTGCGGAAGAAGGCTGGACTGAAAACCAGCTGACCGACGCCGTGGTAAAATATTATTTAAAACCTCTTTTGGATAAAAAGATAGATACGCTCGTTTTGGGCTGTACTCATTACCCTCTTTTAAAAAATGCCATTAAAAAGATTTCGGGGAAAAACATAACGCTTATAGATTCGGCAAAAGCCACGGCGCGCAAAGTAAAAAACGTTTTGACAAAACGCGATATGCTTGCGGACAAAAACAGTTCTAAAAAACTCGGTTTTTTTGTCAGCGACAACCCTGAAAAATTCAAAAAAATAGGAAGCCGCTTTTTTTCGGGCAAAATAGCGCGCGTCAAAAAAGAAAATCCGGAGCAAAAATGCAATACAAACTTTCGGTAACAAAAGGTTTCGCCTCGGCGCACTGTTTGAGGGAATATAAAGGCAAGTGCGAAAACATTCACGGACATAACTGGAAAATACGCGCGTCTTTTTGCGGCTCGGAACTCGATAAAACCGGAATGCTTATGGACTTTACCGACATTAAAGAGCATCTCGATAAAATCATGGCGTATTTAGACCATAAGTTTTTAAACGAAACGCCGCCTTTCGATAAAATCAACCCGACGGCCGAAAACATAGCGGCTTATATCTTAACGGAATTGAAAAAATACGAGACAGCAACGGCCAAAGTATGCGAAGTCGAAGTCTGGGAAAGCGAAACGTCGTCCGCAAAAGCGTACGAACAATAAACATTGCCGCAGCGCGAAAAACACTATGAGAATTTTAATTTCAACCGCAATCGCCGTTTTGGTTACGGCCAACGCTTTTTGTTTAGAGCCTAACCTTGAAACTTTAAAAAAAGAATACAAAGAATTCAGCGTCAGATGCCCGCTTGACGGAACGGAATTCGTTTTTAAAAAACTTCAAAGCGTAGAATTGTTCGCAATAATGCTCGACGGTCAGCCGCTGGGGATTCTCGTTTCTCCCGATCCCGTCCCGAAATGCCCTAAAGATAATTTTATAGTTTACAAAAACGATTTTTCCGAAAACGAACTGAAAATATTGAAGTCTTTTACGGCTTCGGACGAATATAAGAAACTGCTCGAAAACGAAACGGACTACTGGATAATAGCGCAAATGCAGCGGAAATTATCCGCGCCGGAAAAACAGATTCTCGCTTCTATGCAGAGCGCTACGTGGGAAGCTTACAACGCGTATGATAAAGATAAATATTTCAGATACGCGCTTGCAGCCGTAAAATTTATAGACGAAATGAAATCTCCTTCGGATGAAGACGTTTACCTTAAAGGAGAGTTTTACAGAAGAACCGGAAACCTCGATGAAGCCGCCGCGGTCTTTAACGGTTTGGAAAAAGCAAACGTCAAAGACTACAGGCTTATGAAAAAAGTCAGACAGCAGCTGAATTTAATCGAAGACGGGATCACGGCATCCGGAAGAACGGAAATATAAATGAAAAAAAAGAAAAAAGCGGTCGTATTGTTTTCGGGCGGTCTCGATTCCACAACCGTTTTATACTACGCTTTATCAAAAAAATACGCCCCTTACTGCCTCATTTTCGATTACGGGCAAAGGCATAATAAAGAAATAAAACTGGCGGTAAAAACGGCAAAACGGCTTAAAGCGGATTATTCCGTGGTCAGGCTCGCGCTTCCCTGGTCGAAAGACGTTTTGACAAATAAAAACAAGAAAGTCCCCTCTCATAAAAAAATAGCCGAGACAATACCTTCGACTTATGTTCCGGGAAGGAATACGCTTTTTCTTTCTTTCGGATTGTCCTGCGCGGAATCCGTAAACGCCGAAAAAATTTTTATAGGGGCAAACGCTCTTGATTTCAGCGGATATCCCGATTGCAGGCCGCAGTTTATAGATTCGTACAACAATCTTTTAAAATCTCTGGGGCTTAAAATCGAAGCCGAAGCGCCTCTTTTGCATATGACGAAAGCGCAAATCATAAAGCTGGGTTTGAAATTAAAAACGCCTTACGAAAAAACCTGGTCTTGTTATAACGGGTTAAAAACACCCTGCGGTACGTGCGATTCCTGCAAATTAAGGGCGAAAGGGTTTAAAGAAGCGGGCGTTGAAGATCCGGCTTTAAAAAAATAGTGAGGAGCGGGGAGTGGGGAGTGAGGAGTTAAAGACAACGGCATTAAAGGCGCCCGTATGCGAAGTATTCTTCTCTTATCAGGGAGAGGGTCTGTACGCCGGGCTTGCGCAAATTTTTGTACGGTTTGCCGGGTGCAACATAAAATGCGGGTATTGCGACACGGCTTATTCGCTTAAAGTTTCAAATAAAGCGCAATATTATACCGTTCAGAGCCTTTTGAAAAAAATCAAGCAAATTTCTTCAAAAAACAAAAATAATTTTTATAAAAAAACCTCCGTATCCTTAACAGGCGGAGAACCTCTTATATACGCGGATTTTCTGGCGGCTTTGCTGCCCGGACTAAAAAAGGAAAAGTTTGAAGTTTATCTGGAAACAAACGGCACAATTCCCGAAAACCTGAAAAAAACAATAGATTTCTGCGATATAATATCAATGGATTTTAAATTCGCTTCGGAATGCGGGAAAAGTTTTTGGAGCGAGCATAAAAGATTTCTGGAAATATCGGCAAAAAAAGAAGTTTGCGTAAAATGCGTTATAACGAATAAAACGCTTTTGAGCGAAGTTAAAAAAAGCGCGGAGATAATAAAATCGGTTTCAAAAAATATACCCGTAATTTTGCAGCCGTCTATAGACAAGAGCGTCCCGCATATAAAAAACCTTTATATTTTCCGTTCGGAAATGAAAAAAATGCTTCCCTTCGTATACGTAATGCCGCAAATGCACAAAATAATGAACTATAAATGACATAACGGAAGTTCATATCCCGATATAATTTTTAAGTATCTTATTAAATTCCTGTAAAGTCTGCGTTTTGTTAAACATATCCCTTATTTTCGCGGCATTGGGCAAATCTTTCACGTAATAATGGCAGACTTTTCTCATCATTACAAGGCCTCTCGGCTCGCCGTAATACTCTGCCGACATTTGAGCATGTTTTTTAAACCATTTTACTCTTTCGGCTTTGCCGGCTTTCGCGAGTTTCTCTCCTCTATTAAAAAAAACGTCCAAAGCGGAAAATATGCCGTAATTTCCTATAGCGCCTCTTCCTATCATAAGCGCCGAGCAGCCGGGTATTTTCATAAAACGCTCCGCGGTCATTTCGTCAACTATACCGCCGTTTGCCGCGACAGGTATTTGCGCGCCCCTGCAAGCTTCGCCGAATGCCTGCAAGTCCGGCTCGCCGGAATGCCCCTGCGAAGCGTATCTTGCGTGAACGGCGGCCATTTTTATCCCGCAGCCGGCCGCGATTTTAATTATTTCCGGCGCTACGTTTTGTCCCGGGACAAGCCCTATGCGTATTTTTACCGTTACCGGAATCTCAACGCTTTTTACGACCGCCGTAAGGATTTTTGAAATAAGTTTTTCATCGGCAAGAAGTTTCGCGCCGGCTCCGGCTTTGGCTATTTTTCTGACCGGGCACCCCAGATTTATATCTATGATGTCCGCTCCCAAACCCTGAACGATTTTTGCCGCCTCTCCCATACTGTGCGCGTCGCCGCCGAAAATCTGCGCCGCAACGGGCCTTTCGGAACTGTCGGTTTTCAAAAGCCTTTTCGTTTTATCGTCTCCGTAAACCAAGGCTTTAGCCGAAACCATTTCCGTATAAACGAGTCCCGCTCCGTTTTCTTTGGCAAGAAGCCTCAACGGCAGATCGGTTATGCCTGCCATAGGCGCAAGCATCAAATTATTCTGAAGTTCGATTTTCCCTATTTTAAGTTTTTTCATAAAAATAAAAAGCGTACACCGGTCTTTACCGGTGCTGCGCGGCAGAAGCCGCCGATTCCCGACTCCTAATTTCTCACGGTTATTTACGGTTTTCTATCTGCAGGGACGGATTGGGTTTTAAACTTTCCGCAGAGTATTTGAGACCGCAATATTGCTGTTTTACATAGGCTGCGCAGCCTATCATTGCGGCATTGTCCGTGCAGTATAAAAGCGACGGGATTGAAACTTTTATTTTTTTTCTTTTTCCCGTTTGAACAAACATTTTTCTTATAAGAGAATTTGCCGATACGCCGCCGCCCAAAACTATTTGTTTCAACCCGAACCGCTCCGCTGCTTCAAACGCTTTAAAACATAACGTTTCGGCTACGGACTCTCTGAAAGAAGCGCATATATCGTTCAAATGTTTATCGCTTTTTACCGGATTTTGCTTTAAATAATTCAAAAGGGCGGTTTTAATACCCGAAAAAGAAAAATCCCACGAACCTTTGAGATACGGCCTTGTGAAATGAATGCTTTTCGGGTCGCCTTTTTCAGCTCTTTTATCTATCACCGGGCCTCCCGGATAAGAAAGACCCAGCATTTTCGCCGCTTTATCGAAAGCTTCTCCCGCAGCGTCGTCCCTTGTCGCGCCCAAAAGTTTATATTTTCCGAAATCCTTGACGATAATAAGTTCGGTATGGCCGCCGGAAATAATGACTCCCAAAAAAGGAGGCTTTACCGATTTATTTTCAATAAGAGACGAATACAGATGCCCTTCTATATGGTTTACGGGAATAAGCGGTTTGGAATATACCGACGCCAGAGATTTGGCGGCTATCGCGCCGACCAGCAGAGCTCCGGCAAGCCCGGGACCGGAAGTAAAAGCCACGGCGTCTATTTTATCTCCAAAATTGTCAAAATTTATTTTCGCATCCGTTAAAGCCTTTGATATTACGCCGTTGATATTTTCTATATGCGCGCGGCTTGCAAGTTCGGGAACCACCCCGAAAAATTTTGAATGAACGGCAATCTGGGAAGATATTACGACAGATTTGACTCCGGAGCCGTTTGAAACAACGGCCGCGGAAGTTTCATCGCATGAAGTTTCTATGGAAAGGATATTCATTTCCGCCCGCTTTTTTGGGGAGAATTTACAAAAGTCACGTTCGAATAATTTCTTTCCGGGACATAGAACTTATAAGTGACGGAACCGTCGAGATTCGACGTTTTGGACAGCCCCATATTCATCGAACGCGCTATAGACCTGAAAGCCGTTTCGAAATTCTCGGGTTTTTTACCGTTTTTCAAACCGATTTTTTTATAAAATTCGTTCCATTGCGCGGAAGAAACCGATCTTTCCCTTGCATATTGGCTTAATATGTCGTTTTGGGTAATGCCTCCCGCAAGCAAAGAATCGGTAACTCTTCTGTCAAGTTCCGTATCGACGGATATTTTTTGTTTGGGCTGCGGCTGCATGGCAAACCACAATCCTATTCCGCAAAAAAATAAGATTACTATGTATACTTTTACAAGAGGGTTTTCCCGTCTTTTTTCACGAGCCACTTAAAACTCCGATACTTATTGCTTTTGTTTCTTGCTTTTCCTGCCGTTTTCTTTGGCAGCCGTTTCAGCCGCTTTCGAATCTTTTATCATATCGAAAACTTTGCCTTCGTTTATTATTTCCAGCGCTTTGTTTAAGACTTCGTCTTCTATTTTATTTTCATCGGCAACTGCGGATTTGGGACTTTTGTCTTTTGAGAAAATCATCTCCGACTGCGCGTACAGTTTCACTTCGTCTTCAACGCTGACTTTTATTTCTATGTCGGGATTAATCCCGTTTTTCGCAAACCTGTCTTCCGAGCGGTTGATCGGCCTTCCGGAAGGAAGATAATATTTGGCCACGGTAAGCCTTAAAGCCGTGCCGTCGGACAAAGGTATAACGGTCTGAACGCTGCCTTTTCCGAAAGTGTTATTTCCTATTATCAGCGCCCTTTTAAAATCCTGCATCGCGCCGGAAACTATTTCGGAAGCGGACGCGGAACCCCTGTTTACGAGTATGACGAAAGGAATATCCGAAAATTCCCCGCCGCCTTTCGTAAAATACTCCTTTTTCATTTCCTCGTTTCTGCCTTTGGTGGTAAGAGCGAGCGTTTTATCTTTTACGAACATACTTACCACGTCTATTGCGGAATCCAAAAGCCCGCCGGGATTATTTCTTAAATCCAAAACAACGGCTTTCATTTCCCGTTTCGAATAATCGATAAGAATTTTGTTTAAATCCGACGCGCTTTGCGCGTTAAATTCCGAAAGCCTTATATAAGCGATTCCTCCGTCCAGAAGAACGCTTTTGACGGTTTCGATTTTGATTTTTTCCCTTACCAGATTAAATTCCAAATCTTCCAAAACATTGTCCCTTGAAACCGTAAGCTTGACTTTTGAGCCGGCTTTGCCTCTCATCAAATCCACAGCCTCGTCGCTGGACATGCCGACGGAGTCTTTCGAATCTATTTTAGTTATTCTGTCATCCGGAAGAATCCCCGCCTTATACGCCGGCGTTCCCGGCAAAGGCGAAACAACGGTAACAAAATTATTTTTTATCATTATGCGCAGCCCGACTCCGCTGTAAGAGCCTTCCGTTTCGTTTTTCATGTCCTTATAGGCTTTTTCTTCCATATACTGCGAAAAAGGATCGAGCGTCCTTACGACTCCGTTAATCGCGCCTACGGCCAAATCTTTCGTGTCGGTTTCGGAAACGTAATTATCGCTTATTATTTCCATCACGTCGACCATAAGTTTAAGCTTGTCATATGTCTCGTCAGGCGCGGCAAAAAGACCGGCGGCAAAAAAAGAACATACCGCAAAAACAGTCAGAAACGTTTTAATAATAGTTTTCATTTTTTCTCCGTATTGCCGTTTATTTTATCAGTTGCCCCGATTAAGCCACAGCATCGGGTTGTCGGGAGCGTTATCATACCTTATTTCGAAATATAAAACGCTTTCGTCTCCCGAACCGAGCGAAGCCAAAACGGATCCCCTCGAAACTTTCTGCTCATCCAACACTAAAATTTTGTCAAGCTGGCCGTACACGCTGAAATAATCTTTATGGTCTATTATAACAACTTTTCCGTAAGAACGGAAATTCCCGGTAAAAACGACGCTGCCCGAATCCACGCTTTTAACCTGCTCATAGTCTTTAGTTTTTATTTTTATTCCGTTGCTTATAACGTAAGCGTCAAGCTCTTTATGTTTGTTTCTGCCGAACTTGACCGTTACTTTGCCGTCAACCGGCCACGGAAGGGCTCTTTTTCTTTTTTCTTCCGGTATTTTGACGCGCGGCGGCTTTTTCCCCGGCTTGCCTTTAGCCCGTTCTTTCTCTCTTTCCTCTTTCTCTTTTTGCTTCTGTATCTGCGTCAGTTTTCTGATGAGTTCCTGCAGTTCTCTAGCGCTCTCGTTTAAAGATTTTATCTCTATTTCCGCGGCGGCTTTTTTTCCGGAAGTAGTCGTAAGAAGGTCGTTTTTTTCTTTTATAAGATTTTTTCTTTCGGTAACGAACTTGTTTTCCTGAGCCCTCAAATTTGAAAGCTCGCGCTTGGCTTTTTCCCATCTTTTCACTTCCGACGAAGAAGCCGCCGCGGATTTCGTTTCCGTGTCAAAACTTTCTTTTTTATCTCGTAACGCCGCCTCCATTACTTTATAAATGGCCGGATCTTTTTCATAAGGAAGCGCGAAAGTCGCCTTGTGAAAAACGGCAAATTCGTCAAGCATCGCGTTATTCAGGTTCCGGCTTTTTGAAAAAGCGCTGTCATAATGCTTTGAAGCGCTGTCAAGGTTTTTTTGGGCTGTTTTTATTTCGTTTGAAATTTGAGCGAGACGCTTTTCGTTTTTTTCTATCAAATCGTTAAGGGTCCTGAGCTCTCTTTTAAACACTCTTTCCTGAAGGGCAAGCCTGTCCTTTTCAATCTGTTTGGCCTTAATAGTTTTATTTACTTCGGAAAGCTGTTTGGACTGGTCTTTTATTTCGGTTTCCTGGGCGAAGGCTGAAACAAACTGTAAAAAAAAACATAATATGACCGCTGTGCTTTTTTTCATATTAAAAAAATCTCTGTTATATTGATAAATGATTAACCGTTTGCGGTTAATTTAATCTTTAAAAATAATTCCGCAAACCGCGCTAAAGGGTATTATGCAAAAAACGGCGCCCTCTTTCACGGACAAAGGGTACTGGATAAAAACGCACGCGCTCCATAAAATCATAAATCCGGCCGATGCCGCAAGAAGATAAATGAAAAAACACGCGGCAAGTTTTTTTGCGTTTGATTTGTTTTCCAAGACAAATAAAACCGACTTAACCATAAAAAGAACCAGAATCACGGCCGCAAAAATGACGAACGCTTTAAAATAAAAACCCATATCGCTTTTTATTTTTACGTATTCTCCGTAAGCCGCCGAATCCATAACCGCTTCGTCAATCCCTTCTATTTCCAAAAGCCCGTTTTTAAGCAAAGTCAGGTTTTCGGGTGTCGGAAAGTTTTTAGGCGAAACTTTTAAATACGCCTGAAAAGATTCTTTGTCTTGCGGCACCGAAACGTCTTTGAGGAAAGGATATTTTTCCGAAACCCTCAAATAAGCGTCCTGCGAAGATACGAACTCTTCAACGGAAACAAGACCGGAGGATTCCGCTGCCCGCCTGATTTCCGCTTCATCTTTATAGTCTTTATCAAGAAACACCGTTATGTCAAGGCCGGAAAAAATCTCGGAGGCTTTGTTCTGAAGCGAATAGTAATGGTTTGACAGAAGGACGCAGAAAGCGCAAAAAACTGCGATGGCGGCGAGTTTCAATGCCTTTGAAAAGGCGTTTATGTAATTTACGTCCATATGTCAGCTCCGGACAAAAACGGTTTCATAACGTTTTTTATCCGTAAGATCGCGGTACATTTTTTCGTACTCAAGAACGGATCTGTCCCAGGAAAAATTGCTTTTAAAAGCGTTTTGCATAAGTATTGCCCAGTCCTGTTTGTCGTTAAATATTTTTTCGGATTTGAGGATGGTCTGCACGAAGTTTTCGCCGTATGTTATATTGAACATAAAACCGTTGCCTTCTTTTATGTAGTGATTGTAATACACTATGGTATCGGACAATCCGCCCGTGCGGTTGACAACGGGAATCGTGCCGTATGCCAGCGATATCATCTGGCTTAAACCGCAAGGCTCGAAACGGGAAGGCATCATATATCCGTCGCTTCCGGCATAGATTTTGTGCGCCAGAGGTTCGTTGTGTTCGAAAAAGACCGCCACGTTACCGGGCATTTTCCTTTTTGCTTCTTCAAGAGCCATGCGTATGGATTGGTCGCCGGAACCAAGAATCGCAAACTGCATATTTTTGCCGTTCAGACTGTAAAGAGCGTCGATTATTATGTCAAAACCTTTCTGATTGTCCAACCGCGAAACGCAGCCGAACAAATACGCGTTTTCGTCGACTTCAAAACCGCACAGCTTCTGAAGGTCGGCTTTGCATATTTTTTTCCCGGAAACGTCGGCTTTCGAATAATTCGCCGCTATGAATTTATCGGTAGCGGGGTTCCAGTAATCGTAATCTATGCCGTTTAAGATGCCGTATACGGGGTCGCGCCTGGAATTCAAAACCCTTTCCATTCCCCTTCCGTTGAACTCCGTTATCTCTTTGGCGTAAGTCGGGCTTACCGTGGAAACGGCGTCGGAAAGCTGTATGCCGCATTTCATGCAGTTTACGGTATTGTAAAACTCAAGTTTGTCTGCGGTAAAATCTTCCCATGAAAAACCGGCCGCTTCGACCGTATCCGCGCCGAACGCTCCCTGATAGGCTATGTTGTGTATGGTAAAAACCGACGAAGTATTCCAAAAAAAGCCGTCGTTTATCATGTTTGTTTTCAGGTAAGCGGGTATAAGCCCCGTTTCCCAGTCGTGGCAGTGTATGATATCCGGGCGGAACATCACGGCCTTTACGGATTCCAGAACCGCGCGGCAGAAAAAAATATACCTTTCCCTGTTGTCGCCGTAGTCTATTCCGTTATCGCCGTAAATTCCGGGACGGTTAAAAAAACGCATATTCTCTATAAAATAAACCGTCACGCCTTCGTACTCGCAATATTTTATTCTGAAACTTTCGGTGTCTTTTCCGACTTTTACCTGAAGCCTGTACGGCAGAGTATGCAAACCGTACTTTTTACCGTCAACGGTTCTGTATTTCGGAATGATTATCCTTACGTCGTGGCCGAGCTGCTTAAGATATTTTGGCAACGCGCCGACTACGTCGGCAAGCCCGCCGGATTTGACGAAAGGAACGCATTCGGAAGCCGCCATTAATATGTTCATTATTCGCTTTCCCTTAAATATTTGGCAGCGTCTTCGGGAGGTACGGGATTTATATACAAGCCCGTTCCCCATTCGAAACCCGCGGTTTTAATGAGTTTCGGAATTATTTCCATGTGCCAGTGGTAATGCTGCATATTTTTTTCTTTCAGAGGGCCGGTATGTATCAAAGCGCTGTACGCGGAATCGTCCAAAACGTTCGATATTTTAGCAAGTACGGATTTTGTAATTGCGGCGCAGCACGAAATCTCTTCATCCGATATATTATCAAAATCCGACGAATGGTTTTTCGGCAAAATCCAGGTTTCAAAAGGATATCTTGCCGCGTACGGGCAAAACGCTACGAAAAATTCGTTTTCGTCAACGATTCTTAACTCGTCGGAAAGTTCCTGCGAAATTATATCGCAGAAAACGCATCTTTCCTTATAGGTAAAATATTCCTTCGCGCCGTTTATTTCTTCCCTGACCCTTTTGGGAACTATCGGCATCGCTATAAGCTGCGAGTGAGGATGCTCAAAAACGGCGTTTGCAAGAATACCGTAGTTTTTAAAAAAAAGGATATATTCAAGCCTGGTATCGTTTCTTAAATCTTTAATTCTGGCGACAGCGGCTCTATACGCGGTCTCATAGTATTCGGGAACAATACTGTCCTGCTTAAGATTATGCTCCGGAGTTTCTATGATTATCTCATGCGCTCCGATGCCGTCCATTTTATCGTACATGCCCTCGCCGCGCCGTTTTAAATTTCCCTCTATGGCCAAAACCGGCTGGTTGTTCGGAATAACCCTCAATGTCCACTCTCTTGAGTTTGCCGCTCTGTCCTGATTTTTCGAATAGGCCATGATCTCAGGCCTTGTCATATATTCGTTTCCCGGACAAAAAGGGCAGCCGGAGTGGTCCTTCGGATATGATTCCGTTTCGGAGGGAACGCTTTTGTTGAATTTTCTGGCAGGGTCTATTATCACCCACCTGCCGATTACCGGATCGCGCCTGAATTCGGGCATCACAAGCCTCCTAAAAACTTTATTCTTTCAAGAGTTTTCGCGACGTCGGCTCTGCCGGGGTTATACCGTAAAGATTTTTCCATAAGTTCAACGGCTTTCTTCCTGTTTCCAGACGAATAAGCTTTAAGCCCCTCATCATAGAACTGCTGCGACAAAGAAGCGGAAACGCTTTCCCTGTCTCTTACCGCGGCCTGAAGTTTGGAATTATAATTAAGCGCGTCTTCAAATTTTGCCAAAGCGTCTTCAAGTTTTCCGCCGCTGACCAAAGCCTGCCCTTCTTTATAATAGGTGTCGGCGATAGCTTCCCTTGCCTTATTCGAATAGTCTCTTATCGACTGGTTTAAATCGTAATAGCTGTTCCTCATGGATCTTTCCCTGAGGCTCACAAAAGCTTTTAAAGCCTGTTCGTATTGCGCTTTATTGAAATAATCCACTGCCTGGTTATAGTATTGTTCCATTTCTTTTTGAATTTTCTGGTTCGAAGACAAAACAGAGTCGTCTTTGTCGGCAAGCCTGGTGATCTGCTTCTGCCTGCCTGCCTGCAAAGTATTTTGTTCGGACATTTCCGTATACGCCAGGTTTAAAGCTTTTCTTGAAAGCTCGTAGTATTGCTTGGCGTCCGAACGGCTTGAATCGGACGTATAAACCGCGTTAAAATATTTCGCAGCCCTGTCGTAATCGGCCATATTGTAGTATTCCATGGCTTGGGAAAACAGTCTGTCGGCCTGAATCGAAGTTACTTTGGTTACCTGGGAGTCTATCAATTCCATATACTTGAGCGCGCCGGCATTTTCCGGGTCTATATCGAGTATGCCTCTAAACTTATCCCTTGCCGTGACAAAGTTTCCGCTATCGAAAGAACTTACGGCTTCGCCCCACAAGCTCACGATTTCTTTTTCATGCTTTTTTCTGTTAGCCTGAAGTTCGGCCTGATAAAACATTTTGCTCAATTCCGAAAGGCCTGCTTCCGCCTCTTGGTTTTCGGGGTCTATGCTCAAAACCCTGTAATAATAATCCCTCGCTTTAATGAGGTTGTTCCTGTGAAGTTCCAGATCCGCCCTGCGCAAAAATCTGGTTATCTGCAATTCGAGATTTCTTTCATACGTATCAAGGTCATAAATTATTTTTTTCAAATACTCTTTTGAAGGGATATGGTCGGGATACATGGCTAAAATCTTCTCAAATTCCTGCCTTGCATTTATAAAATCTTTTTTGTTGTAATATTCTCTGGCTTTGTTAAAATTATATCCGAGATAATAATCGAAAGCCTTTCTCTCGTTTGTAACGCCGCCGAACATCATTCCGAAATTCACAATATGAGAGGCGTCGTATCCTTCCGCCAAAGCGGAAAACGAATAACCTATGTTGAAAGAGTCAAAATTCAAAAACAATCCTGCCGTAAAACCTTCGTTTATTTTATCGTCAAGACTTCTGTAGCCTATCTTAAAAGTCGCGGGATAAACCGGCGAAATTTCCGCGCCGACTGCAAGCCCCGTGCCATATGAAAAAAACTTCATAACGTCTCCGGTAAACGCAATGCCGAGCGAGTTGAAAGGGATCTCGTATCTCAATGCAAAGTTAAAACTTGAAGGCAGGTCAAAAGGTTCGGCTCCGGCTATTTCAACCTGCGTCCCCAAATTCTTTAAAGCCGCAAACGCCCAAAGCCCGTTTAACAGCACATCGAGGCTGTAATGCGCGCCCAAATCCGCCGTAAAAACCGTTTTAGACGCATTGTCGCTTGCGGATAACTGGTATCCCTTAACGGTCAATCCGGCGCCGCCCTTATCCGCATAAACCGGAATTTCCGTAGAAAACGGCAAAACGAAATTTAAAAACACGGCGGCATTCGAAGAGAGGGCCTTCCCGCCGGGAGTGACGATGACGTCTGAACCGAATTTATTGAAAGAACCGGCGACTGTAAGATTTCCGTAGTCCAGCGGGAGCATAAGAGCGCCCGCGGTGCCGTAAAGGCCGCCGTAAGCGTATATGCCGGAAAAATCGAGCCTTTTTGACAATACGCTGAAATTTGCGGAAGGGTTTGCCGTAAAACCGAGGGAGTTAACCGAAAACGAAGCTAAAGTGCCGCCCATAGCCTGCGAGCCGGCGTCGTAATTTAAAATAAAAATATCCGCCGCCGGAGCCGCGTTTGCTGCAAAAACCGTCTGATACGGCGCGGCGGCAAACAGGAAAAATAAAACCGAAAAAGCGGATATTTTTATTTTTTTTTTCATTGGAGAAGCCTGTTCATGTCGGAAACGAGCTTATCCATATCTATGGGTTTGAATACGCAGTCGTCGGCGCCTTCGGCAAAAGCCTTATCGATCTGGACGGTTACATCGCCTGTTATAAGTATGACGGGGATATTCGAGAAGTTTGCGCTTTCCCTTATTGTCCTTAAAACTTCAAATCCGTTTTTGTCCGGAAGATTTATGTCAAGCAATATTAAATCCGGCCTCTCATTATGCGACAAAGCCTCGAAAGCGCTTTCCGCGCTCAAAGCCTTTATGATTTTAAAACCCTTCGTTTCCAGGGCGGCCTGAGTGGAATCCAAAAACACTTCGTCGTCGTCAACAACCAAAACTTTCTTATTTTCCACTTTTATTCCTCCGTTTTTTCGGGCAGCATTATTACGGTTTTTTGCTGCAATTCTCCGGAAAGCTCCAAATTTAAATCCAAAGAATCGACAAGATTGTACGATTTATTGTCCAAAGTTTTATACCCGGCATATTTCATGGTCATCGTATAGAAACCTTTAGGCAGTTCTATTTTCAAAGGTTCCTGCGAAGAAAAACTTGCGAAGATGACAGTCCCGTCTCCTTCTATGGTAACCTGAACGTTTGACAGGGGAGAGGTGAAAGTATCGCTCTCGTTGACAATCTTTCTTATAATTTCCATTTTCGATATTTTATCTTCGGCTTTCGAAATAAGAGCGATTTGATCGTCAACGGGCGCTCTCACATCCAAAGAAACCCCCGAAACCGTACCGGTAATTTCGTGGAGTTCTTTCGTGTCTTTTTTATTTTCCTGAGAGTACGACATAAAAAACACGGCGCACCCGACGGCCAGTGCGACCAAAAAGCCTATAAAGAAATAACTCGTGAAAAAATTCTTCTCTCTTGCGGACTTCGGAACGGCGGGCTTAAAATTGCTTTTGGTCAAAAACTTATCTTCCGAGGAAGATTGAAAAGAAGCTTCTTCCGTTACGGTAACGGGGCTGAAAACATAATCTCTGGTAGGATTGTAAAAAGAATTGTCCTCCACCGCCCTGAGAGCCAAAACCGTGGTATTGTCTCTTCCGCCCGCGTTGTTTGCCGCGGCAATAAGTTCTTTAGTGACTACGTTGATGTCGTTTTTGTGCATATCGACGACGTCTTTTATTATATTGTCGTCTATCTCGCTGTTCAAACCGTCGCTGCACATTACGTAATAATCGCCCGGCTTTACGGGGATCGCCTTATAATCGACTTTAATCGTCGATCCGGTTCCCAAAGCTCTCGTTATCATGCTTTGCATTTCGACCGCTTTTATGTCTTCTTCCCGCATTTTGCCTTCATCGATGAGCTCGTTGACTTTGGAGTGGTCTTTTGTGAGAAGCTCTATCACGCCGGCTCTTATTTTGTAAAGCCTGCTGTCTCCGGAATGGTATATGTGCAGAAGACCTTTATCCGCTTCGAATCTCGTCGCTACTACGGTAGTCCCCATTCCGGCAAGCTTAGGGTATTTCAAAGTGAGATTATAAAGCATTCTGTTGGCAAGCATTATTAAAGCTATCGGGCGAAGTATTTCGACGTCCATATGGCTGAATTTGCCGCCGATGATATTCTTTATCTGTATGTCGTCAAGCTTATCGTAAGATTTAAGCATGACATCAACGGCGCACTTGCTCGCAAAATCGCCCGCAGCGCCGCCGCCCATACCGTCGCATACTATAAATAATCCCTTATCCGGATTTAAACCGTAAGCGTCCTGATTTTCTTTCCTTACAACCCCTGTGTCCGTTCTGGCGGAATATAAAATTTTCATAAGAACTGAACCTTAACCCTTTTAGAACTTTTTTTCACGGAAATCCTTATCCTTACTACCAAAAACAGCACTAAAATACCTATTCCTATAAGCAGCTTATTTCTGTACTGTGATTTATAAGCGCCGAATCCTTCAAATCCGGTATGCGACGGATTTCCCAAAAACATCGGCCATGGGTTGAAATTCTTCATGATTTTCGAATTTGTGTCTATTACCTGAAGAGCGTCCGTCGAATTTGCAAATAGAATATTCAAAACGCCGGTGCCGAACAAATCGGCAATGACCGGCGAAGAAGTGATCGGATTGTTGCTGGCTCTTATTTCCGCCAGCACTTCAAACTCTTTGCGTTTGTGGTTGCTTTTAATAACCATCACTCTGCCGTCTTCCGCAGCCACTACGAAGTCCATCATGCCGTCTTTGTCGAAATCGCACATCGCAGGAGAAGATATTATTCTTTTGCCCTCGGGGACAAAAAGTTTCCATAACAGTTCTCCCGCCGGATAACCGGTTTTTCCGCGCAGTCCCAAAATCGAACCGTTTGCGGAAACCGCAAACACGTCGCCCGCTCCGTTTCCGTCAAGGTCAGCAACAAGAGGCGAAGCGTTATGCATAAGACCGGCCGGCGGCGTAGGCTCTACAAAATACGTCCACATAACGTCGAATTTCGTAACGTCTATAGCGGAAATATACTGCGGAACGTTCGACTGGACTATAACTTCCGGTACTCCGTCGCCGGTAATATCGCCGATAGCCGGCGCTCCCGCAATAAGATGGGTTTTTCCGGTTTTTGCCACCAAATCGACCGTCTTTTTCGTTCTTGATTTTCCGTCTATAAAAAACACTTTGCTTGCGTAATTCGCCACAACGACCATCGGAGCGATGTCTTTTGACTGATAAAGAACAGGGCTCGCGTATATGGGGCCTTCCACAAATTCCGTATATTTTTCAAATCCGCTTCCGCCGTAACCGACGTCATACAAAAAGTGTACCGCGCCGTCCTCGGAGCACACCACGACATCCAGTTTCCCGTTCGCGGTCAAATCGGCTACCAAAGGAGTCATTTCCGACACCACGCCGCCCAAAATCTCTTTCATTATAAGATTGCCCGACTGGCCGTCAACCACATAAAGCATCGATGAGTCCGACAAAACTATTATATCTTCTATTCCGTCGTTATTTACGTCCGCAATCACGGGAGAAGTCTTGCCGGAATTGAATATTTCTATCTGCCGCCATAAAGCGGCTCCGGTTTTTGCGTCCCAGCCGTATAAAAACCCGGCCGCGGTAAGCATAGCTATGGAATTGCCCTTTCTGCCTCCGGCCAAATCGCCTACTGCCGGAGTGGAAGTGATATCGTACTCGTCAAAATTTCTCAACGGAATGTCTTTTCTGAATTCCGAATTAAGCGCCAGAGTTAATTTTTTGGACTTTGTGAGCAGAGAAACGCCGCTCCAGCCTGTCCACATTAAAAACAGCGAACCGCCTAAAACCGCCATAGTAAGCAAAAGAGCCAGAGGTTTTAATATTTTCAGCAAAAATATGCGCTGCTTTGAAGGAAGCGAATAATCCTCGTCTTTCGAACTTACAAATCTGAATATCGTCCTGCCTATCGAAATTTCATCTCCGGGTTCTATGAGCATGCTGTTAAGCTGCCCGACTTTTTGCCCGTTTACCGCAACGCCTCCGGTACTTCCGACATCGGTGACAAAAAACTGTCTGTTGTTCAGGGAAATTTTGGCATGGCCCTTTGAAGCCGTCATATCGCCCGTAAGAACTATGTCGTTTTCAATCCCGCGGGGAGAATTCGGTTCTCTGCCGATAAAGGTATCGCCCATTTTCACGGAAAATTTCTTTCCCGAAAATTTCCCGAAAATCCCTATGAGATAATATTCCGGAGCATCAACCGCGGTATCGGGAGCCATAACAAGGTCATACTGACCTATGCCTACTACGTCTCCGACTTCGAGGGTCGCTTCCGAGACGGTTTTTCCGTTTAGTTTTGTTCCGGTTATCGTATTTTGATCTTTAAGCACATAAGTCCCTTCTTTAAAGGAAATAGTGCAGTGGTGGTCGGAAATATTGCCGTCTTTTATAAGGATATCGTTTCCTTTTTTGCTTCCGACAAAAATTCTGGATTTTCGCCTGAGATAGTATTCTCCCAGCACTTCTTCTTTTTTCTTTAAAAACAGCCTTGGCATTGTTCGCTCCTTATTATCTGGCCACGAAAAGAGCCGCTATCATGGTTATTCCCAGGCTTATGGTGGCTATTGCGGCACCGGATCCGCCTGAAGATGAATTTTCTTCTCTGCCAGATGAATACGACCTGTTTCCGTGCATATTATTTAGTCTTTCTTCTATTTTTTTAATATCCGAACGCGTCTGAATTTGCGATTTGGTTATCTCCTGCCTTATATCGCTTGCAGTCGGAACGTCCTCCACTGTTCTTCTTATATCGTTAAGCTGCGTTACAAAATAAGTCGTATCGAGAGAACCTCCGGCAACCGCTGAAGCGGGCGGCCTTGAATTAAGATCGTCCAGCCTTTTGGATACGCGCACGTAATTTGCCTGTATTTGCTCAAGATTTCTTTTTATTTCCGATATTTCGCTTAAAGCCGCCGAAGAATTACGCGGCGCAGAGGAAGATGTTTTATTTAATTCCGCATCGTCAAGTTTTTTTGACAATAAGGCAAGTCTTTCGTTTATATAGCTTATCTCTTTTGAAACGGCATCGTAAGAAACTCCCGAACCGCCGCCGTCCGAAGAACCTTTTGAAGATTTCTCAATTCTGCTTATTTGATTCGAAGCCAAATCCATTCTCTTTGAAAGCATATTGAATTTTTCATTCAACGAATCCACATCCTTAAACAAAGCATCCGAACCTCCCGAAGAAGACTGTTTTCCCGAAGACGACTTCTCGATCCGGCTTATTTGATTCGAAGCCAAATCCACCTTCTTTGAGAGCATATCGAATTTTTCATTCAACGAATCCACATCCTTAAATAAAGCATCCGAACCTCCCGAAGAAGACTGCTTTCCCGAAGACGACTTCTCAATCCGGATTATTTGGCTCGAGGTCAAATCCACTTTCTTTGAGAGCATATCGACTTTTTCGTTTAAAGAATCCATATCTTTTAACAAAGAACTCGAACTTCCGGACGAATACTGTCTTGCGGAACCCGATCCGGCCTCAACTTTCTGCTGCAATTCCATAAACACTTTTGAACTTTTTAAACTTCCGTCCAAAAGCATCGGCATATTGGGTTTCAAATCGGAAATGATGTTCACTATATCCACGCTTGCGGCTGCCCCGGAACGGTTATCAGCTTTGCCGGCGGCATTTTGATTTTGTTCCGCGACCGCGTTTGCAATAAATGAAATTCTGTTTCTTAAACTGTCGAATTCCTGACGGGTCACGGACGTTTTATCCGGGGCGGCCTCCGGCGCCGCGCCTTTAACCCTCTTGTCATACTCGTACAATGCTTCTATCAAAGCGCCCCTGGTTACGGGCTCATCCTCTACGAAAACCGTATCGCCGTACCTGTTGATAAATTTCGGCATCTTAGAGTTGAGTTCGTTGATTATCTCCCTTAAAACCGGATCGTTGACGTCGCGCTTTACCGCGGGAAATGCCGGCACGGCGTTTAAGGCCATCACTGCCGAGACAAATAAAGAAAGTATTTTTTTAATTTTCATATTATGCCTCTAAAAGTAAAAACTCAACGAAATTTTATTTTGGCTGTCTAAAATATTTCCCATAATCATAGCGTAGTCCAACTGCAAAAATTTGCCCAGTATTGCGATGTCAATCCCGAAACCGGCGCTGTAAGCGATATTTTTATTTATGTCTTCCCTGACTCCGTAGCGGTTTTCCAAAGCCAAAGAATTTACGCCGCCTCTCAAATGCAGCCCTTTTAAACCTAATCCATCGTCACTTCCGGCAATGTCCATATAACTTAACTCCAAGCCCAAGTTTGCTCCCAAAGGTTCTCTTTGCACCTGAACCAAATCCGCGGCTCCCAAAAGTTTAAATTTTTCGCTTAAATTAAACATGTTCGAAACGCCGAACTTAGATGTCAAAGCCGATTGGTCGCTTTCCGACTCTGCCCACTTTATGGAAGCGCCTTTTCCTATAAATAAACCGAAATTTAAAGTTTCAAAAATATTATATATTATGCCGGCGTCAATATCGTATCCCGAAGCGCTGTCGCCTCCGGTTCCGCTTAAATTTTCCGACAGATACTTTAACGACGCGCCGACGTATAAATTGGTATCTTCTTCCCACACCGGCATACCCCAGGAAAGATAGAAAGCGCTTTGAGTGTCTTCAAGCGTTCCCGTTTGTATTCCCTCATCACTTGAACCTATGATCTTATCGAGATAAGAACTCATATAGCCAAAGGCAAAAACCGATTTTCCCAAAGCTTCCGTAATCTTTCCCGCAGGCACGGATAAAGCTACAAAATTATGCGTAGGAATGACATCGCTCAAACCAGTCCATTCGTCGGAAGCTCCCGAGGCTGCCATAAAAGTAACCGAATAATTATCGTAAATTTGACCTAGTCCCGCGGGGTTCCAATATACCGCGTTTGCATCGCCCGCAACGGAAGTAAACGCTCCGCCCATGCCCAGCGCTCTTGCTCCGACGCCTTTTTTAAGGAAAGCCGCGCCGCCGGAGGCCGCGTAAACATTAGCCGCAAATATTAAAATGAAACAAACGGAAACTATTTTTTTCATTTATTTTCTCAAAATTGCAAAAGACGCGTAACGCCTGTTTTCTTTTCCGCCGCTTACGGCGATGAGTTCGCATATATAAACTCCGCTTGCCAAATCTTCCCCGGCATAGCTTTTTGCGTTCCATTCGTCCGTATCGTTTAGTCCGCCGGGACGGTTTTGCGAATCAACGGCTTTGCTTACGAATTTTCCGGCTCTGTCGTATATATTAATTGTAACGGAAGAATCTTCAGACAATACGTATTTTATCTTTAAACGCCCCCTCTTCGGGTTATACGGAGAAGGATACGGTAAAAGCTGCGATATCGGAGCGCCGTCAACTATAAACGTTACGGGATCGGAATCGTAACGGTCTCCGTTTCCATCAATAAATTTTATAAGCAGCGTGTATTCCATGCCGACCTGAAGCGTCCGCGCCGTGTATTTATACTCCAACATTGAAGAGTCAACAAATTTCCCTGTTCCGTAATCCACACTTAACTCCGACGCAGCCTCGGTAGACGCGCCGGCAAACATATGAATCGTAACCTCCGACGGGTCAAAATCATGCTGGGTAGACAGCCTCGCTCTTATTATCGGATTAGACGACGCAAATCCTCCCGAAGGCTGTAGAATTTTTGCGCCGGCGGCATCTTCGCTTACAATAATTCTAATGATACTGCTGAACGCCCCTTCGTCGCTTGCGGTATTCATGGCAAACCACTGCAAATAATTATCGCCGGGACGAAAACCGTAAGCAAGAGTCTGCGTCGAAACCTCCGGAGCAATGCCCGCCTCGTTATATGCAAGCGTAGTTATGCTCATTTCATATATTGAAGCGGTCGTATAAGCGATTCTGTATCCTAACAGAGCTATGCTGCCTTGATAGGTGTTGGCGGTAATACCTATGTTAACGGGAGTTGTTGTCGAAACGTAATTGTTTACCGGAGTTTGGCTTGAAAAAGAAATATCGTTATTTGAAATGCCGAAAGCCGACAAAACGCCGGAATCAAGCCTGTATTTTCTGGTGGTTTTAGTTTCCAAAAACACTATTCCGCTGTTTACGGAAGTGGTGTTTTCAAAGCCGTTCTGCGAAGACGCCGCCGAACCGTTTGATAACGAAGCATCCTGAACCTGATCGGCTGAAAAAACCGAACCGGCAAAATAAAAACAAAAAATAAATGCAAAAAATAATATTTTTCTCATTGTAAATTAACTAAAGCTGAAATTTTACCTCTCGGGGCACTTGAACTTCCAAGCGCTTTTCCTATTATGGTCCCGGGCTTCGGGTCAACTGCTTTCATGGCATATCCCGGAGTCGAAGAAGCGACAAGCAAATCTCCGCGTTTTATGTCGCCGCCTTCGTTTGTAACGTTTACTGGAACCTTGCCGACTAAAGCAAGCTTATATCCCTTTTCGCTTGAATTCAAAACCATCCCCGGCTCGGTAGAAATAACGCCGGCGACTTTAGTATCGTTTGCCGTTTTCGATTTTTCTATATATCCGTCATTAATATCGGATATTACGACAACATCCCCCGGAGACAATAACTCATAAGAAGGATATATTTCGGCAAGGTCGGCATTTACATTGAGAAATTGTCTGGTTGAAGAAACTGTTCCGTTTATTCTCACATTTGTACTGATTATTAATCCTTCTTCTCGGTAGGCCCCTCCTTGAGGACTGCCGTAATTATATGGAGTTGTATCATAAGTACCAAACATCAGTGAGACTCCGCCGCCTATAGTAATTGAACTTGTGTATAGGTCGGCAACTGTTCCGCTACTTGTGTAAACAGATCCAACACTAACAGGTGAATTGCCTAAACCTAATAATAATCCGCTAATTACAGAAGACGATAATTCCGGAAAATTCAATACCCAGGTCGCTGTTGCGGCATTTATTGCATATGTAGTTGACGCGGGATATACCTCATCATAACGAACACTAGCCGTGCTCAACACAAAAGACTCGCCTACATCATTCGCAATACCTGCAACATCTGCATATGACGCTGTTCCCGCCTGCATTGCATACGACGCTGTTGAGATTTCCCCTGTAACAAATGACGCCGTTGCGGCAGTTACTGCATATGTCGCCGTTCCCGCTTGCATTGCATACGACGATGTTGAGATTGCTCCTGTAACAAATGACGCTGTTGCGGCATTTACTGCATATGTTGCCGTTCCCGCTCGCATTGCATACGACGCTGTTGAGATTTCCCCTGTAACAAATGACGCTGTTACGGCAGTTGTTGCATATGTTGCCGTTCCCGCTCGCATTGCATACGACGCTGTTGAGATTGCTCCTGTAACAAATGACGCCGTTGCGGCAGTTACTGCATACGCTGCGCTACTGACAGACAGTCCGGGAGCAAGTTTGCTTTGAACTATAGCTCCGTCGGCAATCTTACTTGAAGTTATTACTCCGTCTTTAACGGATAAAGCATAAGGGCTTGCGGTTAAAGGCGTTCTTTCTAGAAAATCATTCCTGTTATATGAAACCTGAACCCATACAGGCGCGTTAAACGCAGTAGGAGAGCTTGCTAAAATTCCGCTTAAATCCAAATTGACTCCGTAAAGCCCGTTATTGATTTTCGCATCGGTAACGGAAACATTTCCTATTTGAGACCCGCCGCTTTCGGCAGTATAAAAGGAAAACGTAAATTCGGCGCTGTTGTCGGTAATAGGGACGCCGGCGCTGTCGGTCAATCTGCCCTGAAAAGTCAATTTCGAAGGCACATCGGCATAAAGCGCGATATGAAAAAAAACAATTCCAGCAAAAACCGACGCCGATAATTTTAAAATTTTTTTCATAAGAATCTTTTCCTTGATGATGTAAAATTAATTTGAGCTTTTCGGCTCACTCCGTTATTTAAGCGGCTTTGCGCAATTTACGCAAAATCTAAGTTTTCTTCCTGCCGGCACCGTGTTTATATAACCGCAATACGGGCATAATATTACCTGAAGATCCTCTTGTTTTGGTTCCGGTTTCGGCGGCAGCGGCGCTAGCGGATCGATCTGCGGTCCGTCAGGGCCAGGGACCGGCTCAGGAATGTCCGGAAGGACCGGCAGATCCCGCACCATAACCACCGTGTGGCTAAAGCCTTTTCCCGGAAGCAACTCAACATCAAACAACTGCTCAACATAACCTTCCGCCACTATTCTTCCTTTCATCTGGCCGGGATCGAATTTATCCGTCCACACGCCTTTAGCATCCGTTTTGCCGGCGGGTTTATCGTCTATCCATACAAAAGCGTTTTCAATCGGATTTTCTTTTTCCGTGCCTTCCTGCGCTTCAAGATACACGGCAGACACGTTGAACGGCACTTTTGAATAAACCAGCGACGCGTTTACGGAATTGATGCTTTCCACATCCACATTGTTTCTAACGTAAGGATCAAAGTCATCCGCGGTAAAAGTAAATTTATAATTGCCTCCGGGAAGGGGGATGGTAACGGGTCTTCCGGTTCCGACGTTTCTTGTAGTCTGAAATTCTTTCCCTTCGATTTTGAGCTTGGCTATAAAAGATTCCGCGCTGTTTTTCTGCGATTTTACCCTGAAAGTTATAAGTTTGTTCATCTTGACAAACAAACTCGACGCGGATTTGGCCGAAATCTCAACCTGATTCAAAGATTCGCCGTAGCGCCCTTCGGGATCGAGAAATCTGACCTTATACTCGCCTGCCATAATATTTGCAGTCAAAGGAGTAGATCCTCTGGGTTTACCCTCGCCTTCAATATGAACGGTCATTTTTTCCGGAGTGGAAGTAAACTTATACTTTTTAAACAATTTTCCTTTTACCGTAAACACATTTTCGCCGTCTATATTTTTAAGGTCGGTTTCCCAATAACGTTTGTCTACGTCGCCGAATATTTCCGCCTTGTTCGGCCTCGAAAAATCTATGTTAGCGTAGCCGTCTTCATGCCCTTTCGCTTTGGACCCCAAATCTTCAAAACCCGCAAGAGCAAGCCTGAGCGTATGCTCTCCCGCGCTTAAATTCACTTTACACGGGGTAACTCCGAACTTATTTCCGTCTATGAAAACGTCGGCCCCCTGCGGAACTGAATTTACGTCCAGATCAAAATCGAAAGTAAGTTCTATCTTTTCATTTTTCAGTTTGTCGGACTTCGATGTTCTCTCTTCGATTCTTACGACGCGCTGTACAGGCCTGAAACCCTCTTTCAAAGCCGTGATGGTATAGGTTCGCGGCTGTACTTTCCTCAAAGGTATAGGCTGATCCGAACTTGCATTCTGAAGAATCACTTCGCCGTCACTTGTCTTCATATTGACCATGGCTCCGGACGGGACCGTGGTTATTATAACGTCAGGCGGATACATTTTTGCGTACATTGCCTTTCCGAAAGGAGTTATCTGTTTGAAAATGTCAAGCCCTAAAAACAAAAGAATCGCGAAAATAATAAAAATTATGATTTTTATTATTCTGCCTTTAAGCGCTTTGAATTTATTTACAAACCAGTCGCCGACTTCTTCAAAAACAGTCTTCCCTTTGGCTTCTTCCTGCGCCTGCGGCGCCTGACTAGGACTAGGCTGCACCGCCTGTTTAGCTTTAACAGGTTCTATATTGTTATTTTCGGTTGTAACGTCTTTCACCCATACCGGCTGCCTTCTTTGAGGCTGTGCGGGACGCGGCGGCATATCTTGAAACTGCGGATTTGGCTCGGAAGACGGCAGAATATTTTCTTCCGGAACCGCTTCCGGCTGCCTTACTTCAGGACTTGGCCTCGCTTCAGGCTTTGGTCTCGCTTCGGGCATTGCCTCCGGCCTTGCTTCACGTCTGGCTTCGGTTCTGGGTACCGGTCTGATTTCAATATCGGAATCCGGTCCGATTTCAGGCTGCGCGGGCGCACTTTTGAAAGAATCGGCTTTAGGCTGAAAATCGGGCTGCGCAGGCGAACTTAAATCTCCAACCATAAAATCGTGGCAGATAACTCTTTCTATCTGCGGATGATTCATAACTTCGTTTCTGTCAAGCGACTTTACTATTCTGACAACGTCGTCCGACGCGTTCAATTCGCTTTCCATAACCTTGGAAATGAAAGACGACAAATCTACGGCAAGGTCTTCGGTTTCTACGCCTTTTAAAAGCCTTCTCAAATCGCGGTACATCTCTATGGCTCTGACGTATCTTTCATCTCTTGCTTTTTCCAGCGCTTTTGAGAGTATTTCCTTCATTTCGTTGGGAAGTTTCAGCCCGTTGATGGAAGCTGCGTTGAATTTCTGGTTTATAACCTGATCTTTTATTTCGGAATTCGAGCCGGAAAAAAGCTGTTTTCCGGTAAGCATTTCGTATAAAACCACGCCTATGGAAAAAATATCGGAACGGTGGTCTACGTCCGAATCGCCTTTTATCTGTTCCGGAGACATATAAGGGTATTTTCCGGTTACGACGTTTTGTTTTATACCTTCGCTTATTTCGTCCGCGGTTTTTGCGATTCCGAAATCGCTTAATTTTACGTTTCCGTCAAATGAAATCAAGACGTTTCCGGGAGATATGTCGCGGTAAACTATTCCGAAGGGTTTTCCGGTTATGGAATCTCTGGCTATGCGGTTGGCATAGTCGATCGCTTTAAGCATATTTATGCATATTAAAACGGAAAGTTCCCAGGGTATTCTTATGTCGAGGGCATTGCATTTTGCTATAACGTCTTCCAAATCGACGCCTCTTACAAAGTCCATAGAAATATAATAAGCGCCGTTGCTGCCTTTCCAAAAATGCTGCACTCTGACTATATTGTCGTGGATTATATTTTTTGCTATTAAAGCTTCTTTGTAAAACATCTCCACGAAACGCTGCTCCGAATATTCTTTGCGGAGCTCTTTTACGGCAACAAAATTTCTGAGGCTGAAATCGTACGCCTGCCATACGACGCCGAACCCGCCCTGACCGATTTTCTTTACGGTCACGTACTGATCGTTAATAAATAAACCTAAATCCAAACCGTGAAAAGATTTGTTCTCAGCCATTATTCATCACCTTTTTATATAAGATGGACATATTATAATATATTACCCGTTGATTTTACAATAGTTTTTTAAAAATTCCCGGATTTTTCCGAAGACTGTTCTTCCGGCAAAACGCTCTCGCCTGTTTCGGAGGTTTCGGCAGCCGCAGAACCGCTTTCCGACTTGTCCGAATCTGCCTCTTTTGCGTCACCTTCCCCGTTGTTTTCAAAAGGCAGTTCCGGTTCCGGAAGATTTTCCGTCTGCTGCGCTTCTTTCGGCACGTTTTCTATCAAAGGAAGTTCGCTTAAATGCGCAAGCCCGAAATGCTTTAAAAATTCCTGCGTAGTGCCGTAAAGCAAAGGCCTTCCGAGCGTTTCTTTTCTTCCTACTATTTTTATAAGTTTCCTTTCGAGCAGAGTGTCTATTACTCCGGAAGATTCCACGCCTCTTATTTCATCTATTTCGGCTCTGGTTACGGGCTGCTTGTACGCTATCATTGCAAGCGTTTCAAGAGCGGACGGAGAAAGTTTCAAAACGTTTTTTTCTTTGAGAAGTTTTTTTATCCACGGCGAAAAATTAGTTTTTGTCGCAAACGTCCAGCCCTCGGCGACAAATTTGATTTCGTAGGGCTTGTTCATATTTTCGTATTCGGTTTTAAGCTCGTTTAAAATATTTTCCAGATTCGCGCCGTCCGGATAATCTTCTTTGACTATGTCTTTAAGCTCTTTAAGGCTTAAAGGCCTTTCCGATACGAAAAGCAGCGCTTCCAAAACTTGTTTGACCTCAGATATTTCCATCGTTGTCCTCTCGGTTTTCTTGCTCCGTTTCGGGCTCAAGCTCAAAATCGGGCGCGGGCGGCTCGGCGGCTGCCGACTTTTCCTCTACGATAAGCCCCAGCTCCTCTTCTTCGCGTCCCGCGTCGATGCCGTCTTCAATTTCCGCGTTATATACCTTATAAATTCTTATCTCCTGAAACAATTCCGACTGTTTCGCGGCGATCTGCCTGTTTTTTATAAGTTCCAAAACGGCCATAAAGCAGACTATCAAAGCCATTCTGCTTTTTTGTATTTTTAAAATTTCGGTAAAAGATATGTATTGCTTCCCTTCGAGAACGTCAAGAATCTCCCTGATTTTTGTCTCTATCGGGATTTCCTGATACATTATCTCTTTTATGTTTTCGGGAAGCGCCGTCAGCGCGTCGCGGAAACTTTCCATCAACTCGAAAAGCGTCGCGTCCAAAACATAATCCGATTTATTTACCGCGGGCGCAGGCCTGTAGTACACCTGCGAATTTTCTATGGCCTTATAAGACAAAAGTTTGCCTATCTCTTTGTATTTCTGGTATTCCATAAGCCTGTTTTTCAAATTGTCAAACGGATCTTCTTCGCCGTCTTTTTCGGTTTCGGAAGGCAGAAGCGTTTTGGCTTTTATCTGCATCAGCGTGGAAGCCATTACAAGAAATTCGCCGGCGACGTCGATATTCAGTTCTTTCATCAGGTCAAGATAAGAAAGATATTCGGAAGTTATCTCGGCTATTTTTATCTCGCCGATTTCCAAATCGTTCTTTTTTATCAAATGCAAAAGAAGGTCTAAAGGACCTTCAAACGTGTCGATGTGTATGTCGTAGCTCATAAAAACCTTTAACTGCGAAGTTGGAAAGATGAGAGCTTTTCCTCATCTCATCTTCTGTTTTTAAAATTTCAAAGCTTTTCTTATTTCCGCCATTGCCGCATGCGCGGTTTCCCTTGCTTTTTCGCAGCCGTTTTCCAGAACTTTTTCCAGATACGCTTTATCGTTCATTAAATCTTTTCTCTTTTCGGCAAACGGTTTCATAAATTCGGAAAGCATTTCCGTAATCTGCTTTTTACACGCCACGCAGCCGACAGTCCCCGCTTTGCATTCCTGCTCTCTGGCTTTGTAACCGGGGTTGAATATTTCGTGAAACGCAAACACCACGCAGCCTTCGGGATGTCCCGGATCGTCTTTTTTTATTTTCTGCGGATCGGTAAACATGCTGCGGACTTTTTCTTTCATCGAATCGTCTTCTTCTCCGAGAAAAATAGAATTCCCGTACGATTTCGACATTTTTCTTCCGTCAAGGCCCGGCACCCTTGCGGACTTTGTAAGTTTTTCTTTCGGTTCAACCAAAATATTGCCGTAAAAATTGTTAAAACGCCTTGCGATTTCCCTGGTAAACTCCAAATGCGAAAGCTGGTCTTCTCCTACCGGAACAAGATCCGCCTTATAAAGAAGAATATCGGCCGCCTGAAGCACAGGATATCCCAAAAAACCGTAATTGTTCAAATCTTTATTTTGTATCTGGTCAATCTGCTCTTTATATGTGGGGCATCTGTAAAGCCAGCCCAAAGGAGTTATCATAGATAATATCAAAAAAAGCTCGCTGTGCTGATATACCTGCGACTGTTTGAAAATAACGCTTTTTTCGGGGTCAATTCCGGCGGTAAGCCAGTCTGCCGCCATTTCCAAAGTGTTTGCGCCGACATTGGAAGTGTCCGCATAATCGGTGGTCAAAGCGTGCCAGTCCGCGGACATATAATAACAATCGTATTCGTTTTGAAGTTCGACCCAGCTTTTAAGCGCCCCGAAATAGTGTCCCAGATGAAGTCTTCCGGTAGGACGCATGCCCGACAGTACTTTTTTTCGCATTTTTACCCCGTTAAGCTCCCGCAAATAATTTTATAAGAAGATTTATGACCGGACCGACAAAACGCCATATTATTCCGCTTGAGAGCAAAATAATCAAAATAAAAAAACACATATACGGATTTAAATTCAGATATTTTACGGCAAGTTCGGGCGGCAAAAAATAGGTTATTACTTTCGAGCCGTCAAGCGGCGGAATAGGCAAAAGATTTATTACCAAAAGAACGGCATTTACCAAAACCATTACGTAAAGGCAGGCTTCTATTGTAGCGCCCAAACCCGCTCCAAAGTCCGGGAACATTCTTATAAACCTTATCCCCAGGCCCGATACCGCCGCAAGCAAAACGTTCGACAAAGGCCCTGCCGCAGAAACCAAAGCAATATCGGTTTTAGGATTTTGAAGCCTGTAAGTATTTACCGGAACCGGCTTTGCCCATCCGAAAAGAACCGGCGAATTAAACAGAAGCATTACGGCAGGAAGGACAATCGTCCCGAATAGATCTATATGAGGAACGGGGTTTAAAGTAATTCTGCCGGCCATTTTGGCCGTATCGTCGCCGCGCAAATGCGCCGCGTACCCGTGCGCGACTTCGTGAATGACTGTCGAAAAAAGTAAAACCGCTATATATAAAATTATTGTCATTTTTATAGTTTGAAAACGAATTTTTTTCTAAAAATACAGACTAAATTTTATATTTTTTCGGTTTTTTTGTCAATTAAGCGTTTTTTATTGATTTTTGAATATTTTTTATCAAACTTAGGCAAGAGGGCTTTTAACGTGTTCAATCGTTATTCGGCTTTTTTTACATCGTCAAGCATCGATTTGTTTTTGGAAAGGCGGTCAAGAAGTTTTGCGTAATTGAGCAGATTGGGGTTGTGTTTAAGCAAAGTTTTTAAAGCGGATATTACGCCGTTTGCGTCAATTGTTTTGCTTCCCTTTAAAACCGGCAAAACTTTGGGTATGGAAAACTTTCTGGCTATGCTCGGCTGAACTTTCAAAACGCCGATCCCGATTTTTGAAGCGATATGCTTTAAAACGGACTCTTCGTCTTCCGTTTCCTGTTCGGCTTTTAAAATCAAAACCAAATCTTCTATTCCGAAAATAAGAATGGGGTCGTAAGCGATTTTTTGTTTTTCCCCGAAACCGTCAAGCGCGGAGCGGAACTCTCTTAACATTTTTTCCCTGCAGCGCGCGGCCTGGTTCTGGAAAGTCAAAGGATATACGAAAGCTATAAGCTCGTTTTCGCTGTCATGGTAAAGTATGAAACATTCGGCGTAAAACATTTCTCCGCATTGAGGGCAGGATACGAGATTTATCTCTCCGGCTATCAAAGCTTCTTTAAGTTCGGGATTATCGGCAACGCTTACCGCGGAAATCAAATCCGCCTCGAAAACATTGCCGCAGGGACAGGTTATTTCTTCAAGATTCGAAATTGACATGTGAAAATTTTACTATTTTCAAAATAAATTATCAATTTTTCCTGACGAATATTTGTTTTGCCAAACGGCAAAGTATTTTTATACAATACAAAACATGGTAATTCTGACATACAACGGAGGCATGTAATGAAAAGACGGGAATTTATAGTCAATTCTCTGCTGGCGATAGGAGGCACGGCTCTGCTCAACGGCTGCGGCGCGGGCGGCGCAAACGCGAAAAGAAAAAAAACCGGGCTTGTGGTAACAAGAAAATTCAAGAATCTGGACATACCTCTGCTTTCTTTCGGCTGTATGAGGCTCCCGAAACTTGAAGACGGAACGATAGATATGCCGCAGTTTGAAAAAATGACGGAATACGCGATGAAACACGGAGTCAATTATTTTGACACCGCTTACGGATACCACGCAGGAGAATCCGAAAATGCCGTGGGAAAAGTATTGAGCAATTATAAAAGGGACAGCTTTTTTCTTGCGACAAAAAATCCGCTTCGCGCGCTTACTTCAAAAGAAGACGTCAGAAGAATTTTTGAAGAACAGCTTAAAAAATGCCAAACGGATTATTTCGACTTTTACCTTGCCCATAACATTTCGGTTTTAACAATAGACAATTTCCGCAGTTTCGGCGTATATGAAGAACTCGCAAAACTAAAAGAAGAAGGCAAAATAAGGCATCTCGGGTTTTCTTATCACGGCTCGTACGAACTTCTTGAAGAAGTCGCGAAAGAGTACCCGTGGGAATTTTGCCAGATACAGCTTAATTACCTTGACTGGACTGCAATGAACGTCAAACAAAGCTACGAAGTTTTGACGCAGGCAGGCATACCGGTGCTTCCCATGTCGCCTTTGAGGGGCGGGGCGCTCACGAAACTTACGGGTTCGGCAAAAGCCGTTCTTGAAGACGAAGCCCCGAACGACACGCAGGCTTCTTTTGCCCTGCGCTGGGTTGCCGGAAGAGAAAACAACTTTACGGTTTTAAGCGGAATGAGCAGTTTGCAGCAAATGGAAGAAAATGTCGAAACATTTATAAATTACAAGCCTATAACCAAAAAAGAGGAAGATGTCGCGGATAAAATATCTTCCATTCTTCAAAAACAGGGCGAAATAAACTGCACCACCTGCAATTACTGCCAAGACTGCCCCAGAGGCGTGGCGATACCCGCCATTTTCGATATGTATAACGAGTATAAAGCCGCGGGTAAAACGGACGTATTCCTGCAAAAATATGACGCGCTTAAAGACAGGGAAAAAGCCGGTAAATGCATAAAATGCGGTCTTTGCAGCGAAAACTGCCCGCAGCTTTTGGATATTCCCCCGCTTTTGGAAATGATCGATAATACCGTAAAGAATTTAAAGAAGGGGGCGTAAATTATGAAAAAAAATATTTATTATAAAATACGCGTTATCGCCGCGGTATGCGCGGCAATTCTGACAATCGCCGCTTTCGGAGGCATATTTTACGGCGTAAAAATTTTGGATTTGCAGTTCGGCGCTTTGCTTCAAAGAATATTTATCGATTTTTCGATAACCGCTTTGATTTTGACCGCGGTTATTTTAGCTGCGACTTTTATTTTCGGAAGGCTGTACTGCTCCGTATTGTGCCCTTTCGGGATTTTGCAGGAATTAATAAGCGTTTTTAAAAAGAAAAATTCCGGAATGCAAAAAAACTTTTACTTCAAATATATAATCGCCGCCGTAATATTCGGAACTCTTGCCGGCGGAACCGCATACCTTCTGCGCTTGGCGGAACCTTACACTTATTTCGGCTCGGCTTTCAGTTTATCGGCAATCGGAATAGCCGCCGTACTTATAATAGTATGTATGGTGATTTTTAAAGACAGGTTTTTCTGCACAAATATCTGCCCTGTCGGCACGGTTCTCGGTTTAGTGTCTAAAATTTCAGTAAATAAAATATACCTGCAAAAAGACGCGTGCACGTCTTGCGAGGTCTGCGCAAATGTCTGCCCTTCGGGCTGCATAAATCCGAAAGAAAAATCCGTCTGCAACGAAACCTGCGTAAAATGCTTAAAATGCCTTAACGTATGCCCGAAAAATGCCGTAAAATACGGCGCGGCTCCGAAAGAAGAAATAAAATTCAGCCCTAAAAGGCGCCGGTTGATTTTTGCGGCTTCCGCAGCCGCTGTTTTCGCGGTTTCGGCAAAAGCGGGAGCGGTTATAAAAAAGACCATATCCCGGAATTTTTCGGACGTAATTCTTCCTCCCGGAGCTTTAAACGAGGAACGCTTTGCCAATAAATGCTTAAACTGCAACCTTTGCGTCAAAATATGCCCCACGAAGATCATTAAAAAATCCGACGGAAAATACGGCGCGGTAAGCATAGACTACTCAAAAGGGTTTTGCGACTTTACCTGCGGCGACTGCGCCGCCGCATGCCCCGCGGGAGCGCTCAAAAAACTTTCGCTCGCTCAAAAGCAAAGGACAAGGATAGCCATGATCGCGCCGCCTGCGGTAAAATGCGATGAAGCGGTAGATGCCTGCCCCACGCAGGCGCTTACGAAAAACGGCGAAGACAAGCCTTTTTTCAGCGCGTCGAAATGCATAGGCTGCGCAACGTGCAAATCCAAAAGCCCTGAAACGAATATTCAGATTTACGGCGTTAAAAACCAGAAAACTTTATAAAAGACAGAGTGAAGAGTTAAAAAGGAGTTTCTATGTCTCTAGGTATATGGGAAATTGTCGTAATAGTGCTTGCCGTGGTAATTTTGTTCGGCGGTAAAAAGATACCCGAACTTGCAAGGGCTTTGGGAAGAGCTTCTTACGAATTTAAAAAAGCCAGAGAAAGCATAGAAAACGAAATATCGGCTGCGGAAAGCGAAGCTAAAAAAATCGAAAACGCCGTAACCGTAAAAAAAGAAAATTCAGACAAAATATGACCGATAAAGACGAAAGTTTCGCGCAGCATCTGGACGCATTGAGAAAAGTGCTTATACGGTGTTTTATCTGTATATCGGCGCTTCTTCCTTTCGCGTTTTGGGCGTCGCCGGAAATTTTGGATTTTTTTATAAAAGTTTTAACCGGCGAAAGCGGAATATCCCTCAATTATTTCTCGCCTATGGAAGTTTTCATACTGCAGATGAAGATAGCGCTTTTTACGGCTTTGACCGTTTCTTTCCCTTATATAGCCAAAAACGCATGGGATTTTATAGTACCCGCGCTCTACGGCAAAGAAAAAAAGTTTATTAAATCCATAGTATTTTCTTCGTCTTTTCTGTTTTGTTTCGGAATAGTTTTTTGTTTTTTCATAATACTTCCGCTTATAATCAAATTCGGCATGAGTTTTTCTTCGCCGGGCATGAATCCGGTTTTCGGCGTGTCCAATATCATTACGCTTTCCTTAAATATGTCCTTTGTTTTCGGTTTGATGTTTCAGTTTCCTTTAATAACTTTCGCGCTCATCAAAGCAGGACTTATTTCCTACGAAAGCGTGCGCTCGAAACGCTCTTACGTCATAATAGGCATTTTGATTATAGCGGCTATCCTTACGCCTCCGGACGTTTTAAGCCAGATAATGCTTGCTTTGCCCACCTATATGCTTTTCGAACTCGGACTTCTGTTTGCCCGCTCGGCAAAAAAACCCGGAAAATAAAAAAAGCCGAACCGTTAAACCGGCTCAGCTTTTATATTTTTGCCTTTATGCCTGTCATTGAGGGCTTGACCCGCAATGTATTTCTTAAATCTTTTAACGGCTAACGCTGACACCGTTTTTCAACGGCGTGACAACCGCATGCCGTTGTTTGCCGTTTGTCATTTCCCGCAAGCGGCGAGGGAATTAAACGGACCGAACTGTTTTACGGCCGCTTCACTTTCCGAAATTCTCTTTCAATACTTTGTACGCTTCCTGCGGGTCGTCGATATCCGCGACCGCCTTTTCCATAGGGCATTTGCCGTCTTCGGCTTCGTTAAGTATATAATCTACGATTTTATCCGCGGAATATCTGACATTGTATTTTTCCAAGACGGGTATTGCTTCTTTTGAAAGAACGCCCGTATAAAGTTCAGCCGCGCCCCCGTAAACCAATACCAGCAAAGAAGCCTTTCCGGTAACTTTATCGAACACATAAGTATTTTTAAAATTACCTTTTTCAAGATGCCTAAAAAGAGGCTTTATGCCTTTGTCATCGTAAGTTTTGACGGTGCCGTCTTTATACGCCACAACCAGCGTATGGCTTTTGAGCAATTCCCTCATACCGTGAAAATCAACAGGAACGTTTTTTTTAACGGCGCATCCGAAAAACGCCAAAAACACGGCTAAAACTGTTAAGAAACTTTGTCTTTTCATTTTTTATCTCTTCAATAATTGGATTTACAACAAACGCATTATACCAATATAATAGAGGCTTTGCCACCCGGCAAAACAAAAAAGCCGGAGAGGCAGAAAAACCCTCTCCGGCTTTAATATATTTACAAATTATTTGAACTTGTAAGTTACGCCGGCCTGAAACGTTGAAGAATCAAAAGCCGCGTTGTCGTTAATAGCTTCGGCGGCTTTTCCGCCGAACATATGGCCTATTCCCGCATAAAAATCCGTATTTGCGTCATAAGCGTATTTGACAACCAGGTCAAATTCGGTTCCGTATTTTACGGCATCTTTATTGTCTTTGCCGTCTCTTGAACCGAAATCAAAAATGTCAAAACTGAAAGTGAATTTATTCTTAATATAGTCCGCGCCGACATTGACAATCCGGTTATCAAAATAAGCTGCGGCAGTCGGGTGGCTGATTATCGTCTGTCCGCCTATCAGGCCTAAATTGGTGTTTCCGAACGCATAGAAGCCTTTAAACTCTCCGCCGAAAACTCCGTACATTACTCTGGGCGTTAAGCCGATTTTTTCGATTTTGTACGCGACATCCGCTTTGACCAAATTCGTATTGTCGGCAGTATTGCTGAAAACTTCGGCTCCGCCGAAATTCTTTGCAAATTCCAACGACGCTTTCAATCCGGCTTTTTTGAACGTGGGTTTTAATCCGAAGATAGTGTACTTGCGCTGTCCGTAAAAAAGATTATCCCAGCTGTATAAATATGCCTGCGCGTCGAACATATCGGCAATATTCAAATATTTAAAATCTCCGCCCATCACCGTATCGTTACCGTTAGGGCCGCCGTTTGCAACAATCCCGTACATAATGTTTGCTTTTATATTGCCTTTTTTATAGTATGCCGAGGCTCCGTCCACCGAAGAAATCGAGCCGACTGTGCCTGCGCCATAGGCTCCGGCTCCGGCAAGCATACGAAGAGGCTGGTTTCTTCTGATGCCGAAATACATTACGGAGCTGTCTTCATCGCCGTAATACTGACGGCCGACTTTAAGTTTCAAGCCTTCGACGTCAAACAAATTTTTAAAAGTCACGTTCGCTTCAACAATTCTCAAAACATCAAAAAAATCCGATGCCGTCATGCCCTCAAGCCCGTCTCCCCACACATCGGTATACCCAAGCGAAAACGTAGCTGATACATTTTCATTGATACCGTAATGGAAACCGGTCACTGCATACATTCCGGTCCCGCTGAAATTGTATTTCGGGTAAGCGAATGTGTTTTCGTATGTGTACCCGTAAAAAGATCCTTCGCCGAAAAACTTAAATTTCTTTAAATGCGATTCGCTCGCGAACGCCGAAGATGCCGTAAACGCTAAAACTGCAGCCAATGCTAAAATTTTTTTCATCGATTCTACCTCTTGCCCCTATTTTATTTAACTCCGGTGCTACACCAAAAGACTAAACTGAAAAATCCTCTGATTTCACCCCCTTGTTTACAGCTACAAACAAAAAAGATTCTAACAAATTTACGTTTTCGCTTGCAAGTGCAATAAAGTTTAATATCCGACGGCTGTCCGTTTTTTATTACGGCTTTCCCGCATATTGATTATTTACTTGGTTTTTTATAGCATTTTTACTGTGGCGTTTAAAATAATTCTGAAACAGTCAAAGGGGCGGACAAATGGGCAATTTGGGGCTTTTTGTCATTACGGAACTTCTTATCGCGGGTTTTGGCGCGGTAATCTGGATTATTCTTTTTATTACCGCTTTTTCCGGAAAAGAGATTTTCGATTATATCAGGCATTACGCAGAAGACGGAAGCGTTTCTATGGCAATACTTATATTTCTGCTCATTTCTTACATTTTGGGGATCATTATAGACAGATTTATGTTTTGGGTTTCGGGAAAAGCTCTTCCGGTAAAATTTCCGGGTAAAATGCCGGCAGCCGAAAAAATATACAAAGATAGGGTCTTAAACGAAGATGAAAGCAAGGCTTATAAATCCGGCGGCAAAGTCAACTGCATAAAAATTGAAAAATTCGTCAGGGAAAACCTGCCCAATTTGGCCGAAAGGACAGATTACAATAAAAACAGGCTTATAATTATTCAGTCTTGGGCGCTTAATTCGCTGCTGATATTTGCGGCGCTGGCCTTAAATTGCGGCGCCGGAAATTTCAAAATCCTTGATAACCACCCATGGACAATTCTGATTACCGCCTTTCTGTTTTTCTTCGTTATGTTTATTATGTCCGTACTGATCACAAAAGACTATCAGGAAGATTTGTTATGCTCTCTTTCTTTGGCCGCGGCCAAAGAGAAAAAATAAAAACAGCCGAAACCGGCGCGGTGTTTGCCAACGTAATATGCTTTTAGTAAAATGGTGACATTGCAGAGATTGCGCTTCTGAGGCATAAAATAAATGAATCTTGAAACAAACCGTACAGAATACAAAGAAAAACTTACCGATGACATTGAAAAAGAAGCCGTTGCATTTCTCAATTCTAAAGGCGGCGAAATTCGTATCGGCGTTAAGGATGACGGCACAGTAATAGGCGTTAAAAATTCCGACGAAATTCAACTAAAAATCAAGGACAGGCTTAAAGATAATATTCGCCCGAGTATTTTGGGGCTTTTTGACGTTTTTACGCAAGAAATTGGCGGCAAAATGACAGTGATAGTAAAATTGTCAAGCGGCACATTAACGCCTTATTACATAAAACAAAAAGGGCGTTCAGAGTCAGGCTGTTTTATTCGCATAGGTTCGTCATCACAACCGATGACGGAAGAGATGATTGAAGGATTAATGGCAAAACGCCATCCGATATCGTTAAAAAATTTGCAATCCGGTGTTCAAGATTTAACCTTTGCCCAGCTTAAAATTTACTATGCCGAAAAAGGCAAAGAACTTAACGAGCATTTCGCAAAAAATTTGGATTTCCTTACGCCTGAAGGCAAATACAATCAATTGGCTAATATGTTTGCCGATAAGAACAGGGTTTCAATAAGGCTTGCTCAATGGAGCGGAAAGGATAGAACTTCAAAATCTTTTGAAAAAGAAGAATACGGAGACAGATGCTTGCTTACGGCATTAAATAAAATTCAGGATAGAATGGATGTTGCCAATGTTACGCAATCAAAAAAGCAGGGATTAAAGCCTCGGTTAGATAAAAAATATATAGATAACGACGCTTTGCGTGAAGCCGTAATAAATGCTTTTGTCCATAACGATTATTCACGCGGAGATACTCCGATTTTTGAAGTTTTTGAAGACAGATTTGAAATAACAACATACGGCAATATCTTAGAGTTTATGCCTGAGGAAGACTTTTTTACAGGGCGTTCAGCGCCGCGCAACCCTGAAATTATGCGCATATTTCAAGATTTGGAATTGGTAGAACATTTGGGGTCGGGAATTCCTTATATAGTCGGTTTGTACGGCCGTAAAGCATTTCAGCTTAGCAAAGCCGGATTGAGGCTGTCATTGAAGTTTGATAAAAGTATTGAAAAAGGAGTTCACGAGAAAAGTGTCCCAAAAAGTGACCAGAAAAGTAT
>JAISVT010000039.1 GCA_031271405.1 Candidatus Endomicrobium macrotermitis | reverse complement strand
CCTTTTATTCCCGGTTCGGCTTCGGCAATCGTCATCTCTATGATAAGAGGAAGGTCTATGCCTATAAGTTCGCTTTCAAGATAAACGGCTTCAACTTCAAGGTTTTCTTTGAGAAAATTCGCCATTTCGCCCAAAAGTTCGGGCTCAACGCTTATCTGCTCGTAAGAGTTCATATCCATAAAGTTGAATTTTTCGCCTTCTTTGTACAAAAACTGCTTTTTCTGCCTTGACACGCTTAACGCTTCAAACTTTTCGCCGGATTTAAAAGTGCGCTCGATCGTGCCGCCTTTTTTAAGGTGCCTGAGCTTCACGCGCATTACCGCGCCGCCTTTGCCGGGTTTATGGTTTTGAAACCATGTGATCTGGTAAGGCTCTCCGTCAACCAAAATATTAAGGCCGTTTCTAAAGTCCGATGTAGAAATCATCTGCTCTCCCTTTTTAACGACAGAGTGAAGATTGAAAAATCAAGAGTGAATATCCTGTTCCGGCAAAGCCGAAACGCGGCATTTCCGCTTTCAATTCTTCACTTTTCACTTTTTCAATACGCCGCGAAAGTCAAAACTTCGCAGCCGTTTTCATTTACTATTACGGTATCTTCTATTCTTACGCCGAATTCGCCTTCCAAATATATGCCGGGCTCGACCGTAACGGCCGTTTTCGGCAAAAAAACACCTTCGGCATTTGATGAAAGCGAAGGCATTTCGTGAATTTCTATACCTACCCCGTGTCCGGTAGTGTGAATGAATTTGTCTTTGTATCCGTACGAACTTATTATGTCTCTTGCCGTTTTGTCAGCCGAAGAAAACGGCTGTCCGGCTTTTATGCTGCTTATAACCGCATCATGCGATTTTTTGACAATATCCCTGATTTCAAAGAATTTAGCGTTAATTTTACCTAAAAAATATGTACGTGTCAAATCCGAACAATAGCCTTTATAGATACATCCGAGATCTATCATTACTATGTCGTTTTCCGCTATTTTGCGGCCGGAACTTGCGTGATGCGGGTTTGCGCTGTTCGTTCCTGACGCTACTATAGGGGTAAAACTCTCTTTGACATTATTGCGCGCAAACAGTTCGATTATCCTGTAATGGATATCGATTTCGGAAAGCCCGGGCTTTAGCTCATTTTTTACGGTATCGCAGACTTTTGAAACTATTTTGCAGGATTCCTTGAGGCATTCTATTTCCTGCGCGGTTTTTACTATTCTTAAACCGTTTAAAATGCCGTTTTTGCGCAAAACATTTATTCCGGCGCTTTCCAAATTGCCGTTTAATGCAAAAAAATCGGCCGCGGTCATATAATTTGCGTCAACGGCAATGTTTTCTGCGTTCTTGTTTTGCAGGATTTCGGATACGCTCTTTGCAAAAGATACACCTATATATATGTGTATATCCTTTCCGGCAAAATACTCTTTCACCTGATTTTCAATCATTTTGGAACATATGACGAATATTTCGTCTTTTACGGCTAAAATCCAAAATCCGTCAAAAGCCGCCTGCGACAAATAAAACGTTTCGGTTTTGCCTGTAAATACAAAAGCGTCTGTTTTATATTCGCAATACAGTTTGTTTATTTTTTCTTTCATATTTTGCCATTTGCCGTTTCTTTAAAAATTCCCGTTCTGTTTACGGAAGACAAAACGAAAAATATACTATTGACATTTGTTTATTTATTTTACTACAATAATCAAGCGTTCACAAGATGAACGTAATTTAGTATCTGCAAAAAGCAGATGGAAAAACAAGGAGTTGCAGCAAATGGCACAAGGTAAAGTGAAGTGGTTTAACGACCAGAAAGGTTACGGATTCATTTCCAATGATGACGGTTCCGGCGACGTATTTGCACACTATTCGGCTATTCAGTCCGAAGGTTTCAAATCTTTAGCGGAAGGCGACAGCGTTGAATTTGAAGTTGTTAATTCAGACAAAGGTCCCAAAGCAGCGAACATAAAAAAGATCTAACTCTAAACAGACAACTTAAAACCCCCGTTGAATTTCAACGGGGGTTTTTCTTTTTTTATATGAAAAATACAGATGTTTCCCGGGCTTTAGGAATCATAAGTCATTTGCCTTTTCCCCTCCCCCTGCCGGAGAGGGAGAGGCGAAGTCTCGGGTAATATGCCCCCTCATCCTCTTGCTTCGCAAGTCTTTCTCCCGCAAGGGGAGAAGGTAAACTGAAATAAGGAATGTTTTTGTTATTTTTGTATCGCGATCTTTTTTACTTTTTTGCCGCTGAGAGGCGTGTTTATCGTCACAAAATAAATTCCGGGAGCTATTTGCGAACCGTCCTGGTTTTTGAGATTCCATTCTATTGTCCGCCTGCCGTTAGCGTCGGGTTTGGCGTCGCCGGGACCGAAAGATTTTACAAATTCGCCCATAACCGTAAACACGTTAACTTCCACAAGGTTTGTATTAAAAGGAATATTAGTAATTTTTATATATCCTTTTTTGCTTATGCTTGCGGGATTAGGATAGCATACTATATCTCCGACAGTGCTTGAGGATATGACTGAACCGTCCAATACAAGTTTTCCTCTGCCGTAAGTATTGTCGGGAGAAGAAGCGATTTGTTTTGCAAAACTTAAAACATGCTCTTTAAATTTTCCGTTTGCCGTGTTTGAAGAAAGAGACGGATCTGCAGATAATAAAAGAGCGGCGGCGCCGGCTATGTGCGGAGTTGCCGCGGAAGTGCCCGGGAAAGGACCTTGTCCCGATGAAACATAAGAGGCGGTCGTAACGTTGTCAGGACCGCAAATCTCGGGCTTAATTGCGGAAGAAAGCGAAAGCGCGTAATTTGCCCTTACAGGTCCCCTTGAACTGAAATATTCTATGGGGCCGTTTTCCCATCTGGAAAAATCAATCGCTCCGACGGTCAAAGCTGTTCTTGAGTCCCCCGGAGAAGACAGGCTCGATTCCGGATTTCTGTCCAAAGGATTTACCACAGGATTTGACGCACCATGAAAATATATCCTCATCGCAACGCCGGGATAATCGTTGTTTTTCCTTATTCTAAATCTTAAGCTCCGCGGCCAGGCATCGTCTATATTAAAAGGAATACTGGGAAAAACCCCGTCATACCAATCCGCTTCGGTAGATCCCAAAAAATTATCGTTTCGGTCATACGCATACAAAGCGTAATTTTTATTTCTTGCGGCAAAATCGTCCCAGACAAAACTCACTTTCACTGCTCCGTCATCAACATCGGCAGGAACAGGAACGTTGACATCCATATAGTCGTTTCCGCTTCCGAATTTCATCCATCCTGTAGGAGAATCCGGGGTTCCCGAATCCTGAAACGTTCCCAGCCACGAAACCGGCGCTTCATTGCCGGCAGCTATCAGGGATAAAATGTTTTTTGCGGTTCCGTCATCGACAATCCCGGCTATAGCGCTTGTGCCGTCAATAAAACTGTCCCCGGGCACGTCCCAGCCTATGGAAGCCGTTATAATGTTTACTCCCTGCTCTACGCAGTAGTCGTAAGCATTTTGAAAGTCAGGAACTTCCGACACTTTCAACAGGTACATAGCGGCGCCCGGAGCGATATCGTAAACTATTTCGGCGCATGCGCTGCCATGCACTCCTGCCAGAAAATCGGCATTACTGAAGTTTCGCGTGCTTACGTTTACGGGAAGTTCGCCCGAAGCCATAAGCTCTCTGTACTTCGCAAAACCTGTGTCCACTACGGCTATTTTAACGCCCTGCCCCGAAATATTGTTATACAAGTACCCTTCGGAATTAATGCTTCTTCTTCCTTCGGAAACTGTCGCCATAGGTTTTGCTTTGAAAGACAAATCCGCATATTTTACTCCTTGTATTTTATCAAGCCCGTCAATAAGGTTTACGGGGATTTCGGCAGACAAAAAACTTCTCGATTTATTGTATCTTATGCCGTTTGCTTTAAAAAACGATAAGTCTATATTCTCGCTGTCTTCGTTTTCGGGATAAAAAAGCACGTCTATTTTATTTTCGGAAGCGGATTTCGCAATTTTTGAAACTTTACCGGCCATCCGCTTTATATTCGGGCTTACTATATACGGGTAATTCTGCGCAAACGACGCGCCGCACGCGAAAAGCAGCAGCAAAACCGCCAAAAATTTTATTTTTTTAAATTTCATACAAGTTTCCCTAAAAATGGAAGTTCAGCGAAAACATATTTGTGCTTCCCAAAGCGCCGAAAGGCAGCCACGCGTAATCCACCGTAAAATTCCCGTACTCGAATCCGAAACCAAGCGATAAATTTCTTTGATACCATTCGCCCAAAGAATTATTCGTCTCAGTTACCGGCAGGCTGTAACCGGCTCTCAAAAAAAACGTTTGGGCAAAAGCGTATTCGCCGACGGCTTTAAGCCATACGGTATTGTCAAAAAACGCTTTGACGCCGGCCGCGTAAGTAAACGGTTTTTCTTTATGGCCGTTTACAAAATCGATATAAAAACTTGAGGGCAGAGGATAGCCTTCGACATCCGCTCCGATATCTTCAAACCCGCCCGAAATATACCATGAGTGTTTTTCCGGAACATACGCTCCCGTAAAAGAAAATGCCGCGCCCGCCATGCTGCTGTCTTGTATTTTCTGCCATACGTATTTAACGGAAAGACCGAGAGAAACGTCTTTCAGTATTTTTTTGCCTACTCCCGCGCTTACATAAGCGTCGGAAGCGTCAAAACTGCCGCTGCTAAGGTAATCCCCCGCGGCAGTTTCGATAAAGGAATCCATCGTGCCGTAATTCATTCCGGCATAAGAAACATTTATGCCGAATTTTTCAAAAGGCATAGTATAGCTTAAAGAATTGTAACTTACTCCCTGAAAATGCAAAGCGTAAGCTGCGGAAAGAAAGGGTTTTCTTACAAGAGGAATCAAAGACGGATTTAAAGCGGATGCGGACAAAAACAGGGAAGATATTCCGGCCATCGAGGCGGTTTGGGCGTTAAAAGGCATCTTTAGGAAGTTAAATGCCGTCGTTCCGGCGGCTCCGGCAGCAAAAGCCGGCGATACGAAAAGAATTGCTGAGAAAAAACATATTACGCCTTTTTTTATAATAGGCATCAACTAACTATACAATAAAAAACGGCAACATTCAACATGTTGCCGTTTTTTATACATAATTTAAAATTTGTTGTATTTGCCGTTTCTATGCCGCAGGCTTATCATTAGGGGCGACAAACTTCCACAGCAGCGAGCCCAAAAAAGCGCCCGCTATAGGAGCGGCTATAAAAAGCCACAGATGGCTTAACGCTTTTGTTCCGGTAAATAAAGCCGGCCCTATGCTTCTTGCGGGATTAACCGACGTTCCGGTTATGGGAATGGAAACAATGTGTATAAGCACAAGAGCCAAACCTATGGAAAGACCTGCAAATTTGACGTTGGCGGCCGAACTTGTAGAACCCAAAATAACAAAAATGAAAAGAGCCGTAAAAACCGTTTCCGCAACAAAAGCCACGCCGGTATTAGTGAAAGCGTTCTGACCCAAAGAAACGACCGGCGCCGTAAAAAACTTGGAAACAAGCATAAAAAGTATGAAAGCGCCGATTGCCGCTCCGGCGATTTGATAAATCATATAGAAAGCCGCGTCTTTTTTGTTGATTTTACCGTTGATAAGCATAGCGGTAGTAACAGCCGGATTGATATGGCATCCGGAAACGGGGCCTATCGCATAAACCATTATAAGCACGGTAAGGCCGAACGCGAACGAAATGCCCAGATAACCTACGTAACTGCCGGCCAGCACCGCGCTGCCGCAGCCCATCAAAACCAAAAACATCGTTCCCAAAAGTTCCGCAACATACTTTTTGCTCATTACTCCTCCCTTTTTAGCCGCAATTAGGAGTCAGAAGCGAGGAATGAGGAGCTACGGCAAAAAACGATTTTCTCCGTTAATTCCTAATTCCTGTTTCCTCACTGCCTTTTATTATTTCAGGTATGTATTCTTCCATACCTATTGCCATTATGTGAACGCCGTCCGCAAAAGAGCGGAGATCTTTTATTGTTTCGGAACAAATTTTGATTCCTTCGGCTAAGGGGTCCGAAGCGGAATTGATTCTGGCCTGAATTTTTTGAGGAATGTTTACGCCCGGAAGTTTTTGCAAAAACTGCATAAACTTTACCGATTTTATAAGAGTTATGCCGGGCAAAACTTTTATTTTAAGCCGTTTTACTTTATCGAAAAAAGTTTTAAAATCCTGCGCGTCAAAAATCGTCTGCGTTTGAAAGAATTCCGCGCCCGCGGCAGCTTTTTTTTCAAACATCAGCGCCTGCAAATCGTTGGGTTCCGCCGAAGGGTTTACAACGGCCCCGACGCAGAATTTCGGAGCGCCGTGAAGTTTTTTCCCTGCCAAATCCGCGCCCGTTTCAAGGAGCCTTGCGGTTTTTATAAGCTGCAGGGTATCCAAATCGTAAACGGTTTTTGTGCCGGCGTATTCGCCCGCATTCGGATGGTCTCCGCTGATAATTAAAACGTTTTCTATGCCCAAAACGTTCGCGCTTAAAAGTTCGGACTGCAAAGCTATGCGGTTTTTGTCTCTGGCGGCAAGCTGCATTACGGGTTCTATTCCCGCTTCAAGCAAAAGTCTGCTCATTGCAAGCGACCCCGCGCGCATCGAAGCGCGCTGATTGTCGGTTACGTTTACCGCGTCCAGACTTTTTAATCCCGCAGCCCTGTTTAAAAATGAAGAAACGTCCGTCCCTTTCGGAGGAAAGAGTTCCGCGGTTATTAAAAATTTATCGGTTTTTAATTTTTCTTTGAATTTCAAAAGTTTCTCTTTTATTTTTTAACAACTTCCGTGGATTCCCGGCAAATACATTCGGGAATGACGGCACAACCGGCTAAAACAATTACAAATATAAATCTTTCCAATCTTTGTTATTATTTTCAATCAGCCTGATTTTCCAAACGCGATTCCATTTCTTAATAACTTTTTCTCTTCTAATAGCATTCTCGGCATCTTTAAACATCTCATAATACACAAGTTTTGTCAGAGAGTATTTTGCGGTAAAACCTTCGCACAGCCTGTTTTTATGTTCATAAACGCGTTTGACTAAATTACTTGTAACCCCTATATATAATGTTCCTCTGTTATCATTTGTCATTATATATACAAAAAAATTTTTCTTTCATTTTCGTCATACCCGAATGTCTTTGCCGGGTATCCATTATTTCTTCGTATTACATAAAGTATATCAATACTCTTTGTTTTGTTTCGGCGGTATATATTGGTTTAAAAATTTATCGAGTTTGCCGTTCTTTTTTAATTTTTCGTATATCAAAACCCAGGTGCAGTCTTTTGTCTGGTCGGTTTCGCATTTTCCGTTGACAAAACCTCCGCACGGCCCGTTGACAAGGCTTTTGGGGCATCTTGTGCGCGGGCAAATCCCCTGCGTTTCAATCAAAATGCATTCGCCGCAAATACCGCAAAACTTTTTATATACGCCTATTCGTTCGGTAGAACCGACATATTCGGAATTTAACGCTGGAATAATTATTTTTTCTGACACTTTCGCTATAGACTGGCTGCCCGCGCCGCAAGAAAGAGTTATAACCGCGTCAGCTTTTAAAAAGTTTTCGTTTTTTAATAAATCTTTTTTTGCAAGGCGCATATCGCAGGCGGAATCCAGTTCTATGTTTCCCAAAACCGTTTTCCCGTTTTTTTCAAGAAATTCTTTGAGCTCAGACACCGCTTTTTGATCGCCGGTGCCGCACTTTGACGCGCAGCTGCCGCACGACACTATATACAGAGTGTCCGCTCCGCTTACGCTTTCAAGAATTTCTTCCGATGTTTTTTTTGAGGTTATTATCATAGTTTTAACGGATGAAGATCGGATGCATTGATGCATAGACGCAGGGCAAAGGCAAAAAACCGTTACTATGCATCCAACCCTCTCTTTACTTTTGTATCTTCGAGATTGCTTTTTCAAGGCCGTTTTCGTTTATTTCGTCAAATAAAACAAGCGCTTTTTGTTTTACAAGTTCTATTTTTTCTTTATCTTCGCCGCGGAAATTCGAAAGGACATAATCCGCAGCGGGAATAAATCCGGGCAAAGGCCCTATGCCGAGTTTCATTCTGGGGAAATTTTGGGAGTTCATATGGCTTATTATCGAACTTATCCCGTTATGGCCGCCGGCAGAACCCGAAAGCCTTAAACGGAACTCCCCCAGGCCGATTGAAAAGTCGTCGTAGAAAACAAAAATTTCATCCGGATTGATTTTGTAATACCTTGCGAAATTCGAAACGGCAATGCCGGAATTATTCATAAAAGTCGCCGGCTTTAAAAGCGCGATTTTTCCGGCATCCGAATCATAAAAAGAAATATCCGCCATATCGGACCAAGTTTTAAATTCCAAACGCTTGCTTTCAGCAATTTCATCTAAAACGATAAAGCCCAGATTATGGCGGGTATTTTCGTATTTATTTCCGGGATTTCCCAACCCGACAAATAATTTTATCATACAATAAAATTTGAGATATAGAAGCCCGGGCGCACGAACGCATAGTAACTGCTCTTGATTGTTGCCGCAAAGCTTCTATGCCCCCGATCTTCTTCCTTTAAATTATTTTTTCGCTCCTGCAGCGGGCGCCGCGCCTTCTTCGCCTTCTTTATCTTTCTTGCCTTTAGATATGACTTCAGGCTGCGCAGCTTCCGCGCCTACTGCCGCCGCATCCGCAGACTTTTCTTCCTCAACGCTTATCGTTACGATATGAACTATAAGAGTCGAAGGAGCCTGAATATATTCTACGCCTTCAAGTTTGGGCAAATCCGCAACGGTAATTCCCTGACCGATACCCAAAGAGGAAACATCCACGCTGATTCTTTGCGGAATATCCGCCGGGAAAGCGCTTACCTGAACTTCTCTGACTATAAATTCCATAAGGCCGCCGAAATTCTTAACGCCGTCGGCAACGCCTTCGATATGAATAGGCACGAGAACTTCAATTTTGTCTTTGAGCGAAATGGTTTTAAAATCTATGTGTATCGGCTCCTGAGTCAAAATGTCTCTCTGGAGAGATTTTACTATTGCCGTTTTTTTGCCGTCTTTAAAATTAAGGTTGATGACCGCGTTTGCCCCGTGCGCGGCAATGAGCGACAAAAACGCTTTTGAATCTACGATTATGGATTCAGCCTTGATATCCTTTCCGTAAATCACAGCCGGAACTTTTCCTTCTTTTCTGATTGCGGCAAGAGCCGATTTTGAGCCCGCCGTCCTGCTTTCCGCTTCTAAAATTACTTCCTTCATTCGAATCTCCTTGCGATAAGGTAATAGATAAACCTTTATTACGGGTTTTCTAAAACTTCTCTTTTTGTGGCTATATTACATAAAAACTTGCGTTTTATGTTTGATATTTTTAACGCAAAAGACAAGCGTAATCTCTTATAAAAACAACGCGCTTATGGATTCGTCGTTCGATATTCTCATAATCGCTTCCGCCAAAATCGAAGCTATGCTTAAAACCGCTATTTTGCCGTTCGGGCCGTCGTTTTGCTTGAGCGGAATGGAATCGGTTATCACAAGCTCTTCTATGCACGAATCCTGTATTTTTTGTTTCGCGCTGCCGGACAAAACTCCGTGCGAAGCGGTCGCAAAAACTCTCGCAGCCCCTTTCGCTTTTATGGCTTCCGCGACTTTTGTCAAAGTTCCGGCGGTATCTACAAGGTCGTCAAGTATTATACAGGTTTTATCTTTTACTTCTCCGATGATGTTCATAATGGCCGCTTCGTTGGGACGGGGCCTTCTTTTATCCACAATCGCCAAATCCGCGTTAAAGTGTTTCGCGAAGGAGCGCGCTCTTTCCACGCCGCCCGCGTCCGGCGAAACGATAACTATATCTTTAAATTTTTCGTCTTTTTCCCTTTTTTCCTGAAAATAACTTAAAATGACCGGCGTTCCGTACAAATGGTCAACGGGAATATCGAAAAATCCCTGAATCTGCCCCGCATGCAAATCCATAGTCAAAACTCTGGTTATTCCGGAAGTGGCCAGCAAATTTGCCACAAGCCTTGCAGTGATCGGGACTCTCGGCTCGGCTTTTCTGTCCTGCCTGCCGTAACCGTAATAAGGCATAACGGCCGTAATTCTTTTTGCCGAAGCCCTTTTAAGCGCGTCGGCAACAATGAGAAGTTCCATAAGGTTTTCGTTTACCGGAGAACATGTAGGCTGTATTATGTAGCAGTCGGCTCCGCGGACATTGTCCACTATTTTTACCTGAATTTCGCCGTCGCTGAAATGGCCGACTTTTGCTTCGCTGAGCTCCACCCCGAGCTTTTGGACAATCTGCTTCGAAAGCTCGATATTTGCGTTACCCGAAATAATTTTAAGTTTCATAAAATCCCTTTTTTAACGGCAAAGTACAAAGCCGAAATTCATTATTTAAACTCTTAACTTTTCACTCTTCACTTCGTCTTTCTACGTTTAACTTCCTGCCTGGCTCTTGCTATGGCAAGCGAGCCCGAAGGAATGTCGCGCGTTATGGTCGAACCGGCCGCTATCAGCGCGCCTTCGCCTATTTTGACAGGCGCGACAAAATTTACGTTTGAGCCTACGAAAGAACCGTCTCCTATATGCGTTTGATGCTTTTTTTGACCGTCATAATTGCAGGTTATCGTCCCCGCTCCGATATTCACTTTTTCGCCTACTACCGCGTCGCCTATATAAGAGAGATGATTGACTTTCGAACCCGCTGAAACTACAGACTTTTTTATTTCGCTGAAATTGCCGACTCTGACATTGTCTTTTAAAACGGAGCCTGGCCTTATATGGGCAAAAGGGCCTATTTTAACGTTCTTGCTTATGACCGCGCCGTTTAAGTAAGAATAACAAATTTCACAGTTGTCGCCGATTTTAGAATCTTTTATAAAACTCGTTCCCTGAATAATGCAGTTTTTGCCTACGGACACGCCGTCCGATATGAAGGCGCCGGGATATATGACCGTGTCGGCACCGATTTTAGCGTCGTAAGAAATGTATGTATTTTTCGGATTTATAAGAGTTACGCCGTTTTCAAAAAGTTCAAGGACTTTTCTTTTCTGCAAAACCTTTTCCGCTTTGGAAAGTTCTTTGCGGTTGTTTATGCCCATAACTTCCTGCGGATCCCGACTAACGGCAAAGGAGGCTTTTTTGCCGGATTTTTTAAGTATTTCAATCGTGTCGGTAATATAATATTCTTTTTTCGCGTTATCCGGTTTGACTTTTGAAAGAGCGTTCCATATGTTTTTATCGAAGCAGTATATCCCGCTGTTGATTTCTTTTATGAGTTTTTCTTCCGCGTTTGCGTCTTTTTCTTCGACTATTTTTTCGAGCACGGTTCCCGACTTTACTATGCGCCCGTAACCGAAAGGCTTGTCAACTTTCGCGGCCAAAACCGTAACCGAAGCATTATTTTTTTTATTCTGTTTTAAAAGGGCCGACAAAGTCGAAGATTTTACAAGCGGAACATCGCCGCTTATGACCAGAATTTCACCTTTGTAGTTCTTGAGAACTTTTTTAGCCTGCATCAAAGCGTGCGCGGAACCGAGCTGCTCTTTCTGATATACGATTTTTATTTTCGGGTTCCCGAGGATTTTCAAATTTTCTTCAACTATTTCGGCTTTATGGCCTAAAACTATTGCTATATTGTCCGGATTTAACTTTCCGACAGAGTCAATGACCCGGTTTATGATAGGTTTTCCGGAAAGTTTGTGCATAACTTTGGGCAAAGCAGACTTCATTCTTGTTCCGGCGCCCGCAGCAAGTATTACTACAGAAAAATTTCTCATTTATTATCCGTTTTGCCAGTATAAATATAAAATAAGACGCTCGCCCGAGATTGGCAATCAGGCGAGGGAATTAAAAATTACCCGTAAATGATACCAAAAACGGTTTAATTTTTCAATCCGAAAGCCTGAAAAACGGTTTACGGGCTTTAACGCTTCGCTAAAAAGACTTTATAACTCTGCAGGGATTGCCGAAAGCTATTGTATTTGAAGGTATATTTTTAGTCACAACGGAGCCCGCGCCTATTACTACATTGCTTCCGACAGTTACCCCGGGAAGAATGGTTACGTTGCCCCCTACCCAAACGTCCGAACCGATTGAAACGGGTTTGGCCAAGTCTACAATTTTACCGTTTACTACGCGCTCATCGGCGGCAAGCGGATGGTACGCGCAGTAAATATGGACATTCGGCGCAAATAAAACGTTATTTCCTATGGTAATTTTATTGCAGTCCAAAAAAGTACAGTTGAAGTTTAAATATACGTTGTCGCCGAAAATTATATTCTCTCCGTAATCGCAAAAAAACGGCGGCTCGATATAAGGGTTTTTGCCGGCGCTTCCCAAAAGCCGTTTCAATATCCGCAAACGCTTTTCAGTTTCGGTCGAAGCCGTAACATTAAACCGCGCTAAAAGCGCTCTCGCTTTATGGAATTGTTTTTTGATTTCCGGATCTGAAGCGTCGTAAGGCAGTCCCTGAAGCATTTTTTGTTTTTCCGTCGGCATTTTGAGTCCTTGAAAGCGTTTCAACACGATGCGGTTTTTCCGCTCTTTTGTTACTGCGGCGCAGCATATTCAATTAAACAATAGTCTTAACGATAAGTCAAATCGAGAGCGCCCGGCCGCATAAACGGGCTTGACATGCCCTTAGGCATATGTCAGTATTCAGTTATGCCGGCTGTTAATGCCGGATTTCAACAAATCGGCAATACAAGGGGGAAAGTAAATGAACACGGTAAAAAGAAGTTTACTCTTTGGGCTGTATTCCGTATTTTTCATGGCGTTTTTAGGCGCCTGCTGCAGCCTGAAAAACGAGCAAAAAGAAACCTTAAACGCGTTTTTGGCCGAACGCGAAGCCGTGCAAAAGCATATTGAAACATTCGACGCGCTCGATTTTGACGTGTATTCGGATCAGGAATGGGACCGCCTGCGCGAAAGCCATGCCGAAAATATTGTAGTTTATTACCCGGACGGCAGCACAACGACGGGATTGGCGGATCATATCGCGGAACTTAAAAAAACTTTTGTTTTCGCGCCTGACACCAGAGTGACGCAACACCCTATAAAAACAGGTTCCGGAAAATATACCGCCGTCATAGGCGTTGCCGAGGGAACTTTTACCAAGCCGATGCCCATAGGCAACGGCAAATTTATAAAACCCACCAACAAAAAATATAAATATTCTTTCGCAACTTTCAGCGTATGGGAAAACGGCGTAATGACGGAAGAATATTTGTTCTGGGACAATCAGGCGTTTATGAAACAAATCGGCGTAATTAAATAGTAAATCTTTAAACTGCAAATAAAAACAGCCTGCTTACAAGCAGGCTGTTTTTATTTGGTATGTTACATATGAAAACGGCGGCAGCTTTAACAAGCTCCTCCGCTTTTTATTTTACCACCTATACGAAGCTCCGATGTTTCCTAAAAACGCGCTGGCGTTAGAAGCCATATCAGACGACAAATCCACAAACAGGCTTATGTTATTGTTTAGCCCGTATTGGCAGCCGACATTTCCGGAAAAAACAGTTTTTGCCAAAGCCGTGCCTTCAATTTCAAACTTTTGCCCGGGCATTTCCGCGAAAGAAGCCGTCATAGTGCCTTTTGCATCTCCGACAAGCTGTTTTGCCACAAGGTTTACGTACCAGTTAAGTTTTGAACCGCTGTTGCTTTGCAGTCCGGCGCCGGCTCTGATTTCCGCTTTTGTAAAATTCGAAGCGTCTATTTTTAACCTGTACGCGGCCGAACCTTTTTCCGTAATTGCGTCGTTCATCGCGACGGCAAAATTTATGCCGACTAACGGTTTAAGAATAAAATATTCGGTCAAATCGTATTTATACGCTCCTTCGACGTCTATGTTTATTACGTTTACCGCATAATCGGATTCTATTCTTGAGTTATTTATAGTTTGCAAACTTCTTGAAGACTTGTGGTCTCTGAAAGTTAAGCCCGCAACGCCTCTGACCACGAATTTTTCATAATCGTAATTCGTGTACGCGTTAACGCCTAAATCCGTAATATCCGCCGAATCCTGAAGCTGTTTGAATTGCCCTGCGCCGTAAAATCCGGCAAAACCGAAAACCATATTGTCTGCGGTAACCGCGTCATATCCCGCGATAATGCCCGAAATGCTGTTTTCAAATTCAGGACTGCCTTCGCTTGCTTTTATATTGTTGCTGTTCGTATATACTTGCGCCCATATATTACGGTTGCTCGACAGCGTATCTTTTGAAGATAATACGGAATAGATTATATTCGCTTTTGAAGACATAAGGCTCGCTTCAAAAGTATTCGCATACATTATGCCCGATAAATCCGATGTTATAGCCAAAAACGGAGCACTGTTGAGGTGGTCATTATATTCCGCATACGCGCTGTCGACTAAATCGAGAACTTCCTTTCTGAAGTTTGAACCGCCTCCGGCAACATTGTCCAAATCGTTTAATACGTTTATCATAGCCTGCTGGTTTTTTGTCGCGCCGGGTATATCTATCACATAAGAAGACCATTTCTCCAGTATATTGAGAAAAACGCCTCTGTGCGACTCGTTAACATAAATCGAAGATACTAAACGCGCCGAGCCGTTGACGTCAATGTTAAATACCGATCCCGGATTATACGCCAAAGAACCGGTTTGTATAATTTGGAAAGTCTTTTGAGTGGAATAATCGTCTCCCCTTGCGTCAACCTGCAAATTTACGTTATTGCCGATCATGGTATTATTTCTAACTACCAGCATATCGTTTTCCTGCATTCCGCCGCTGCTGTAAACATCTACGATAAAAGTCGAACCGGAATTAAAGTTAACGGAGTCCAGTTCCATGTCCGCGTAAACGCCGTCGCCCCGGTCCGTTTCGCTCGGAGCCGACATCGAAGTTCCAGTGCGTAAATAAGAACCGTTATTAAAATTAACAACACCGCTTATTTTTCCTACTCCCTGCACAAGCCCTCCGCCATTTACGTTCATGGAATTCGATTTGAGATCCGAACCCGTGTTTACCGTTAACATTGCGTTGGAAATATTTACGTTGCCCGCATTAACTATCGAGTTATTACTTATCGCCATCAAAGCGCTGCCTGTGTTTGCCCCGGACAATGTCAATCTGTTTACGTTAACATCGGTAGTTGCGTCAAGCAGACCTTCCAAAACCCTGAGTTCTCCCATATTGAATGAACTTGCTCCCACGCTTTGAGCAATTGTCATGGTACCGAGCCCCGATTTAGCGAATATCCCGCTTGAAGCGGAATCGAAATTAATGGAATCTCCGGCAATAGTCAGGTTATTCGCGTTTTCAACGATTACACCCGTTTTTACGAATATATTGTTGCTTAAAGTCGCATTATTCGCTTCAACGACAAGAGTCGCCAAATTGTTCGAATCCGTTCCGGCAAAATTCAATAAGATATTTTCATCGATGCTTCTATGGTCATAAATGCCGAAGCCGCCGGTCAAAATTGTTACTTCCGATTGCGGAGAAGTCAGGTAAGCCCCGCTGCTGATTATTAATATTCCGCCGTCAACAACGACATTTGAAATACTGGCCGTTGAATTTACTACGGTAAAACGCCCGTCATAAACTGAAAGCTCGGCAAAATTAAGAAAGGACGGCGCGGTCGAGCTGTATATCAAATTGCCGGCACCCGATTTATGCACTACCGTATTGGCTCCGCCCGAAAAATTAACGACATTCGAATACATAGTGACCGTGGCGTCATTTATAAAATTAATGCCCGAAGAAATCGTTATGGCTTTAGACATGGAAGCCGCCGACATTACCGTCGTGCTTGCGATATAAAAATTCGACATGGAAGAGGTAGAAGTATTTAAGAAATTCACCGTAGCGGACGAGATGTTTTTATCGTTAAATATCCTCAAGTCGCCTTTGTTTATATTTATAATATTGCTTACTCCCGCTCCCTGCGCCATTTCAAGGTAAGACGATTCGTCGTTAAGTTCAAAAGACGACTTTAGCACGACATTTTCGGCAAGCCTGAAACCGCCGGCATTAACGTTGAAAGTGGAAATATTGACGTTTCTTGTCGGAGAAATTACATTATTTCCTATTTCCATAAGCCCGAAGCCTTCTTTAAAAAACGCGGCGTCATATCCGGGCCTTGAGTCATATTTAACTATATCTCCGAAAAGAGTTAATTTTTGATTTGCGAACACGTTGAATACTGCGCCTTTGTTTATGTGGATATTGTTATACAAATCAATTGAGCCTGAAGCCGCTTCCACTACCTGTAAAGACGCAAATTTCGACGTGCTGCTGCTGTCAAACATTATTTTGCCCTTATTCGGATCCGCAGCGTCGGGAGTCCCTAAAGAATAAGCGTTTGTTATAGCTATGCCGCCTTCCGATATAAAAGTGCCTTTTTCGTAAGTGCTTGTTCCGCTGAGCGTCAGCGTACCTGCTCCCGTTTTACGCAAATACATCTCACCTTGTAATGAACCTTTATATTCCGCATCGGAACTTTCGTTTATTTCCAGCGTAAAATCGCGAAAATTAGGATTTCTGTCAGTATCCCAAAAATGACCCTCTGCAGTTATAACGTCACTTGCAAGCCCGGCTGCATTTGACCGCAAAAAATTACCGTCATCCCAAAAATCAATATTGAAAATTTTTGCGTCATTATCCCCCGTTAGTATTAATCCGGCACCTCCCCCCCCAAGAGCAAGTCTTGCATTGCCGGAATCTCCCGTGACTATTTGCCCCGTTAATTCAATCAAACTGCCTCCGCCTAGTGAAATTCCGCCGGAATCAAGGACTATTTTATTTTCATATGCCACTGTGCCGTTTAATCCCAGTGTACCTTGGGAGCTTATAAAAACATTACCTTTGCCCAATTGATTCTGACCGGACGAAATTAACCAGCCGTCTTCTATTTTCCATGCAAAACCCGTATTGTTTCCGGTTAAATCCAAAGCGTTTGCCGCTCTAGTACTCTCATACAAATACATTGCTCCGCCGCCGGTTTTTACAACAGTACCGTCACCGCTAAATTTTCCGGTTAAAACAACAGCTCTCGGGTCCTCAGGTAAATAAGCGAAATTTTGTTTTTCTCCGATTACATTTAAAACAGCATTATTAGAGTTAATAATGAAATTGTTGGATAATCTGGCTACATCGTTATTCAACTCACCTGCCGGTATTTCTTGAACCTGATTTTTTGTATATACCTCGGACATACTTGAAGCGCTTACAAGATGTAAATCATCGGGCATTTCAGGTATTTTATGAGGAGCCTCCGCAGGATTTATTGAAACGGGAAGGAAAGACAGTATCGTAGCGGCATCCCCGGCTTGAAATACGATATCTCCCGTAAAAAGATTATTCGGACTGATGGCTCCATAACTAGATAATGCTGCTAAGTTTCTGTTGCCGCCGTCTAAGGCGTTAAGCTCATTTGAAAAGGCTCCGTTTCTGATGGAAATTATATCTTCTCCGCCATCCCTCTTTGTTCCGGATTTATATGTCTCAAGAGAAGCATCTTGAGTGGAAATTACCAAATTGTATTCATTTCTTATTCCGAGTTCGCTTCCGGCATTTAAAGTCAAAGTTCCGGTTTTAGAAATTCCTAGAGTTGCTATTTGTTCATCCCTTCTGTAATTATGATCAACAGTAATTTCCGCAATAGAGACAGAGACAGACGTTACTGTAACTTCTCCAGTGACAGGATCACGGGAACCTATATATCTTTCTTCCAGGCGATAATCAGTTTTCTCTGATGTACTTACCGCAACGTACTGAAATTCATTGTCCAAATAAACTTTTGTGCCTGCGCCTATAGTTACATTGTCGTAAACGACCTGATCATTAAATAATTGTCTTGAATCTCCTTTAAAACGAACTATTTCTTCTTTACCTGTTTCTATTTTTAAATCAGCCGCAAAAAGGCTTGCCGACAAACAAAATACCGATAATACCGACATAATGATACATTGCTTAATTTTCATCCTGCCTCCTTAAGGCTTGAAATCCGAATTAAAAAACGAAAAATATATAAAGACGGTTATACCGTAAGAGTATAATCTGCGTTTATTACCAGCGCAACAAAAAACAACTTCGGCATTAAAACCTCTGCCGGAGCGATTTTCTTAAAACCCGATATTCCCGATACGATTGAAAGCATAAGGAAATCTGCGCACCTAAATCAAAATAACATTAACAAAAAAGCGGTTTCTCGGTTTTCATAAATATGCGCTTTTTTTATTAAAGAAAATTATAACAAATTTACAATTAAAATAAAATCCGGCAATCAAAGACGGTATTGTTTTCGTTAAAACTGTTTTACCCCTAAAGCCCGTCAAAAGCGGTTTTTCATTCCGCTTTAAAGTTTAATTTGATATATTTTAAGTTGCGGATAAATTAATGCACAAAAAGGAAAAGTAATGAAAAAAATCTTTTTTTTGCCGTTATTGATTTGCGCCTTTGCCGTAAGCGCCGGAGCGGAAGAAAAAATATTAAATTTCGATTCCGTTATGAAAGTGCAAACCGACGGAAGCGTAAACGTTACGGAAACTATCGCCGTCAACGCGGAGCATATCAAAATACGGCGAGGGTTGATAAGAGACATACCTTTTGTCTCCGGTTCCCCCATAACATTCGTTTCTTTGCTTAAAGACGGCGCGCAACACCCTTCTTTTGCGGAAACAAAGGGTAATACTTTCAGCATATATTTCGGCGGCGATAATTATCTGCCGAAAGGCGTACATACTTACACGCTGGCTTATAATATGAAAAATGTTGTAAGAAGTTTCGGCGATTACGACGAGATCTATTGGAACGTAACCGGCAACGACTGGGATTTTACAATTGAAAGCGCGGCATTTCGGATTCTTTTGCCAAACGGCGCGGATATAAAAGACAATCTTATTTCAACTTATACGGGATATAAGGGTTCTAAAAATTCTCACGCCGTAAGGGACGGCAATTTTTTTAAAACAACCGCCCCGCTGCATAAAGGAGAAGGTTTTACCGTTGCCGTTCCGTTTACGAAAGGCGTTATAAACATTCCGCCGGCGGGCGCCGTAAACGCTCAGCCTGCAAAAGCAAGCAAACTAAATACGGCAATAAACCGCTTTATTAATAAAGAAACATCGCTCCTGCTGCTTGTAATACTTTTGCTTTATATGTTTATAACTTATTATGGCGGCGGAAAAAAATATACCGGCACGGCAACTGCGCAGTTTGCGCCGCCGCAAGGGTTATCGCCTGCCCTTATTGGCCTGTTGTGGAACAGAGAGTCTTCCTCCCGGCAAATATTTGCAAATGCCGTATTAAGCCTTATAATCAAAGGGAAAATAGAAATTACGGAAGAAGGAAAGTTATTTTGGAAAGAGGCCGTGCTGACAGTACTGGACAGAGATACGGCCGGCCTGCCCGAAGAAGAAAAATGCATTATCGCTTCTTTATTCGGCAAAAACGATAGAATCACAATAGAAAGTAGAAATTGGCCCGTAATTAACGACTGCTTAAAAATGATTCATAAGATATTTATGCGGGAGCAATCAAAATATATTAAAGGAAACAAGCTCTACAGAATACCGGCACTGGCGATAACAACGGCGCTAATGTTTGCCGCGGTAACCGCTGTTACGTCAGACATAATTGCGGATTCGTCAGATCCGGAAGTGTTTTTTTTAATTTGCATGGGCTGCTTCATAGCTTTTCTGCTGGCACTGATCCCCAAAGCAGGCAATCTCCGCGCCGCTTTTTTAAATTTATCGCAACAGTTCGTATTTCTTTGCGCTTTTGCCCTGACTGTCCGCATATTAACAGTCTTTGATATAAGTGTTCTTCTTAATACTGACTATCTTATTATGTGGGTGTATTTTTTTATATTTGTAATACTTTTTTTGCCGAAATTCAGGATTCCGTTTCTTATTCTTTCCATAATCACATGGATAAATGCGTTTGTCGATGTAAAGCTTATTTCTGCCGAATCGCTTATCATATCGGCGTGTTTTATTGTATCTGCGGCGGCATTTTTTATTTATTATAACGCGCTGTATGTTTTTACTTCCGAAGGCAAAGAACTTTTTAAAGAAATCAGCGGTTTTTACCGCTATATGAATACGGCCGAAAAAGACAGGGTAATGATGTCCGTACCCACCGACAGCGAGCGGATTTTCACGGATTATTTGCCATATGCTTTTGTTTTCGGAATAGAAAATAAGTGGGTAAATCGTTTTAAAAATGCGATTCCGAATTTTGATGAATACCGGTACAAAAAAATAGCCGACGGGAGAAGAATAACAAGAAGCACTCTTATTTCGTCTCTAAGGTCAGGGTCCGAAAGCGGAGGCAGAGGCAGGAGCGGCGGCGGATTTGGCGGCGGCGGCGGGCGGGGACGTTAATACGCGGCACTATATGCAAGGAGCTTTTTAAAATGATAACAACGATAATTTTTGCGGTTATTGCCGTATGCGCATTATATGTAATGCTGGCGTACAATAAATTTGTCAGCCTTAAAAACAAGACTGCCGAAGCATGGAGCGATATAGATACCCACTTAAAAAGGCGATATGATTTAATACCCAATCTTGTAGAAACTGTTAAAGGCTACGCATCCCATGAAGCTGAAACTTTCGAAAAAGTTACAAAAGCAAGAAGCGCGGCCATGGCCGAACACAACAGCGTGGCAAAAACAGCCGAAGACGAAAATGCGTTGAGCGGCGTTTTAAAAAACTTATTTGCGCTTCAGGAAGCGTATCCCGAACTCAAAGCAAATCAGAACTTTTTGAAATTGCATGAAGATTTAACGGAAACGGAAGATAAAATCCAAAAGGCAAGGCGTTTTTATAATGCTAACGTTTTAATTTTTAATACAAAAAGAGAGCAGTTTCCGGGCAATATAATAGCGAAGATGTTTAATTTCGCCAAACAGCCTTTCTTCGAGCTTTCCGAAAACGAAAAGGAAGCAGCCGTAAAACCCGCGGACGTCAAACTATAAATACGGTATTTTAATTAAAAAAACCGTAGCATACTGTCAGCGCTACAAAATACAAAACAAACAATATCATGCCGAGCGGTATGGCTATTTTTGCCCATTCTTTGCTTTTTATGCGCAGTTTTGAGGCGGAAATAATGTTGGGGATATTGCCCGGCACAAGCATACCGCCGCCGACAATTAAGCTTACAAGCAAATATGTTAAAGACTGCCTTGACATTTCGGGCACCACGACAATCGCCGCTACCGTGGCATTGTCAAGAACGGCCGCAACAAGGTTGACCCAGTAAATTACCGGCGCCGACAGAAAAACAATAAATCTTGAAGCCAGCGGCTGCAGCGCTTCGCCTAAAAAAACCAACGCCAGAATAAACACATACACCCTTAAAGTGCGGGTTATAATTTCTTTGAAAGAGTGTATCCCGCGTACCAATTCGCAGGTCGGTCCCTCGGTCGGTTTATCGGCTATTTTATAGGCAAGAAAAGCCATTATCAGTATGATTGAAACGGTATAAGGCCACAAAAGTTTCAGCAAAAAGAAAGCGTCCGCGTTGTGCGGGGGTTCGGCGAGTTTAGAAATCGTTATCGTGCTGAGCGGCTCGCCTACCGGCAAAAGCACGGCGCCGGCGCCGATTGCAAAGCAGCTGTAAACTATAAGTTTTATGCGGTCCCGGCGCGTAATGCACAAAATACTTGCTATTTCGCTTAATATAAGAGCCGCCACTATTGCCGTTATGACGCTTGATAAAAATCCTAAAACTATCACTATAAGCGCAAGCGTTACCGCTATGCCGCACTTTTCGCCGGCAAAATCCGCCAAAGCGCATATAGAGCCGTGAAATTGCTTAAATATAATGCTGACAAAAAACAGCACTATGCAAATATGCACGGGCGCTTCCAAAGCGCTTATAATTAACTCTTTGCTCCACAAAGAAGCGGCGGTCGCCGCCAAAACGCCGCAGACAAATAAGAATATTTCAAGGTTTTCTTCTATTTTTCTTACAAAAAACGGCAGAACGAATACGCAGACAACTATGATTATTAAAAATATTTCATTCATAATTTTATTTATCCGGAAATACAAAATTGACTGCCGATATTGCAATTAAACAATAATGCGGGTAGCGTGTCAAATGCACGGTTTTTAATTTCTTGTGCTTGTTAAGATGACTTTCCTTTCTAAAAGTATTATGATGTATAACATAGCAGTTGCCTAAAGGAGGATAGCATGACAAGCATCTCGCCTGTAAGGGACTCAAAGAAAGACCATTTGTTAACTCCGCAAAACAGCGCCTTGATTATCATCGATTACCAGCCTACGCAAGTACAGTCCATCAATTCGATGGACAGATTTCAGCTTCTCAAGAATATCATCGCAGTGGCAGAAATCGCAAAAGCGTTCAAACTGCCGGTGGTATTATCGACCGTGAACGTTCAAACCGGAAACAATAAAGAGACCGTAACCGATTTAAAAGCCGTACTCGGAAACATCCCATCTTATGACAGGACTTCCATCAACGCGTGGGAAGACAAAGAATTTTACGCAGCGGTAAAAGCTACGGAACGCAAAAAACTCATAATGACCGCATTATGGACGGAAGCCTGCCTTACCTTCCCTACGCTTGACGCGTTAAAAGAAGGCTATGAAGTTTATCCCGTAGTTGACGCCGTAGGCGGAACATCCGTACTTGCGCACGAAACCGCTCTGCGCAGAGTAGAACAAGCCGGAGCAAACCTTATAAGCATACCACAGCTTGCCTGCGAATTGCAGCGCGACTGGAACCGCCGAGAAACTGTCCCCGATTTCTTAAAGATAATGTTTGAAACAGGCATTTTTTTGAAAGTGTAAAAACGAAAAAATGAACTATACGGACAGCCGAAATTTTGCTTGACGGATTCCGATATAACCGCGTGGTCGGGACTCTTTTTGACGAATTGCCGCATACACCTATTATCAGTATCATGGCTATCCATTGACAGCGGGGACAATCGTCCATCGCAGGGTCTATGGGAAAGGCGTTATTTATAGATCCTGCGACTGCCGCGCAGGATGACATGCTAATACGCATATTTGCAAAAAGGAAGTAAAAACTTCAAAGCGGATAAGATTTTTACAGGTTTATTTCTTTAAAGACTCTATAAAATCTTTGGCGTCTTTAGAACTTGTTACTACGTTATTTTCGGGCTCGCAGGGGTATTTGTCACAGGAAGAGCAGTTGTCGGCTTTTCTTTCTATATTGCACTTCCTTATTTCGCAGAGATTTGAGCAGAAAAAAGTTTTCACGCCGTCAGATTTGCAGCCCGTACAGTTTATATGTTCGGGCTTAATTTCAACATTGTTCATAGCGCTCCAGCTTTTTGCCGTTTTTTCGCGCAGCGCGTCGTCATTGTTTTTTGTCGCGATAAATGCGTCGCAGCTATCGCAGTCAAGACCGCAGTAAGCTCTGTTGCTCATAAGTATCTCCTTTTTACTTTTCTTCCTCTTGGGCACGATCATAACCGAAAACTTTTTAACGCGTATTATTTTTATCAAAAAACAAATTTACGTATTTTTTATAAATAAATTTCCGTGCATAGTTTTCATTTGGATTAAGCGGTTCTAAAATACCCATTTTTTCCAACCGTTCAATAACTTTATCTGCCCCGCGCTGTGTAAACCCCGTCCATTTTGCTATATCGGAAACGCCTACCGTAGGTATTCTATATAATTCTTTGAGAACTTTCATTGTGCTTTCGGCAGACCCTTTACCGAGGCTTGCCAGTTTGTGCATATCTTGTTCCCGCAAAGACATTATTTCACGGCAAGTTGCTATGGATTCTTTTGCAATATCAATTATCCCGTCTAAAAAGAAATCAATCCAACCGGAAACATCGCTTTTATCATTGTGATAACTATCTAACTTTTCATAATAAATTTCTTGGTGGCGCTTAAAGTATGCAGATAAATATAAAACCGGCGATTCCAAAAAATTTTTATGCCACAAATACATAGTTACAATCATTCTGCCCGTCCTGCCGTTTCCATCTACAAAGGGATGGATAGTTTCAAATTGCGCGTGCAGCAATGCCGCCTTTATCAGAGGCATAAAATCTTTATCGTCATGTATAAAATTTTCAAAATCATTCATTGCCGAAACCATTTCGCTCACCGGCGGCGGCACGAAACGGGCGTTATCGGGACGCGTTCCGCCAATCCAATTTTGAGTGCTTCTAAACTCTCCGGGATAAGCATGATGAGTTGAACGCGCGCCTACCATAAGTTTTGAATGAAGTTCTTTTATAAAGCGCAAAGTAAACGGAAAATCAACAGCGCGTGTTAAACCGTAATTTAAAGCATCTATATAGTGCAAAATATCGTCAACATCCGAAGGTATATTACTGCTCTTGTCAACGTTAAGTGCCTCAATGGCATCTATCATTGTTGCTCTTGTTCCTTCTATTTGGCTTGAACTGGAAGCGTCCTTGCGGACAAACATCTCTAAAAAGCAGTCTTTATCCGGTAAAATTTGCGTTATTCCGTCAAGTTTACCTAAAAGACGAACTGCTTCAGTATGTTTTTGTATAATTGTAATCGGAAGATTATCAAGTTTAGGAGGAAATGGATTTGGGATAAAAGCCATAAATCTTTCCGGCTGCAAGCGGTAAGTTCCTATTAAATTCTTCATAATTTGTTCCTTTTCATAAAAAGATAAGAACAAATTAGCATATTTTGTTCTATTTTACAACCAGATAAGAACAATTTTTATATTTTAGTTCTTAAGTTTAAAGAAATTAGAACTGTTTTACATTTTTAACGAACTTAATAAGTTTTTGGACTTTGTTGAAACGCGGCATTTACGGCATAAAATTGCCGCATACATCTATTATCAGTATCATGGCTATCCATTGACAGCGGGGGCAATCGTCCGTCGCAGGGTCTATTGGAAAGGCGTTATTTATAGATCCTGCGGCTGCCGCGCAGGATTGACAGACCTTACTAATGCGCGTAATGGCATAATTCGGATTAGTATTATATTGAAAACTGTTTGGAAGTTTGAACTCCCGGTAAAAAGGAAGTAAAAACTTCAAAGGCAAAGCAAAAAAGGATACTCCGGGACTAGGATTCGAACCTAGACAAAGGGATCCAAAATCCCTTGTGCTACCATTACACCATCCCGGAATTGACATAGGGGTTAAAAGCGGGATACGCTCGGAAATGACGGACAAACCGATTATATTGTTTCCGTAAACCAAAAGTTCCAATTATGTTTTTCAAGTCCGGCTTTGATTTTTTGCTCAACCGGCTTATCGTATATGCCGAAAACCGTTGCGCCGGAGCCGGACATAAGGCTCGCGCAGCCCAAAGACGCCAAAATATCTTTTATTTTTTTTATCTCGGGATAATCGCCGAAGACGAAGTCTTCGAGCCTGTTAAAACATACTTCTTTTGCGCTTTCGGCGTTGAAAGAACCTTTTTCAATCAGGTTTTTGATTTTATCAATTTTACGCGTATTTGTAAACGGGAGTTTGACCTTTTTATACACCGACGGCGTCGGAACGCCGAAGCCGGGATTTACGAGAACCGCATTCAGTTTGAAGTTTGAAGCGCGTAGCGCGGAACCGGCAACATCGGATTGCTCCGCGGAATTTTCAATTCCGCCCGCAGCGGCATATTTATTTTCACTCTTCACTCTTAACTCTCCGCTCCGTCCCGCCAACGGCGAGACAATGTCTCCTATCCCTTCGCACAATGCGGTGCCGCCCGTAAGGAAAAACGGGACGTCGGCGCCGAGTTTTGAGGCGATTTTATTAAGTTCGGACTTTTCGGCTTTTATGCCCCAAAGTTTTACAAGAGCATTGACAGTTGCCGCGGCGTCCGAAGAGCCGCCGCCGAGACCTGCGCCGGAAGGTATGTTTTTCTTTAAAGTTATTTTTATGCCTTTTTGTACGTTGAAGTTTTCTTTTAAGGCCTTGGCTGCTTTGAAAACGATGTTTTGTTCCGTTGGAAGAGATGCAATTGAGTTAACGGCAGATTCACGGCCGTGAATTTCGGGAATGACGGGCGAACCCGGATTCCGTCCGGAGCCGATGACGGATAACGCTATGTCTTTTTCCGCCGGTTCAAAGGACAATTCGTCGCAGAGGCCTACGGTTTGCATTATAGATTCCAGGTTATGGTAACCGTCAGGCCTTTTTTCCGTTATTTCAAGAAATAAATTAATTTTTGCCGGAGTCTTTATTGTCAGGTTCATTTTCTTCCGCCTGCGGCGGTTCAGCCGCCGGCAATGCGATGCCTTTTATATGTGTTTTGTCCGAAAAAGAAAATTTTCCGGCTTCAAAAGCAGCTTTCACTTTCAAATTTTCGGATTTGACCGTAATTTTTGACGGAAGTTTGGAAACCGCGAAACTTTTATATTCGGAAATCTTTACGGTTATGCCGTTTTTCGAGATTTTTTCTATCAAAGCGTTTTCGGAGTTTAAAACCAGCTGCGAACCGTCAGCCGCCGAGTAAATGATTCTTTTGCCTTTATGTTCGATTTGCGCGTCGGCGAAATGTCCGTAAAAATCTTTATTAAAAACGGACGCGGCAAAATCTATCATTTCCGCCATTTCGGCGGGCACGGAATCCCCTACGGCTTTAGGCATATACGACACTTCGCCGTTTTCCATATACGCTGCCGCCCCGCCCGGAATAAACCTTCCGGGAATTTCCAGGCTTATGCCTTCATTTTTAACATAATTGAAAGGGATGTAGGTTTTTAAACTCAAAACTCCGGAACTGAATTTTGAAACAAAGCCGGTTTTAAAAGAAAACAATTTAAGATAATTGCTTTCGCTTCTTAAAAGCATCTGCTTATACAGCTCGTCTTTCGGAATATTCTCCTGCGTCATATTGAGTTTCTTTTTAACGTTTTTGTCGGCTTTTATATCGTAAGACAAAGCGTACGCCACCCATGCGTCGCCTATCCTGCCGAGCGCCACATAGACATCGCCTAAATGGTCGTAAACCAGAGGGTCTCTGGTAAGTGTTGACGCGGACAGCAAAACCTGCGCGGCGCTTTCGTATTTGCCCTGTCTGTAATAAAGCCAGCCGAGCGAATCCTGATACGCGCCGTTTTGCGGCTCAAGAGTCAGCGCCCTTGTCAAATACCGTTCGGCCTCTTCGTGCTTTATGTCTCTGTCCGCATACATATATCCCAGATAATTCAATGCTCTTGTGTGGTCGGGATCTATTTCTAAAGCCTGTAAAAACGCTTTTTCGGCATTGTCAAAATGTCCGTTTTTTTCATGTGCGGAACCCAAAAAGAAATACGCGTCGGCAAAATCGGGCTTTAATTCGATTGTTTTTATAAAGTACCGGACGGCATTATCGTACCTTTCCCAATCCATATAATTTAACGCCCTCAGGTACAAAAGCTCGTGGTTGAACGGTTCTTCGTCCAAAGCGGATTTGAACTCCCTGTCGGCTTTCGAGTAATCTTTAAGAAGCGAGTAATAATAGCCCAGACGCGCAAGTATCTCGATACCCTTTTCTTTCTTATACACGTCTTCGAATTCCGCGGCCGCTTTGTCTATTTTTCCGGATTTTTCGTATGCGACTCCCAGCCAATAGCTTGATGTTATATCGGAACCAAGCGCTTTTTTCGTTTTTAAAAATATTTTTTCGGCTGACGGATAATCGCCCTTATCAAAATAACATTTCCCCAGATACATCAAAACGTAAATATTGTCCGGGAAAAATTTTACATACTCTTCATACTCTTTGATCGCCGAGTCGTATTGCTTATTCGTTTCGTATATTCTCGCTTTAGAAAGGTAAGCTTCCCTCGCTTCGGGTTTTAAAGATATGACTTTGTCGAAAGATTTCAAAGCCTCTTCGGTTTTGCCCAGTTTTTCCTGAACCAAAGCAAGCTGCAGATAGCCCGAGGCCGAATCCGGCTGCCGGGCTAAAAATTTGTTCCAGTATTCGGCTGACTCCTTCAGTTTGTTGTCCGAATAATAATAGGCGGCAAGGTAAGCCGTAGCGGTTTCGTTTTCCGGGTCAAGGCGCAGGGTTTCCTGCCAATGCCGTTTGGCTTTGTCGGGTTCGTTTGCGACAAGATAAAACACGCCCAGAAAAATCGACGTCTGGGGATTGTTTCCGTCAGCTTTTTCTATTTTTTCCGCGGTTTGAAAAGCCTTGTCTTTATTTCCGGCCTGCCAGTACATATAAACCAAATCTTTGGACACAGCCAAAGCCCGCTCATCCGAAGAAACCGTTTTTTCGTATTCTTTTCTGGCTTCCTCGATTTCTCCGTCTTTCAAAGCCAAAACGCCTTTAAGGTAAGACTTATACGCTTCGAAATTAGACGCAAACGCCGCGCTTTGCGCAAAAAATATAAACCCTAAAGCTAAAGCTATGCTTTTTTTCATTTCAATTTTTTCCTTAAAATTAACGCGTCTTCGCCGCCGCCCGCGCCCGGATAATATTTTTTTCTGATGCCGGTTTTTTCAAAACCGAAAGAATCGTACAGCTTGACCGCCGCGGCATTTCCCGCCCTGACATCAAGAAAAACGCACTGCGCGCCTTTTTCTTTTGAACGCCCGATTATATATTCAAGCATTTGTTTCGCGAAAGATCGACGCCTGAACTGCAAAGAAACGGCAATGCTTAATATTTCGGACTGGTCTCCCGCGACCCAAAACAAACAGTACCCCGCGGTTTTTCCGTTTTCAACGGCTACTTTAAACTCTACAAGCCGGTTGGCCGCGGAATCGAGAAACATTTTTTCTTTCCAGGGATTCGGGAAAGACTCGTTTTCTATGGCTATTATATCATTTAAAAAATCCGGCGAGAACTCAACGAGTTCCATTAAAAATCCTTTTGCCCGCGCATATCTGCGCTTTGTTCTTTACGGCTTTTGCGGCAAAAAGTATAGCTTCTATCATAGCCGACGGATCGGCTTTGCCTTTGCCGGCTATGTCAAACGCCGTGCCGTGCCCCGGGGAAGTTCTTACGAAAGGCAGGCCTGCCGTGACGTTTACTATTTTTTTTGCGTCTATGCATTTCAGAGGTATCATTATTTGATCGTGATACATTCCGCATATAAGGTCAAATTCGCCGTTTTTCGTTTTAAGCCAGGCGGAATCCGCCGGTATCGGAGCCGAAACGTCTATTTTCATTTTTTTTAAAAGCCCGCAAGCGGGATAGATTATTTTCTTTTCTTCATTGCCTAAAATGCCGTTGTCGCCTGCATGAGGGTTTAGGGCGCAGAGAGCAACTTTTAAAGGCAGTTTGGAGTTTAAAGAGCGAAGCGCGGAATCAACCGCCCCGGATTGCTTCGGGGCTTTGCCCGTCGTAATGACGGACAGGAAATCAGCGGCAATACGGACCGTTTTTACTATATCTGCGGTTTTTAATTTCTTCGAAACCTGCGAAAGAGGTATGTGCCTTGTTACCATTACGCTTAAAATTTCGCCGCATGCCATAAGCATGGCAACATCGCGGCTTTTTGTCAAAGCCGCCAAAAGTTCGGTATGTCCCGGATATTTGACTCCGGCAAGTTTTAACGATTCTTTCGATACCGGAGCCGTGACCAAAGCGCCGGCTTTGCCGTCAAGGCAAAACTGCACCGCCGCTTTTATTGCGTTAAAAGCCGCTATTCCGGACTTTTTCGAAGGTTTGCAAAGCATTATTTTGCCGACATTCGAAGTTGAAACAAAATCGTAATTCGTAATTCGTAATTCATAATTTTTAACTGCCGCTTCGTCTCCGAAAATGACAGGGCTGCAAACCCTTTGGACTTCCAAAGAATTTACAGCCCTTAAAACTATTTCGCTTCCTATGCCCGCGGGATCGCCTAAAGTTATTGCGATACGCGGTTTTTGGGACACTGTCCCGCTCATATTATTTACCAGGATTTATTTTCTTTTATATTGGCATTCGCTCTCAAATCTTTTATATAGTTCGCGTATGCCTGTCTTGCGCTGTTCTGATACAAAAGCTCGCCTATGTCGCTTTTCACTTCGTCAAAAGAATAATCTTTGCTCGCTCTTTTTTCTTCGACTCTTATAAAGTGGTACCCGGTGTCGGTCTTGATCGGTTCTTTCGTATAATCGCCTACCGACATTGCAAAAACTTTTTTGTCTATTTCGGGAAGCAAATCGCCTTTGACCACTATGCCGAGGTCTCCGTTTCTGGCTTTGGAAGCAGCATCTTCGGAATACTTGCCCGCGGCTTCTGCAAAACCTTCACCGCCCTGAAGCGCCTTTTTAACAGCGCTTACTCTCGACTGCGCGGCTTTTGCTTCTTCGGGAGTTGCGGTTTTCGGGCTGTTTATGAAGATCTGCCTTATTCTTACCTGCTCGCCGGACATTCTTTTAAGAAAAACCGAAAGGTTGGCGGCCAACGCGTCTTCTTCCGCGGAAAGCCCCGATACTCCGCCTTTCATTTTTATCAGGACCTGATCGTAAAAACTTTTCACTTCCGCTTCGGTCGGGGGTTTAACTTTCGAATCCACCGTTTGCCTTACAAGCTTCATAACGGCAAGCTGCTCTTCAAGTTTCTTTTCGAACGCGGAAACCGACATATTTTCTTTTTTAAGTTCGGCCGCAAATTCGGATTCGTTTGCAAACCTTTGCTTTATCTGGGCGACTCCCTCCTGAATCTCTTTCTTCGAAACTTTAACTTTCTGTTTTTTAACTTCCTGTTTCAAAAGAGTGTCGTCAACTTTCTGGTTCAAAACGTTATCTTTAAGTTCGTTGATTTTAGCGTCAGACTGTTCCGCCGCGGGAACCGTCTGTTTGTACTGTTCGATCATAGGCATAAGTACGGCATTAAATTCCGACGTAAAAATAGGCTCTCCGTTTACTACGGCAATCGTCTGGTCTACGACTTCGGACGCCGCAAAGACGTTGGCCGCAAAAAAAACCGATACTAAAACAGCCGTCAGATTTCTTCTAGTCATTTTCCGCTCCCGTATTTTTTATTTTACCGCAGGTGTTGCTGCCGCTTCTTCTTCAACTTCGATTATTTCGCTTTCTTCCTGCGGAATAACCGCGCCTGAAACTATGGGCAAATCGTAGTTTACCTGTACGCCGAGGCTTTTTCTCTTATCTTCAAACCATTTCTCAAATCTGTCTTTTTCGAGCGTTCTTCTGATTTCGGCCTTTGCGTCTTCAAGGGGAATGGCCGGAAGAACCTGATCGGAAACTTTAAGTATTATGTGATAACCGTAAAGCGTTTCGACAAGCCCCGACATTTCGTTCTTTTTAAGATTTAAAGCCGCTTGCTCGAATTCGGGAACAAGTTCGCCCTTTCTGAACGGCCCTATAAGACCGCCGGTTTGAGCGGAAGCTTTGTCCTGTGAAACTTCTTTGGCCACTTTATCGAAATTTTCGCCTTTTTCAAGCCTTGCGTAAGCGGCTTCGGCTTCGGCTTTATCGGAAACTAAAATGTGTTTTACGGTAAACGCGACCGGTTTTTCAAACTGCTCTTTATTGGCTTCATAGTAAGCGTTAATTTCTTCGTCGCTTGCCGCTATGCCGTTATGGACTTCTCTTATGTAAGTTTCTATCAAAAGCCCGTTTTTATATTCTTCGTACTGCCTTTCCTGTTCGGCCTTAAATTCTTTCAAAGCCTCGGAATACTCTTTCTTCTTTTCCGCTCCGGCCTGTTTCGCCGACTCTACCACTATGGCTTCCCTTATGACAGAATCTACAAACTGCTTTCTGCCGGCGGGAGTATTTACGTAACTTTGATAAGACGGAGGCGTTGCCGCAAGCTTTTCTTCAAGAGCCGCTTCGGTTATTTTAGTTCCGCCTACTTTTGCGACAAGATTGCCGCCATCCTTGCAGGCTCCAAGCCCCAGCACGGCAAACGCCGCAAACAATAAAATTTTCTTCATCGTTACTGCTCCTTTTAATTACAATCTGCTAATTCGTAAATGTTACTATTTTAGGAAATATTAGTCAATTTGACAGGGAGCGCTGCGCGCCCACCGGCCCCTGCCGTACTTTTTGCAGACGTTCAAAAAGTATGCAGAAATGCCGCGAAACATCTCATTTTTTAAAATAATTCCCCAGCTTTGCAAGAAGCGCCTTTATATATTCCAAAGCGGGAACGCTTATTTCGTATTTCTTGAGTTTGAAAGCGTAGCCTTTTCCGTTTATAAATTCAATCTCTTTTGAATAATTCTTTATAAGCATGGGTATATCGGCGCTTGAGAAATCGGCTTCATTCGAAAAATACACATATATATAGTTGTTGTCTTCCGATATCCTTTCGATATCGAATTCCCGGGCTTTAAGCCTTAACGCCGTAATTTCAAAGAGCGTTTTGACTTCTTGCGGAAGTTTTCCGAAACGGTCTGTCAGTTCTTCTTTGACTTTGTCCAGAGTTTCGGCGTTTCGCGCGTCCGAAAGCTTTCTGTAAAACAGTATTCTTATGTCTTCGTCTTCAATATAGGTTTGGGGTATTAACGCGTTGACTTTCAAATCTATTTCGCCGTTTTCTTTTGCGGAAGTTTTGCTTGCGCTTTCGCCTTTTATTTTTTTGCCCTCTTCTTCAAGAAGTTTGGAAAACATATCGTAGCCTATATCGCGCACAAAACCGTGCTGGTTTGCGGAAAGTATCCCGCCGGCGCCCCTTATTTCAAGGTCTTTAAGCGCAAGCCTGAAACCCGAGCCAAGCTCGCTGAACTCTTTCATGGCTTCAAGCCTTTTTACCGCTTCGCCGCTTAAAGTTTTGTCTTTATAAAAAAGATAGCAGTACGCCTTTTTCCTGTCCCTGCCTATTCTCCCGCGAAGCTGGTAAAGCTGGGAAAGGCCGAAATTTTCAGATTCTTCTATAATCATCGTATTGACCGAAGGAATATCAAGGCCGGACTCTATTATTGTAGTGGCGATTAAAATATCGAGTTCCATATTCGTAAATTTCCACATTATGTTTTCTATGTCTTTTGCGTGCATCTGGCCGTGAATGACTCCGAGCTTTGCGTCCGGCACGAGTTTTTTGATTTGTTCGGCTTTGGTAAGGATGGTTTCAACTTTATTATAAACGTAAAAAACCTGTCCGTTTCGCGCAAGTTCCGCCTGTATTATGTTTTTAACAAGTTTTTCGTCGTACGCAGAAAGGGACGTTTCTATCGGAAGCCTTCCGAAAGGAGGAGTTTCTATTACCGACAAATCCCTAAAACCCGACAAAGCCGATGACAATGTTCTGGGAATAGGCGTTGCCGAAAGCATTAAAATATCTATGTTTTTCTTCATGGTTTTGATTTTTTCTTTCTGCTTTACGCCGAAACGGTGCTCTTCGTCAACTATCAAAATACCGAGATTTTTAAATTTGACGTCTTTTTGCAAAAGCCGGTGCGTGCCTACAATAATATCTATTTTGCCCTGCTCAAGTTCGGCTATGAGCTTTTTTTGGTTTGCTTTAGACTGAAACCTGCTTAAAACTTCCACCCTTGTAGGGAAAGGCGAGAGCCTGTTGTAAAAAGTGTTAAAATGCTGCTGCGCCAAAACCGTTGTCGGCACCAAAACGGCGGCCTGAAAATTTTCCTGAACGGCTTTAAACGCGGCTCGCACCGCAACTTCGGTTTTCCCGTAGCCTACGTCGCCGCAGACAAGCCTTTCCATAGGGTAAGGCTTTAAAAAATCGCTTTTTACGTCTTCTATGGCTTTAAGCTGATCGGGGGTTTCGTCATAAGGGAAAGCGTCTTCGAGTTCTTTTTCCCACGGAGTTTCGCGGGCAAAAGGCGTCCTTTTTATTTTACTTCTTTCGGCGTAGAGCTTTAAAAGTTCTTTGGCAAACTCCGCGGCAGCTTCGCGCGCTCTGGATTTGACCCTTTCCCACGCGAAGGTGTCCATAGAATAAAGTTTCGGCTTCACTCCTTCAACGCCTATATATTTTTTTACGGTTTTTATTTCTTCCGGCGGAACATAAAGTTTGTCGCCTTTTGTGTATTCTATGCAAAGATATTCGGAAGTTTTGTCATGGCGCGAAATGGTTTTTAATCCTTTATAACGCCCTATCCCGTATTTTTCGTGCACTACATAATCGCCTGCCGATATTTCCCAAATTCCTTCTAATCTCCTGCCGCCCTTGATTTTGGGAAAACTTACCGGCTTTTTCTTATAAAGCATTTCGCGGCTTGATATTGCGGCAAGGTTTTCTTTTTCTAAATAAAACCCCTGAGAAAGATTGCCGTAAACAAATTCCGGCGGTTTTCCTTCCCACCCGCTTTCATGAAAAATATCCGCGATTCTTTCCCTTTCCCCGTCGTTTGCGCAGTATATTTTTATCTTGACTTTATTTTCGGCAAACCCCTTTACTGTTTCTACAAAATATTTGATGTTTCCCTGAAAACCGCCCGCCAAACCCGTAAAACTTTTATACCCCTGGGACTGCGATTTCGGATTTAACGGGTCGTTTATGATAACTTCGCCGTTTTCATATTGTTTTTCTTCTTCTTTGGACAAAGGATAGTCAAAGAAAAGAAGCGCGGCGTTAACGGCAGACCCCTCAGGGGGAATAACCCCTTTTCGGCCGTCATTGCTGGAAAGCCCGCCCTCGAATGTTTTAGCCGGAAGAAGCAATCCATTGTCTTCATCTACACTCTTCACTCCCCGCTCTTCGCTCCGCCATTTAAAATAGTCTTTAATCGTAAAACCGTGCCCCGTTTCTTTTACGGGCAAAATCTTTATTTCGTCTATGAAATTATTGGAAAGCTGCGTGCCGGGATCAAAGGCTCTGACGGCGTCTATATTGTCGTATTCGAACAATACTCTTACGGGAGTATCGCTTGCGGCAGGCCAGATATCGACAATGTCTCCGCGCACCGCAAACTGGCATTTATCTTCGGCAAAATGAACGCGTTCATAACCGATTTTGACCAAAGCGGATATAAAATCCGCAAACTTAAAATTCACATTTTTACGCAGGGTTATGCCTTCGTCGGCATCAGGCGCGGAAACCGGCGCGTTTATGGAAATATCGGACGCGCAAAGAATAAAACCGTTCAATTTTTTGATTTTATCGGCCGCAAAAGTCCTTTGCTGAACGTCATCGGAAGGAAAAATTAAGACGGGAAAACCGGAAGACTGGAAGAATGCCTTAACGTCATCGTAAAAGGAATTAAGTTCTTCGTCTTTGACAAAAGCAAAAACGCGCAATTTTGTATCGGGGGTACCCCCGGCACCCTGTTCCTCAAAAATGCGTTTAAAAAGATAATGGGCCTTACCCGCGCCCCCGGCTTGCGACAAATATGTTTTGCTCATTTAACTTACTGCTTTCATGACGGAAGCTATACTCCCAAAGACGACAAAGATACGACATTTACTCCGTCAGGACGGGTATAAGTGTTTCCTGTCCCGGTAATGATATTAAGCGAAGAGCATTTTTTGGAAATATTCTTTGTGATACGTATCAGATTTTCAGCGGCTTCGTCAAAAGCGCCTGAACCGAGTTTGACCTCAAAAGCTGCCCATTCCCCTGCCCGGTTTTGCACAACCGCGTCTATTTCATCATTGTTTGAATCGCGGTAGTGGTAAACACTCGCGTCATTTGCCTGCGAATAAACTCTCAAATTATGGACCGCCAAAGATTCGAATAAAAAACCTAAATACTTGGGATCGTTCAATATGGATTCCTTGTCTAAACCCAAAACGCTTACAGCCAAAGAAACGTCGGCAAAATGTCTTTTCGGGGTTTTGCGTAATTCCGCAGACGAGCGTATATGAGTATTCCAGGCCGGCTGATTTTCAATTATCATAAGGCGTTCCAGCGCGTCCAAACACTCGTTTACGGTTATACGCGAAAGCGTATCGGAATCTTGTTTTGCGTCATCGGTCAAAGTCTGTATATTTGCAGGCGTCGAAATATTTCTCGCCAAAGATTTCAACAAAGCTCTTATTTTACCGGAATCGCGCGATACTTTGGAAACCTTTGACAAATCCACATCGGCCAGCAAATCGGTATAAGATTTATTTAATCTTTTTGCGGCAGTTTCGGTCTTGTTGATGTTAACAGGCCAACCGCCGATAATAATACGTTCTATAATATCATTAATAGATACTTCCCGAATATCTAGTGAAAATATTATCTTTCTGCGAAACTTAGTACCGCAGAAAAAGTTTTACCCGTTTTCGCGGGATAAAATCCCGCGAAAACAAAATCTTCACTCTTCACTTTTAACTCTTCACTCTGTTTTTTAGAAGTTGTCTGCCAATTCTTCCATATAGGCTTTCGGGTGCAGGCATGCGGGGCATTTTTCTACGGCTTCTTTCGCCGTATAAACGTATCCGCAGTTGCGGCATTTCCATCTGACTTCCATATCTTTTTTGAAAACCCTGCCGTTATCAAGATTGTCTAAAAGGTACAAATATCTGGCTTCATGATGTTTTTCGGCAACCGAAACCCTTCTCCAGCATTCGGCTATTTCCGGAAACCCTTCTTTATCGGCAATATCGGCAAATTCCGGATAAAGCTTAGTGTGTTCTTCATTTTCGCCTGCCGCCGCGGCTTTAAGGTTTTCCGTGGTAGGCCCTATAATTCCCGCGGGAAAAGAGGCTTTTACTTCAACCGTTCCGCCTTCCAAAAATTTAAAAAATCTTTCGGCATGCTCTTTTTCATTGTCCGCCGTTTCGGTAAAAATTGCGGAAATCTGCTCAAAACCTTCTTTTTTCGCTTTTGAAGCGAAATAGGTGTACCTCATTCTGGCCTGCGATTCGCCCGCAAAAGACTGCATCAAATTTTTTTCCGTCTGCGTTCCTTTAACCGATTTTGACATTGCTTCCTCCCTTTTTAGAAAAAGAGTGAAGAGTTGAGTTGTTGTGTTTCAGCTCCTCTGAAACCGAATTATCTTCACTCTTCACTTTTAACTTTTCACTCCGTCTTATTAAATTTCTGTTTCGTTATACCATTTTCCGTGAATGTTGCAGTTTTCTATAACCTGCACTTTTCCTTTTGACCCTTCTTTCAAATGAACCGCTGCCGCAGGGTTGACGTCCGGCGTAAGCTGCATACGTGCCAGAAATTTATTGTCCAGATAAAAAGTTATGTTCGCAATAAAATGTTCGGGAAGCGAAGGATGAAGAATTTCGCCGATCTTTACCCTGACGCATTTTGTCCCGGGTATCAATCCGCTTTCATTTACCGGAGCAAAAAAAGGAATGTGCTTCTTTTCGCTTTCGCCTTTCTCCGCTTTAAAATCAGGCGTTTTATAAGCGTCTTCTTTTTCTTCAAAAGCGTTTTTCATATGGCAGACCGGACAAACGTCGGTTTTTCCGTCAAGAGCAACGTAGCCGCAAAACTTGCAGACCAATCCTTTCATTTACGCCTCCTTTTTAACTACAAGAGCGAAAACACTTCAGCTTCACTCTGCACTCTTTATTTTTTTAGCGAACTCTTTGCCGGCTTCGAAACATTTTTGCAGTTCTTCTTGCGAAGGATTAAAAACCGCTTTTACCGGCGGCTCAAAAGACGCCACGCCTGAAGCCGTATTTTCTATTTCTTTTGCCGCTTCGCCGCTCCAGCCGTAAGAGCCGAAGGCAAACGCCTTGCGGCCTTTTGCTTTTGAACCTTTTAAAAAACACAAAAACCCCGCTATTGCGGGAAGCATCTCGCCGTCATGCGTTGACGAACCGAACACCCAGCCTTTCGCGTCAAGCATATAAGAAGAAATGTCGGTCCTGTCGTTTTTTGTAACGTCGAACAAAGCGGCTTCGACGCCTTCGGACATTATTCCTTCAAGTATTTTTCTTGCCATTTTTTCGGTAGACTGCCACATGGTTTCATAAACTATCGCGACTTTGTTTTGGCATGAGTGCGACGACCAGTAAAGATATTTCTGAAAAATTGCGGATATGTGTTTGCGCCAGATAAGGCCGTGGCTGGGAAGCACGAGTTCCAGCGGGAGATTCAATTTTTGTATCGCCGCAAGTTTTGACGCCACAAGGCCGTTAAACGGCCATAAAATATTGGCGTAATACTTTTGCGATTCTTCCATCAAAACGGCAAAATCGGCCTCGTCGTCAAAAAGTTTGTCGGTCGCGTAATGCTGGCCGAAACCGTCATTTGAAAACAGCGCTTTGTCGTAAGCCGAATAAGTAAACATGCTGTCCGGCCAGTGCACCATGGGAACGTCTATAAACTCAAGAGTCCTTTTGCCGATATTTATATTTTGCCCGAATTTTACCGAAGTCCAGTTTTTGGCCGTAACGCCGTAATATTTGAACAAACCCTGTTTTGCTTTTTCCGTGCCGTAAAAATTTGCGTCAGGACAAAGTTTTAATATTTCCGGAAACGCGCCGGAATGATCCGGTTCTATATGGTTTATTATCACGGCGTCTATTTTTGACGGGTCGACTACGCTTTTGATATTGTCTATGAACTCTTTTTCAAAACCTTTGCGGACGGTGTCTATCAAAGTGATTTTATCGTCGATAATCAGGTAAGAATTATATGTCACGCCTCTTTTTGTAACGTAAGTGTGTCCGTGAAAATGCCTTTCGTTCCAGTCAACTGCGCCGACAGAGTAAATCCCCTCTTTTATTAAACGCGCGGACATAACCTCGCTCCTTTTTGTCCGCCGAACACGACGGACATTCGCCGTACTGCGCAAGATATTCGGCCTTGCAGGCCGGGCAAATTTTTATATTTTTCTTTGTCTGACAAATATTGCAGCCGGAACCGTTTTTACAGTTTCCGCAAAAACGGCTTTCGGTTCCCGTTTCTTCTTTTTTCATTATTGTTTTTTCTTATAATCTTCAATTGCCCTGTGAAGAGCGTCCGCCCCGAGGTTTGAACAGTGCATTTTGTTCGGAGGAAGCCCTCCGAGTTCTTTTGCGACGTCGGCGTTTGTAATGGAAAGAGCTTCGTCGAGAGTTTTTCCTTTGGCCATTTCCGAAACCATGGACGAAACGGCTATGGCGGCTCCGCAGCCGAAAGTTTTAAATTTCACGTCTTCTATTTTATCGCCTTTTACTTTAATGTAAAAGGTCATCATATCGCCGCAAACGGGGTTTCCTATTTCGCCTACGCCGTCCGCATCTTTTATTTCGCCGACATTGCGCGGATTCGCGAAATGATCCATAACTTTATCCGAATAAAACGCCATTATTATCTCCTCCGGAGATGAGAGTGAAGATATCCTCAACAAAAATTAAACTTTACTCTTTTGACTCCGCATCGTGTTTGCTGCAGCCGGCAACATTCTTCTTTCCGCATAAAGACTTATACAATCTTACAGTACGAACGGCAATATTTTCACTTTTCACTCTTGCGTTTCGCAGTGATCGTGCACGTCATAATCGGTTCCCGGTCCGGCCGGTTTTCTTTCGCCGGTTTTAACGAAATAAGAATATAAAGGCGACATGTCTCTCAGCCTTTGCACTATTTTCGGAAATTCTTCCAAAACGCAATCTATCTCTTCTTGCGTATTGTACTTTGAAAGCGTAAATAAAATAGACCCTTGTCCGACAGCCGTGTCAACGCCCATCGCGTTTAAAACGTGGGAAAGTTTCAGGTTTTTATTTGCGCACGCAGAGCCCGAAGCCGCCATAATGCCCTTGGCGTCCAATAACAAAAACAACGATTCTCCCTCTACAAATTCTATGGAAAAGTTCACGTTTACGGGCAGGCGGTTTTCATTTTGAAGCGCGCCGTTCAAATAAATATGCTCTATTCTTTCCGTAAGTCCCGAAATGAGTTTGTCTCTTAAAACTTTAATTTTTTCCGCGTTTTGCGCAAGTTCCGATTTTGCCGTTTCGCATGCTTTGCCGAAACCGGCTATTGCGGGAATATTTTCCGTTCCGGAACGTTTCGAGTTTTCCTGAACTCCGCCTTCTATTTGCGGCGTTATTCTTACGCCTTTTTTAAGATATAAAGCAGCCGCGCCTTTCGGGCCGTACATTACGGAAGCCGAAAAAGTTAAAGCGTCAACGCCCGAATCGGAAACGTCAACCGGTATCGTCCCGCACGCGCTTACCGCGTCGGTATGAAAGAGCGCATTGCTTCCGTTTTTGACCAGCTCCGCAAGCCTTTTTATATTCTGTATAGTCCCCGTTTCGGGGTTTGCAAACTGGATAGACGCTAAAACGGTATCGGCTCTTAAAGCTTTCCGTAACTCCGCTTCGTTTACGTTCCCTTTATTGTCAACGGGAATATAAGTGACTTCAAACCCTTCTTTTTCAAGCCTTTTTACGGGATTTAAAACCGAAAAATGCTCTATGGCAGACACTATTATATGTCTGCCTCTATCCTTATAAGCGTCCGCTATGCCTTTTATTGCCAGATTGTTGGATTCCGTTGCGCACGAAGTAAAAATTATTTCGGAAGGGTTTGCGTTTATAAGCTGCGCGACCTGCTTTCTTGCGGTTTCAAGGGCGTCTTTAGAGCGGCCGCCCAAAGAATATATGCTTTGAGGATTTCCGTAGTTTTCAAAAAAATACGGTTTCATCGCTTCAAAAACTTTTTCGTCAAGAACGGTATTAGACTGGTTGTCCAAATATATTTGTTTCATATTAAAAGATGCACAGACGCATGGAAAAACTTTTTGTTTTTGCCGTGCGTCCATGCGCCTACGCCTCTATTCGCCTGCCGTAATCATTCTTTCTCAAAAGCGTCCTTGGCCGCCCCGCATACGGGACAAGACCAATCTTCGGGAAGTTTTTCGAAAGGAGTTCCTGCAGCTATGCCGGAATCGGGATCTCCTTTGGCGGGATCATATACAAAACCGCAAGCCGCACATTTCCATTTTTCCATTTTACGCCTCCGTTGAAATTACGCCGTTTTACGTGCGCGGCTAATTGCCGCCCGTCAATTTTTGTATTTCCGTGTCCGCGGGTTTCCCGTATTTTATGTCCGATTTTTTCGCTTCTTTATAACTTTCCACGGCCGCGGTTTTATCGCCTTTTTGCGCGTATACGTTTCCTATTCCGAAATGAGCTCCGCCGTGTTTGGGGTTGAGCGAAATTGTTTTTTTATAATCTGCAAGCGCTTCGTCTATTTTATTTTCCGAATAATATATTTCGCCTCTTTTAAAATAGGCGGCGAACGTTTCCGGAGAAACCCTTAAGGCTTTATCGAGATCTTCCAAAGCCTTGTCTTTTTTGCCGGTATTGGCATAGACATCCGCCCTCAGAATATAGTACTGCGCGTTGTTTTTATCCTCGTCCAGTATTTTGGACAAATCGTCCAAAGCCAAATCGTATTTTTTATTTTTGAAGTTGACGTTAGCCCTTGTAAAAAGAGTGGGGATATCCAATTTGACACTGGCTGCCGGCGCAGCGCCCAAAACGCCGTTTTTGCCTTTAGCCTGAGGCGCAGCGGCAGGCTGGGAAGGACGGTTTACTTCGCTCACTCTGCTGTCCGTCGGTTTTATGACCTCTTTAAGTTTCTCTTTCTTTCCGAAAAGTTTTCCGAAAAAGCCGGAAGATTGTTCCGCAGGAGGCTCTTCATAGACAGACTCGACTTTTTGAACGGGAACGCCGCCGCGCGGTTTCGAGCCGCCGTTTTCGCCGGCGGGCGCTTTTCCTCCGGCATCCTCGCTTCTTGACAAATCCGCTCCGGCCGTCAAACCGCCGACGGAAGCATCGTCAATGCCTGCCCTTCTAAAATCATCGTCAGCCTGTTTAGGCTTGTTTAATTTAAGATATGTCTCGGCGCGTTTTTTGTATGTTTCCTTATTGAACGGATCTATCTCTATGGCTGACGTATAATCTTCAAGAGCGTCGGAATACTTGGCAAACTTATAAAGAAATTTTGCCTTTTCGATAAGCACTTTCGTATCGCCGGAACGCAATTTGACGGCTTTCTCGTAATCTTTATTCGCTTTATCGAAAATATTCTTTCTCGAATAACTTCTGGCTCTTGAAACATAGAGCCTGTAATCGTCCGGATCTATTCCTATTGCTTTCGTGATATCGTCTATAGCGGCTTCCATATCGCCGGTTTTATATTCGGACTCGGCTTTAAAATAGTAAACGTCTTTATCGGCAAACCCGAAACTCACAGCCTGATTCAAATATTTCACGGCGTCTAAAAATTTAAAAATCATAAAACTGCTTATTCCCAAAAATCTGTAAATCGCGGATTCGTTTTTACTTCTGTTTCCTTCGGGATCCAATATCAATACCCTGTACATATCTTCATACGCGCTTTTAAAATTTTTGAGATTGTAATAAATAAACCCTCTTATGTACTTTATCTTGGCGTCTTCAGGATGAAAATCCGTTACCTTGTTTATATTTTCAAGAGCGGCGGAATAATCGCCGCCGCGTATGGAATCTATGGTTTGCTGCGCGTATCCTTTCGAATTATCGTTACCCTGCACGACAGACATTATACTGTCGCTAAAAAACTGCAAATCTTCTTCGGACGCGGGACACAATTCGACATCCATGGTCTGTTCTATGACCGTGGAAATAGTTTTCATTTTCTCGGGCTTCGGCCTTTCTTCCCTTACCGTTTCCCGCTTTACAGGCATTTCAGGCTGAGGCTCGATTTTAGCCCCGAAAGCATTGAAACCCGGTTCCGGCTGTTGTTGTTGTACTTCGGGCGCAGGCTGTGCCGGAGCCGCAGACCCGAATACTTCGAACTTTTCATTATCCGCAGGCTGAGGCTGCGCGGATTCTGTTTCAAAAGTTTGAAAACCGGGCTCGGGCTGTTGCTGTTCTTCGGACGCAGGCTGTGCGGTAACCGCGGACCCGAACACTTCGAACTTTTCATTATCCGCAGGCTGGGGCTGCGCGGATTCTGCTTCAAAAGTTTGGAAACCGGGCTCGGGCTGTTGTTCCTTGGATGCAAGCCGTGAGGGAACCACCGGTTCAAATACTTCGAAGTTTTCATTATCCCCGGATTGAGACTGCGCGGGTTCGGGCTTATTCGGATCAATAATTTCTACGGCATATTCGGGCGTATCTTCAATATTTACCGGTTCTTTCGCAGTAATAATATCGTCTGTCTGCGAGGCGGCAATATCGATCCCTTTTTCAGATTCTGTTTGCGGTTCGGGTTCCTGCTCTTTTACGGAGCCGTTTTCCGGCTCAATATTTACAGGCGCAGGCCCGGACTGCTGCTGTTCTGGCTCTTCAAAAATACTTTCCTTTTTTTGAGAGGAGTCCGGTTCCGGCTTTTCCTTTACGGGCTCTTCAGGCGCAGAAGACGCAACTCTGGCGGCTTTCGGCCCTTTCAAATCCAAAGCAGGCCTTCCGGGAACTTTCTTTCCCGCAGGCCTTAATACGACTTTTTCCCTTTCAAGAGGCACGTCTATATCGGGATTTAAACTGTAGGCTTTTGCAAAATCTTCCTGGGCTATTTTCGGTTTGTCGAGTTTTTGATTTGTCAGACCGCGCTTTCTATACAGTTCGGCGTTAAACTCATCGAGTTCTATAGCGGTGGAATAATCTTTAAGCGCGACTGCATATTTTTCGTTTTTAAACATATAATCCGCTTTTTCGGTAAGCAAAGCCGCGTCAGACGGATTTAGCTTAACGGCCTTTTCATAATCCCTGTTCCCTTTCTCAAAATTTCCTTTTTTATCGTAATTTCTGGCTCTGAGAACGTAGTTTTTATAATCCTGCGCGTCAAGCTCTATCGCCGCGGAAATATCTTCGGTGGATTTGTCAAAGTCGCCGATTCTGAACTCGGTTCTGGCTTTATAATAAAAAACATCCTTGTCTTTTACTCCCGCGTCCACGGCCTGTTTGAAGAAATCCTCGGCTTCGGGATATTTGAACATCTTAAAACTGCTTATTCCCAAATACTTATATACTTCCGGTTCTTCCGTTTTCAGCTGCAAAGCTATCTGCATTTCATCGAAGCAGTCGCGGTATTTTTCGAGATTGAAATAAACGAAACCTCTGAAATATCTGGTGCTCGGATTATCGGGGTAAGCCTTAATGACTTCGTTAATGTCGCTCAAAGCGTCATGAAAAGCGTTTTTGCCGACATTATACTCGGCGCGCATAGCAAAAGGCTGAACGTTATTCGGGTCGGACTCGATGGCCGCGGCTATATCCCTGTAAAAATCTTTTTCCCTGCCCATAACTTCGTAAACCTGCGCCCTTTTGATAAACATTTCCGAATTTTCGGAGTCTATTTCCAAAGCTTTTGTATAGACGGACTCGGCTTCCTCGTTTTTGCCGAGCATAAAGTACAGGTCGCCCGTTTCTTTTAAGACGGATACGTCTTTGGAAGCCGTAGCTTTCTCGGCGCGCTTATAATCTTCAAGAGCGTTTTCATAATCCTCTTTTTTCAGATAAAGCGCGGCTCTCGCCATATAATGCTTATAATTGTCAGGCTCGGCTTTTATTGCTTCTATCGCTTCGCCGAAAGTCGTTATATTGGAAAAGTCCTTCTTTGCTTCGGGTTTTTTATCTTCTTCTATAAAAATGGTTCTTTTCTTTTCCGCTCTTTGAATAAGCTGCTGAGGGCTGTCTTTTAACACCTTGTCGATATTGGCAAGCTTCTGCTTTAAACTCTCGCTCGCGCTCATTCCCGATTCTTCCTCATCCGTATCCGCGGCAGGCTTGGGCGCGGGGGTTTCGCGGCGGGGGCTCTTTTCTTTTATATCGTCAAGCAAACTCTCTTCTTTTTTTCTTTCGGGCACAGGGTCGGAAGATTTTTGCGGGCCGCTTTTGTTTTTAAAGTTTTTTATCAGTTCGTCTATGTCTTTAAGTTTATCTTTCAATCCGCCGGCGACAACCGCATCGCCGTCCGCTCCGCCGTCCGAATCGTCATCAGCGGCATCTCCGGATTTTTCTTCTCTGCCGCCGCTTTTTGGAGCGGCCGGAACGGAAATATCGAAAATATCTTCATCGTCTTCGGATTCTCTCTTTTTCGGCGCCGAAATTTCGAATTCATCGTCTTCATTCTTCAGACTTTCATGTTTAGCCGCAGAGGAACCCCTTTCAGCGGAAAGTTTCTCGGGCTTGAGAGTTTTAAGTTTGGTTATTTCCGACAACTCTTTAGGCATTTCGGGAGAGTCGTACGCGGTTTTCTTTTTTTCTCCGCCCGAAAGAGTAACGCCGCTCTCTTCAAAAAGATCCGCTTTTATGACTTTATCGTAACCCGGTATTTCCTGGTTAATCTTTTCTATGTCGCCGTGAAGACCCGCAAGATCCCCGGAATGGCTTTTATAATAATCTTTGAACTCAAACATCCCTTTGCTGCTTTTTATGACTTTATCGTTCGAATATATTTTCAAAGCCATATCGTAATTTTTGAGAGAGTCTCCGAAATTTCCCATATTTCTGTATATGACGCCTTTGTAAAGATAGGCCGAAGGATTGTTGTCGTCTATCGCCAGCGCTTCGTCAATATCGGTGAGAGATCTTTCAAACTTTCCCGTTTTAAGGAAAAACAACGCTCTTTTAAGATACGCGTCGCCGCTGGTAGGCCTTAAAACCAAAACGGAATCGTAATCTTTTTCCGCCTGTTCAAGATTCCCCTCGTACATATGCGCGTCGGCTTTCAAAAGAATGGCGTCTGCGTAATCCGGAGACAATTCGCCGGCTTTTTCGCAGTCTTCAATCGCCCCTTTGAAATCTTTCTGCGCGAATTTTATTTTAGCTCTCAAATAATAAGCCGTCTCGTCATTTTGCGACAAACTTACGGCTTCATCGGCGTATCCCAAAGCCTCTTCGTATTTCTTTTCGTCGATCATAACTTCGGCAAGGGTTTTGTACAGGGAAGGATTCTGCGGGGTTTCTTTAACGGCTCTTTGCAAATCGTCAAGAGCTTCTTTTTTTTCGTCAATTTTCAGATAAGCTTTCGCACGGCGTTTATATATTTCCGAAACCGAATACCCCGCATCTTTCGCTTTTGTAAAAAAAGACGCGGCATCCCTGTATTTTTCAAGCTCGAAATACGCGGCTGCGGCAAAATAAAACGACTCGGCTTTCTGATAATTGTTTTCCGCGCATTCAATAAATTCCTTTACCGCGCTTTTATATTCTTTGAGGTTAAAATAAGCTTCCCCTCTCATATAATGAACTTCGATTATGCCGTTGTCTTTGTTTAAAGCTTCGTTAAAATCTTTTACGGCGAGAAGATTGTTTTTCACCGACAGAAAGGACTGCCCTCTTGCCACATATATTTCCGCGGGTTTGAAGCCGAGCTCTAAGGCGCGCGTAAAATTCGAATCCGCAAGCTGAAAATCTTTTCCGGCCAAAGCAGAAAGCCCGTAAGCGTATAATATTTCCGGAACATTGTCTTTAATGTCAACGGCGATCCGGTAACTTTCCACCGCGCCGTTAAAATCTTTCATTACGTGCTGTATATAGCCTTTGAAAAAACGCGCGAACGCCACTTCCGGCATAAATTCTATAGCCTGCTCGGCATCTTCGATGGCGGTATCGTATTCGCCCTGTTCGCAGTACATATAGGCTCTCATTAAAAACGCCGGAGCGAATTTATAATCGACTTCTATGGCTTTTTCTATTTCCTTGAAAGCCTTATCGGGAAAGCCTTTGTACTTATACAGGTTTGCAAGATTATAATGGGCAAACGTATCTTCGGGATTGCTTGCAACGGCGTCTTTAAAATCTTTTTCCGCCGCGTCTTCGTCAAGCATTATCCTGTAAGCTATGCCTCTGTTGGTCAAAGTGAAAGAATTTCCGGGCTCTATTTCGAGAGATTTGTTAAAATCTTTCAGCGCATTGTCCAAATCTTCCGCGTTTCTGTAAGCTATGCCTCTGTTGGTGTAGGAATAATCGTCGTTCGGGTTAAGCTCTATCGATTTTGTAAAATCGGCTATGGATTTTTCGGTTTCTCCCTTGTATCTGTACGCCATAGCCCTTCCGTAATATGCCGCCGCGTTTTCCTTGCCGAGCTCCAGCGCTTCGTCAAAATAACGGATCGCTTCGCCGTAGTTTCCCTGCCGCCTGTAAACGTTGCCGAGTCCGCTGAAAACCGTAGAATTTTTGGGATTCAGCTCTACGGCCTTGCGGAAATCTTCAAGAGAAATATCGAATTGTTCGAGAGCGGCGTAAGACTCTCCCCTTGCGACATATGCAAAAGAATAATTGGGGTCCAATTCTATGGCTTTCGTAAACTCTCTTATGGCGTCTTCGTATTTTCCTTTTTTGTGATGTATCTGCCCGCGGTTGTAATACGCCGACGCGTCGGTGGGATTTTGCTTGACCGTGGTATTGTAGAACTCTAAAAGTTTGTCGTATTCTTCCCTTTTTGATTTCGTAAAAAGAATATTCATGTCTTCGGCATGAAACTCGACTCTTTCAAAAAAATTGTTAATGTATTTCTTAATGCCCGTAAAATAATTAATAGCCATTATTCCCCGCTAATTATTATTATTTTTTTTGAACCGCGTTCCTATTATCAAACCTACAAACATTCCTATTTCCATAGCAAAAATCGCGTCAAAAGATATTATGATGCCTACCACGAGTCCGGCAAGCCCGCCGCCCAAAAGGCCTTCGACATCATAAGTGTTTTGGATATTTTCTTTCTTCTCCTGCAAATCCTCATCAGGAGAACTTTTATTGCGATCCTGAGCCTGACGGTCTAATTCGTCTCTCATTATCCCCTCTTTAGACTTGAGATTATATCATTTTTATTTGATTTTTAATAGAGTTTTTACGGTCTCCAACGCTTCTTTTTTAGTTATTTTCGGATTTTCAAGCCGCAATTCCTCTATTTTGTTTTTAACTTCGCCGACCCAGGCTCCGCGCGGCATATTGAAATATTTCAGTATTTCCGCGCCGTTTACAAGCTCGTCTTTCAGGCACAAGAGCCCCGCGGTTTTCAGATTTTCCATTCTGCTTATAAGTTCGCCTATTTTTGATTCGCCGCCGGTTTTTCCGTAATCGGCTCTCGACAGGGCAAGTATCGATTCCAGATTTTCGCCCGCGGCTTTTGCGAATCTTCTTACCGCCGCGTCGCCCCATTGCGGGGAATACGTTTTCGGATACATATGGTTTTTTATTACCGCGGAAACTTTCTGCGCAAACTCTTTCGGATACTTTAACCTCTTTAAAACGTCTCCGGCGATTTTAACGCTTTCGTTTTCGTGGCCGTAAAAAGTGATTTTTCCGCCGGTTTCTTTATACGCGTTGAATTTTCCGCTGTCGTGAAGCAGCGCCGACATTCTTAAAACGAGTTCCGGTTCCGTCCTGTCCAAAACTTTCAGAGTATGGTTATAAACGTCGTCAGCGTGGTATTTTTCGGGCTGCTTTAAATTTTTAAGCCTTGAAATTTCGGGCAAAATCTCGCCGAGAAGATCTATATCGTCAAGCATTTTAAAGGCTTCCGACGGCTTTTTTTCGGCAAGTATTTTGTTTATTTCGTCTCTTACTCTCTCGGGAGAAACTATTTTGATGCGCTCCGGCGAAACTTTCATTTCTTTATAAGTTTCGGTTTCTATTGAAAACCCCAGCTGAAGGCTTTGCCGCACGGCGCGCAAAATCCGCAGCGGATCCTGATTAAATATTACCGCGGAATTGGAGGGATCCGCGATCCTTATGATTTTATCTTCTATGTCTTTAAGCCCTTTGGACGTAAAATCCAAAACGCGCATATCGTTCAGGCTTAAAAACAAAGCGTTGACCGTAAAATCCCTTCTTAAAGCGTCTTGCCCGAGCGTCCCGATTTCCGTATCCGGATTTCTGGAACTGCTGTCGTAATATTCTTTGCGCGGCATGACAAATTCCACTTCTTCGCCGTCTATAAAAAGTTTTGCCGTGCCGAACCTTTCGAAGACTACCGGCTCGCCCAGATCGAATTTCGCGGCGATTTGTCTGGAGAAATTTATTCCGGCAAGCCTGTCTGCGCGGTCGTTTATGTTTTCGACCATAATATCCAGATCTTTCGGTTCTCTGCCTATAAACAAATCCCTGACAAACCCTCCGACAGCGTACGTTTCGTACCCTTTTTCAACGGCAGTCTGCAGAATTTTGTCTATTATGCCGGCAAATTTGTCCGGAACAGTAATATTCATATTCATAAGATAGATTATATTTATAACACAAAATGATTGATTTTTCAATATATCTTTATAAATAAAAAAGCCGGCAGCCCGAATATCTTCGGGCTGCCGGTCCGGAAAAAGCAAGCTGTTTTTACGCTGCGGACAAAATTGCGACAATTCCCGCGCGCTGATCGTCAAATTTAACCTGTTCCATTTTGACTTCGGTAGTTTGAGCTATGCCGAGCATAGCCAGCAAGTCGGTAATCGCCTGAGGTTTTCCGTCATTGTCAATCCTGTTATCTTCCAAATCCGAAATGAGAACGTTAATTCCTTCCTGTACGTCTTTTTGCACCTGTCCGGCAGATACGTCGTCTATATCGAGCCTGACAAGCATTTGCGCTATTTTTTCGGAATCACTGTCCAGCGCGCTTTTTACGGCATCGTCGCTCATCCCGTTCATTTTCGCCATTACCAAAGCGATTCTGTAAACGTCCGCGTTTGTTTTATATTCAAACGTCTTTTCGCCGAAATTCTTAACCAAAAACTGTTCAAGAACGCCCTGTACGTAGCCTCTTGCTTCCGCCGTTTCTTCTTTGTCCAAAACATTCGCTTTGGACGTTTGCAAAATTTCGGAAACCGTTTGCACCGCGGCTTTGTTTCCGGCATTTAATTCTCTCAACGCTTCATACAATCCGCTTTCCTGCTCGGGAGTCAAATTTATATTCTCTTTATATCCCGAACGCCTTGCGTTTCTGTAAATGCCTTCCGGCGTTTTCTTTACATACGAAGTCCATGCTGCAACTATCCCCAGGAAAAGGCCGTATATATCGACATTTATTCCGCGCGTTTGCAAAAGCTCTAAAACTTCGTAGTCTATGACCAAAGCCTTTGCCCCTCTTTCAATGGCGTCTTTGGCGGATTGCGCAATTTCGTTTACGTCAACCGTATTCTCATTGTAATTTCCGCTTATGTTGATATATTCGTTATAGTTGTCGATGCCGGCGATGCGCTGCGCGTAAAAATCGGACTTAACGGATATTATCGCGCCGGAATTTTCTCTCTTTACCGCGGAAGCGGCTGTTGCCAGGCTGCCTGCGATCTTATTGAATTCTTCGCTGCCGAGCGAATCGAAATCAAACATTACTCCGTCGATGCCCGATCTTACTCCGTTTTCCGTCAAGCTGATTCTCAAGCCCCTTAATCCTTTGCCGTTTATCATTTCCATAATCTTTCCAGCTTCCTGCGCGTTCGCGGGTTTAAAATTCAAAACTACTCTTTTATCCGCCGCGTGAGCCGCTCTGATAAAATTTATCAGGTCGCCGGCATTTTGCTCAAATTCGGAAACGGACGCAATCTCTACGGAAAACACCGTAGTCATAAGAGACGCGATCATATCCGTATTTTTTATTTGCGCTGCGCCGACATTGGTTATCAGCGGAAGCTGGTTTCTCATATTGTCGCCTTCCCTGTCTTCTTTTTGCCTGCCGGCCAAAACTTTGACTTTGTCTTCTTCGGACATCCCGTTGGTAAAATTCTGATATCCTTCGTTTTTCGCCTGAATGTCTTCGGCGGCATTAGACGTTACTTTGAAAACTGCGGCCAGCGGCGCGGCAACGGTAATATCGTTAAGAGAAATATTCGACGCGTTTTCCACTATCCCGATATTTCCTCCGATCTCGTTTGCCACATAATTGAAAGCGTCATAAGCCGCGGCCGAATCCGTTACTTCGCCGGAATAGTACCAGACATTGACCGAGTAACCGTTATCCTGAGTAATAGTCTTTTTGTAAATATGCCTTGAACCGGTGTTTCCTACGGATTCGATTGTTTCCGCCGCGGCGCCGTAAGGCATAATTATATTTACGTTCTTGCCGAGCGCGGCTTTTTCGGCGGCATTGTCGAACAAAGACTGATCGTCGGAATATTCCCCGAGGATTATAGTATCTTCCTTGCCGATAAGCTCCGAAGCGTTTTTAGAAATATAAGTGCTCCTCAAATTTATCCCCAAAAGCCCGGCGATAGCTTTGATAATGTCGCTTATGATTTTTTGAATACCGGATTCGGTTTCTTGCTGCGCGGTTTCCGGTGAAGCCACATCTTTAACAACCTTTTCAAAAGATTTGGCAATATCTTGGGCTTTAGTTACGGGAACCGTCTTTCCGTTTTTCACTTCGCTCCCGACTTCGGCATAATCCGTATCGACATAAGCTTTTACTATAGGTTCCGTACCCGAAAGCCTCACAATTACCCTAATACCTTTATCGGTAGTTATTTCCACTCCTTCGAAAGGCTGGTCTTTATCGTCTTTTGCCTTTGTGGAATCTTCGTCAACTTTCACTCCGTTAATAATATTTACGTCTTTAACTCCGGTAATTTTAGCGCCGTATTTTTCCATTATTTCGGCTAAAGAATCTATAAAGCTCGATTGTGCAGCGCCCGGAATTGAAGCATTCCTCAAATATTCTTTGACCACGGCAAGCTGAGAAAGTTCGCCGAGCCCTATATTCTGTAAATATTTTTCCGGAGTCCAGCCCGTGATTTTATCAGCCGTTTCAAGCATTTCGGCCATGCTTTTGCCGGTCTTAATGGTGAGAAGCGCCAGATAGAGCATGATAAAAATACCGTCTTTATCGTAAGTAAGGACTTTGTTCTTGCCCAAAACAAGAGCGCCGGATTCTTCCGCGCCGATAATCCAATAATCGGTTTCGCCTTTCGCGGCTCTCTTTTCAAGAGCTTCCAGTTCCGGAGCAATCCACTTGAATCCTACGGGGGTGCGCACAACTTCAAACGTTACGTTATTTTTTACTTCATTTATGAAGTCGGCTTTTGCCTGCCCCGTCAATCCTTTTTCATCGGCTATTATGCCGGCGGCGTTTTCGAGATTATCCCTCAAAGATTCCGTCGAAGCGCTTGTAGGCTGGTTTATAACTTCCGCAAAGACCTGTTTTCTGCCGGTAGCGTCATATTCCCTGATAGCATTCATCAATGTTTCGCTGGTTACGGCAAAAATCAACTGATCGGTAGTATAACGTATGCCGTTAACTGTAAAACCCAGCCTGTCCGCGTCAGGATCCGTAGCAATTCCGACAGAAAGCCTGCCGCGATTAAATGCTTCCGTAACGGTTTCAACCAATTTGTCAATGTTTCTGTCGGGGTTAGGATCTTCGCCTTGGAAAGTCGGATCGAATTCATCGTTGATCATGGAAAGATTGCCGTTGGCTTCCGTAATTCCGAACATCTCGAGCATTCTTTTGAAATAGGCGGGAGAGGTTCCGCTTTTCGTGTCAACCGCAAGGAAACTTCCGGCGGCATTTCCTTTAAGATTTCCGTCTGTTTTATCTATACCCAGCCCTTCCAGCATTGCTTCCAAACCGCTCAAATATACGTCCATAGCCTCTTTATCCGTCAATACATTAATTCTGCCGACTCCTCTCCTGGCAATCCTCTTGCCTTGCTCAGCAGGTATATACCTGATTTTTACGCCGTTTGAAACTATGTCGGTTATATTTCTTTCTAAAGCGCTTGTCGTTTCCTGAACAGCCTGTCCTCCGTTTGCTTCGTTTATTTTGATGCCGTTATTGTCAAAAGCGTTATGGCTTGCGGTTATATTGACCGCGCTGTCGTATCCCCCGAGTTTTAACAAGTACGAAATTACCGGAGTAGGGATGTCTTTGTCGCTTAAATATACGTTGATTCCGTTTGCGGAAAGTACGCCGGCATAAATTTCCGCAATCTCTTTAGACATAAATCTCGTATCATACCCTATAAGCACTCTGGGAATTCTTTTCTTTGCTTTCAGCCGCATAGCATCAGCCTGGGCGATTACCATAGCATGAACATAATTAAACATCGGACCGAATTGTTTTCTGTATCCCGCGGTACCGAACTTAATTCTATCCTCGCTTTCGGGATTGAGAGACGTTGCCTTCATTTTTTCGGCTTCTTCTTTCGTAAGCCCTTTGACCGTCTTTTTAACTCCGTCAACTTCTATCTCGATATCTCTATTGGCAAAAAGATCCACTATTTGTTCGGCTGACATTTCTTCCGCCAACGCTGTCCTGGTCAAAATTTCAAACTGTGCAAAAAGCCTTTCCGTAAGCGCCGCGCCTTCGCCTATTTTCGCTTCCAATATTTGCTTTTTTTCCGAGTCTTTTTCTGCCTCTGCTTTTTCTGTTTCTTTTTTAGTAAACATCGCCTGCATCCTGCCCAGCCATGCTTCGGCTGTACGGGCAACTATGCCGCCGCGGTTGAAAGGCTCTGCCGCGGCTTGGGCAAACTCGGGGGCATTTTCAAGCACATTGTTGTAATATCCGACATTGTCTAAAGTTGTGCCGCTGACTTTTCCTGCTAATTTAGCCGCCTCTTTGCCCAATCCCATAAACGGCTGCAATATTTTCGCAAGGGATTTGCCTAGTTCAACTCCCCATTGGTCAAATGCGTTTATGTTCCATATCGCGGACTGAATTGCCGTTAAATGCTCATACAATGCGATATTCATTCCCAAAGCTTCGGGAGTTAATCTGTCAAATAAAATTAAGTTTGAAGGCCTGTTTCCTTCAAATGCTTTTTGCGGAACAATTGCGTTCCATCTCGCTATTTCAAACTCTATGTCGGCGTATAACGCGTTTTCTGCTTTCATTTTATTTACAACTTCATCTCTTAAAGCTTCCGTTTCGGCTTTAACCTGCTCATAATCTTTACCGAATGCCATTGCTTCGCGCTGCGCGTAAAGATTCGACATAAATATATCGTGTCTTCCCTGTATTTTTCTACGCTCTTCCATAGGCATATTTTCTTTTATCGCAGGAGCTATGACAAAACCGATGAAATCGATAGGAGTTATTACGGTTCCCTGATGAAATAACTGGAAGAAAGAGTGCTGTGAATCCGTTCCGGGTTCTCCAAAAACGGCCACTCCCGTTTTATAATCTACGGGGTTCCCGTCTTTGTCCACAAATTTCCCAAGACTTTCCATATACAGCTGCTGCAGATATTTCGCAAACTTGGCCAAATCTTCGCTGTAAGAAATTACGGCATGGAGATCATACCCGTAGAAATTGCTGTACCACATCCATATTAATGCCAGCCTCATCGGGATATTATCTTCGTAATCGGCTTCCAGAGTGTGGCGATCCATGGTATTTGCGCCTTTCAACATATCCATAAAGTTGTCAAACCCTATGGAACACATCAAAGGCAGCCCTATCGTTGACCATATTGAGTATCTGCCGCCGACAAAATCCCAGAATTCAAACATATTGTTGTCGGAATCTATGCCGAACTCATCCACCAGCTGTTTTGCCGTTGACACGGCGACAAAATGCCTGGAAACTATATAATCCGAAAGCTCTTCCTGATACTCTTTGCTTATATAATCGAGATACCAGCGCATAGTATCAAGCTCCGCCGCCTTTTCATCAACATATAACGGCACTCTTATACTGTCCAGATCTGCCTGGCTGACCGTTTCTCCCACAGAGGCCTTTTCTTCCGCATATTTGCGTTTTCTCTCTTCAAGATAAAACTTTACACGCTCTTCATATTTTTCGGCTTTGAGCTGCGCAACGTTAATATTTCTTTCGGCAAGCCTTTTTTCGGCACGCTCCTGAATACTTTCAATATCTTCCATCGGTATCCGGTGTCCTTCTTCTCCGGCTTGAACCAATTCGAACTCCATTACATACATTTGGTCTCCCGACATTTTTGTTACAACCGCTTCCAGAGCAGCGCTTGCTTTAAGTTTTTCAATCAACTGTTCCTTTACAGCTTGCGCATTAGTTGTAGTCTCTTGAGTGGTAAACGTTTTTGATTCGACTATTATTAAAGTAGTTTCCAGGTCGTCTATGCTTTCAATAATTTTCTGAACCGCCCTCGGTTCAACGTTAGATATATATTTAACCTCTATTCCCTCTTTTCTGTATTTTTCCAATGCTTCCGAGGCCATTCTCGGCCCCAAGTCCGAACCGCCTATTCCTATGCTTACTATGGTTTTAATAGGTTTGCCCGTGGCGCCTTTCAGTTCGCCGCCGTGCAACCTGTTTACGAAATTTCTTGCTTTTTCCAGCTCGCGTATTATCTGCGGCATAACATCTTGTCCGTCAACGTAAACAGGGCCTAAACTTACAATTTTGCCGTTTTCCATTTTTACGTTTCTTAAAGCCGTATGCAAAACCGCCCTGTTTTCGGACGTGTTTATTTTTACGCCGCTCATCATATCTCTTATAAAACCTTTTACGTCCCTGTCTCTGGCCAAATCCAACAACAGAGAAATTTCGTCTTGAGTAAGATTGTTAAAACCGAAATCAAACCTCATATTCGTACTTTCGCCGTTTAACGACATAGTATAATTGCGCTCTCTCAACTCTCTCGTTTGCCTGTCGGGGTCGTTTTTGTACAATTCCGCTATTGTCGTTCTCTTCATTATGTCGTAAGCTCTTTTCAATGACTGCCAAATATTCGTTTTTGTTAAAGGTTCTGTTTTTGCCCGCACCGCGCCGGCTTGCGGTTGCTCTGCCTCGCCGATTGATTCCATTTCGGTAAATTCTGTTTTTGAGTCAACCTCAACATTCAGGGAATCAAATATTGCGACTCTTCCGCTGGCCGTATCTCTTACAATAACTCTATTGCCGGCAACCGATACTTCATAGTTACCCGGACGGGTTATTTTTATGTCCAGTTCCTGAAGTTTCTCGGCGTAATATCCCCTTACGCCGTATTGCGACATAAGGTCATATTGCTTCTGCTCAAGCAATTCTCTTGCTTTTTCACCGTCATCCGCATACATAACGGTCCTGTAGCCGTCATTTTGTATAGCGCCGTTTAATCTTACGCTTACGCCTTTTGCGGCAACGACATTAACGGCTCCGTCAACAGAAAGGCCGTTAAAGCCCACATTTCCGTCCAACCTGACGGCGCTTCTTGCGCTTATTGTATTTTTTCCGCTGAATCTGGCCTTCACGGAATCGGGCGTATATCCCCAATTCCTTAACTTTATCTGAGAGCCTCTCTTATATTGCTGTCCGAGAGTTATTTCCTCTCCTGCTTCAGAAACTTCAACTCCGGCGAATCTCAAAATCTTTCTGTAATTTTCATTGATATCTTCTTCGGAAGAAGGAAGAGTTTCTTTTTGTTCGCCCTCAACAAAACTGCCGTCGGCATTTCTTATCCCGTTCTTTGCCGTAGTGAAAGCAAACGGCCTGTCATGAAAATTTATTATGCCGACTTCATCTTCGGCAAATTCCGTATATATTCTCTGCATTTCGGTTTCTATTCTGGCAGTAGATTTATACGTATTGGGGTCCGAAGAAGGCTTAGGGTTCGTAAATTCTCCGACTTTCCCCTCCGTTCTTTCCAAAATACCGATATACGCGCCCACGTCAACCGCAAATATATTGACATTTCCGTTTATGTAATTCGGTACATCCTCTTGTTTTATCGTCCCGTTTTTTATCATCTCTTTTACGTAATTGTATTCTAAATTAAACACATACGTTCTTCCGGTCTCGGGATCGGTTACTTCTATGAGGGAGCCTACGGCGTCAACACCGGGATCTATGGCAACGGTGCCAACAGCAAGTTTCTTGCCTTCTTCAAACATCATTCCGGTCATAGAAAGCGCCGTATTCATAACCGCGCCGTTTGTGTCTTGTATAAACATCAGTTTGCTTTTTCCGGCCTTTTGCAATTCGCCCGCAACGCCCGTCCTGTACATCAATTCGTGGACGTCTCCGTGCCCGTGCGGTTTTGTCTCGAGGGAGTAATGTCCGGTAGGATTGCCCGCTTCATCTTTATCTTCGGCAATCGCAAGCCTTCCGTCAGGGCCCAAAATCCCCGGCACATTTTTTTGAGTCATTATGTATATCTTATCGGTAGGCCTCGCATTATTGGTCAATTCAACTCTCACAATGCCGGGCGCGACTTCAACTTCTTTAAGCGTGTATCCGAGCTTCTCGGTAATAAACTTGACCGTCATATCATGAGTGCTGTCGCTCGTCATTATCGTAAGGATCGGATGCGCATTGTTCCCTTGCTGCAATGCATATCCGTCCATTTCACTAAGCACGTTTTCAAGATAGCTTTGCTGGTCTATTATACTCGGCTGTATGCCTATTTTAATACCGTCAACAAGTTCGCCTTTTTCATTTCTGACCTTATAACGCAGCCTGTCTCCGACTCCGCCTGCAACTAAAACGACAGCCAGTTCGTCAGCGTGCTTTAACCCTTCATCGGAATATCTCTGGTATTGCCGGTCTTCAAAGCCTCCGATCTGTTTTGCAGACTTCTCTTTTACGGGGTTTGTCGTTTTTCCGGTAGTCGGATTCACTCCTTCTTTTGAACTTGCGGCAATTGTTTTAAACGTTTCGACATATTCGGCCAGACTGCGGCGGTTGTTCAATTCAGCCAATGCGGAAAGCAGCTCAATTCTATTTTCGTTATTTGCTTTGTTAAATATTGCGTCCAAAGCATTTGTATCATTCAATTCGATCAATATCCCTATAATCTCTCTGAATGTTCTTTCATTTTCCGCGCTTAAATTCATAGATGACAATAACGCGGAAATTTGCTGCTCATTCGGCACTGCGACTGCTTCCGCGTCTCTTGTCAAAACAATTCCGCCTTTTGTTATCCCCGCGAAATTCGACGCCATATGAGCAGCCACATTTGCAATATTTGCCGCTAAATTTGCCAATGCCTCTATTTTTGTAACTCTTAAAACGGCTATATATGCCCTTCCGGAAATCCTGAAAATATTTGAAGATGCGGCTCTGTACGCCGCCCTTTCGTCATACTCTCCCATCTTATAATCTTCATGGTCCATCAAGAAATCTCTGAGGGCCTCGTCAGCCTGTCTTCTAATGTCCGCGCTTTCTTCTTCATTGAGTCCGGGATTATCGGCCATACCGCGAAGTTCGTAAATTTCCATCAACTTACTTCTTTCATAGAAGGGTGCAATTATGACGGAAACGATAAACCGTCCGACAATCGTATTTGTAAACCGCTCGCCGAAAAACCTGCTGAACGCTTTTTTAGTGGAATCGGCAGTCAGCAACGGCGCAGCCGGCGTCCAGCCGGTCTGAACTTTTGCTTCTTCAACCTGCTGCCTTAAAGAATCCGAAACTCTATCTCCGAGTTTTTCCACTTCATCTATGGCGCTTTTCAGGTTTTCCGCGTATGCTTGATTGTTTTGCGAACCCGCGGGCAAAGCTTTATAATTGTCATAAGCGATAAGGAAATTTATCGTAGATCCGGCGCGGTTGTCAGCCAAACCGAAAAATTCACCTATATTATTTACCGCGTTTGATAAACCTTCAGCTATGTCGCCGGCAATTGCTATAATTACGTTCGGCTTTTCTTCAGCGCTTCCGGTATCTGCGGACGCGTCGGAAATGCCCGATTCAGCAACTAAATATACCGTCTCAATCCCTTTAGATTCAACGGTTACCAGATAACTGCCGTCACTGTTAACGGCGACCCCTTTGATTGTAAAATCTTCGACTCCTTTTTTACTGAGTTCCGATTTTATCGAAGAATTTTCTATGCCTTCCGTTATGCCTTCCGATAATTCCGCAGCGCTGACTTTTGACGGGTCAATACCGTTGTCTTGCAGCTGTTTCTCGGCTTCTGCCTTAAAAGCGTCTATTACGGCTTTTTGAAAGAAAATCCCCACAGCGCTTTTAACACTGCCGTCAGTCAAATCCAGACGGGCAGACTGAAGAGCTTTCTGAAAAGTATTTGTCGGGATATATTTGGAAATTCTTATTACGTCTTCGGCAAACAGTTTATCGGCAAGGTCAGCGTCCCGGGTTACGTTTGGGGTTATTACAATATAGCTTTGGCGGGCGTTTTGCAAAATTCTCGAAACGTCCTGAGTGTGAAAACCTCCGGTTACTACAACTTCAACTTCTTTTGCGCTTTCAAGAAGCCCCGCCGCATCGGTCATCACCATATCGCCTGAAAACGTCATATTCGAGGCTTTCGTGCCGGGTAAATTGCCGCTTATTTCTTTTACGAATATATTGTTTCTCTCAACATTGACTTTGTAAAAACTTTCAAACAGGGAATAATACCGTTCAAGCGCAGGAAGTTCCGTCATTCTGGTATATTTTGTCCACAAAGTTTTAAATTTAGGCAGCTCTCTTTCAAAATACTGATATTCCGGAGCGGTAATTTTGTTTTCAAGAAAGCCTTCCAGCAAATCGATAAAAGAACTCAAATAAATAAGTTCTTTTTCTTTGCCGTTTACAGCGGCCTTGTTTTTGACTTCCCACAGCAAAGCTCTTTCTTCATTTACGAGATTTATCGGGTTTATTGTCTGGTTAAGGTCTATAAACTGCAAAAATTTCGCAAGTTCCGGATATTTTCCGCCGTAATTTCCTTTATTGTAAAACTCGGCGAGTTTAAAATAAAATACTCCTTCGGTTTCGGGCTTTGACGAATACTCTATCAGTTCCTTATACTCCGAATACGCGAGTTCGGATTTGAGTTCTTCCAAAAAGCCCGCTATCTGCGAATTAATTTTATTTTTATTGAGCCTGTTTTGGACTTTCATAATATCGGCCAACAAAACTATCGAAGGGTAGAAACCGAAATAAACGTTTTGCTGTTTCGCTTTTTTGACCAGGAAAGAAAAATATTTGTCAAAAGAAATTTTGCCGTTCCTGTATCTGTTTACGATCGAGCCGATCCTTCTGTTTTCTTTCCCGTAATGTCTGTCAGCCAAATACGAAAGAATCATTCTGATTTCGGGAAACAGCGATTTTATTTCGTCTCTTTGCGAATCTATCGTTATAAGCCTTTGGAAATTATCCAAATACGCTTTTCTGTCTTCAATGCCTTTCAGTATATTTGTTTTCCCGGAATTGACGGAAAATAATTCCGACCCTGTCAAAACGCCTTCGGCAAGAAGCGAATCCGTTATGGAGCTTTTCAAACTTTCATTTGAAATGCCGGCAAGCCACGACGTGTCAACGCCGCCGACCGCGCCCTCAACATATACTTTGCTTATTCCATATTTTGAATCTAAAAGGGAGAGGATGCCGGCTATGTTTCTCTGGGTTTCCTCGTGCGCGTGCAAATCCTGAATTTGCACTATAACTTTATCGCTTTTAAAATTTACGGAATCCGTGACCCTTCCTATGTTAAAAGGAACGACAAAGTTCGAAGGGTTTAACGCCGGAGAAGCATTGACCGTTTGAAGCGCCGGAGCCGCGCTTTGCGCGGGCGCCGCAAAAGCGTTCGCCGAAAAAATCGAAAAAGTGAAACAAACCGCCGTAACCGCGGAAACAATCTTTTTAAAGTTTAACATCTTGATAATCTTAGACATCTTTTCCCCCTTTCAAGGCAGCAAATTTTAGTTTTTATGCTTTATATGCAAAAAGAAAACGCCCGATCTATAATACAATCGGGCGTCTGCTTATATAGTAATAATTGAAATAAACTCCGCAATCATCTTTCTTTCTTACGGAAAAAATACACATCAGTACGAAAAACAGCATCCAACCCGCAAAAAGAAAATCAAAATTTGCCGAAACCGCCGGCTTTTCAAAATTGTTTGCCGTTTCATAAAAAACGGGAGTAAAAGAAACTATGGTTTTAACCGACTTTTTCGAGGCATTGTCTAAAATAACGGCCTGCGCTTCATCATTGTTTTCTGTTTCATTTTTTGCCGGAACTTCTTTTTTGGAAGTTTGCTCCGAGGAAACGCCGAGTTCCTGCAAAACCCTGTGCGTCATATCGAACGCGGCTTTGGATATGGAATTATAATAACCCGCTATTCCGCTGTTTACGTATAGATTTACGGCGGAATCGGCGCTAACGGATTTTGCCAGAGACGGCAAAATCATCAGAGAAATAATCATAATAGATATAATTTTTCTGATTTTCATAATTAAACTATACATCAAAAAAAACCGACAGGCAACTTTTTGATGTGAAAAAAATGTGAAAAAATCAGATTTTTTTCTTTTCTTTGAATGTTTTAATCAGATTTTTTGTCGATACGTCATGCGAATTGTCCGCTTTGCCCTGAAGCTCCGGAAGAATCGCGTTTGCCAGAACTTTGCCGAGTTCCACGCCCCATTGGTCAAAACTGTTGACCCGCCAGAACACGCCCTGCGTAAAAATCTTATGTTCGTACAAAGCTATCAACGCTCCCAAAGTCTTTGGCGTCAATTCATTGATTAAAATGCTGTTTGTGGGCTTATTTCCCTCAAACTCTTTATGCGGCGCAAGCATTGCTATGTCTTCTTTTGAAAGTCCCGCTTTTGTCAGATTTTCTATAACATGCTCTTTTGTAAGTCCGAAAGCCAAAGCTTCTGGCTGGGCAAAAAAGTTTGCCATAAGTTTTTCATGATGATCTTCGACTCTTTGCGGAGGGTTCACAAATCCTATAAAATCGCAGGGAATCAATTTCGTCCCCTGATGTATAAGCTGGTAAAAAGAATGCTGCCCGTTTGTGCCGGGCTCGCCCCAAATTATCTGTCCCGTTTCATAATCGACCCTGTCGCCTTCGATATTTACGGTTTTCCCGTTGGACTCCATATCGCCCTGCTGCAAATACGCCGTAAATCTGTGCAGATACTGGCTGTAAGGCAAAACCGCGTGGCTTTGCGCGCCGAAAAAGTTGTTATACCAAAATCCGAGCGCGGCCATGATTACGGGCATATTTTTTTCATAAGGCGCGTTTAAAAAATGATTGTCCATATAACGGGCGCCTTCGAGCAGTTCGGCAAATTTGCTAAAACCGACCGAACATGCGATAGGCAGGCCTATTGCAGACCAAAGGGAATACCTGCCGCCGACAAAATCCCAAAACTCAAACATATTTTTTTCGTCTATGCCGAACTCTTTCACTTTTTTTCCGTTTGTGGACAAAGCGGCAAAATGGCTTGCCACCGCGTTGTCTCCGAGCTTTTCCGTAAGCCATTTTTTCGCGCTGAAAGCGTTGGTCATCGTCTCAAGAGTCGTAAACGTTTTGGAAGCGACTATAAAAAGAGACGTTTCGGGATTTATTTTCTTCAGCGTTTCGTAAATATCCGCGCCGTCTATATTCGACACAAAATGAACGTTCGGGCCGTCCGCGTAATATTTTAACGCTTCGCAGACCATTTTAGGCCCCAAATCCGAGCCGCCTATCCCTATATTTATAATGTCGGTGATTTTTTTGCCCGTGGCGCCAAGCCATGTTCCGCTTCTCACGTTTTCGCTGAAAACCTTCATTTTTTCAAGCACGGCGTTTATTTCGGGCATAATGTCTTTGCCGTCCGCATAAACCGGTTTATCGCTTCCGTTTCTTAATGCGGTGTGAAGCACCGCCCTTTTTTCCGTCCAGTTGATTTTTTCTCCGGAAAACATTTTTTTTGCGTATTCGTTTACGCCTGCCGCCTTTGCGAAATCCATAAGCAGCTTAAACGTTTCGGAATTTATTATGTTTTTAGAATAATCGAATGTTATCCCCAAATCTTCGTCTGCTATTGAAAATTCGTTAAACCTTCCGTCATCTTTAAACAAATCTCTCATGTGAAGATTTTTATTTGCTTCTCTGTGTTTTTCAAGATTTTTCCACTGTGGAGTTTCGGTAAGCTTAAATTTAGCCATTTTGTTCCCTTATACGCGTTTATATTATTCTTCCGGTTCTTCCGGATCTCCCGAGTTTTTCGACAGATCTAATTTGTATCCGATACTTACGCTTATTTTCATATAATCGATATTTACTGTGCCGGGATTCTCATAACTTCCGAAATAGCGGGAAGCCGTAAGTTCCATTACGAAATCCTTATATTCAGTCCCTACTCCGCCGCCGTAATACAATCCTCCGGCCGGATTTTCGCCTATATCGCTTACAGCGTATTCGCTGTATCCGACATTCGCTTTAAAATAAGGTCTGGCGTCTCCCTCGCCCCACGTTTTAAGCGGCGAAAACATAAGCGAAACATATACCGGAATAAAAGAAAAATCCGTGTCGCCGCCTACATTGGCTAACCCTCTCGGGAAATTACACTCCACTCCCGCGCCCCAGGAAAAATAGCCGGATATTGCGCCGCGGACCTCAAGAGCCGCGTTATAGCCTATTTTAGTATCCTGATCCGGCTCGTATTCATAACCCATAGTGGAAGGAATATCAACGCCGATTTTCGGAATCAGGCTGACAGCCTGCGCGCCGGCCGAGGCAAAAATCAAAGCAAAGCAAACAAACAGTATTTTTTTCATCCGTCCTCCGCTTAAAAACGTATTTTGAAAGTAATTATATCTATTTTTTCTTGGGTTTGACAATCTCAAAAACCGCGTCCGCAAGAGCAATCGCGGTTTCGCGGACTTCTTCCGTTATATCAGCCCCGAATTCCACGCTGCCGGGCTGTATGCCCAAAATCAAAGTTTTACAAGGGTTATCGCGCGATATATAATCGATAAAAACGTTCATCGGCATCATATGCGTCGAAAAAGCCGCGCCGTCAACGTCGCTGACGGAAATAACGCCTATTTCGCCGGGCTTAAGCCCGCCGTTTGCCGCGTCGCATATTATCATATGGGTGGGTTTTATTCTTTTTATTTCGCCTGTAAGGTTTTCGGGCGCCGTATAGCCGAGCAGTACTTTAAAATTTGAAGGAAGGTCTTTTTTCAGAAGTTCGTTTGCGGTCAAAACAGACGCGCCGTCGTCTCCGCGAAGTTCAGATCCGATTGAAAGAAAAACCGTGTTTTTCGAATCTTTTAAAAAGCGTTTTATTTTATCGCGTATTTTATCCATTTACTCGTTCGGTAAAGAAAGCTGCCCGCCGGAAGTTTTCGCTTCTTTATCCGCGGCGGATTCATCCTGATTAGACTGTACGGATTCGGCCGTTTTCCCGGCTTCGGGTTTAACGTCAGCCTTGCTTTCCGGCGAAAGTTCTTCAAGTTTTACCGTAAGTTTTGATTTGTCCGTTTGGGCAAGTTCAAAATTGTCGGTAGTGTGCAAAGCCTTTTTGGGGCACGACATAACGCATTGCGAACAAAAAATACAATTTGCAAGGTAAAGCTCGCAGCTGAAAATTTTATCCGCGGCTTTACTTATTTTAATCGCTTTAGCGGGACAATTCCTCACGCAAATCTGGCAGCCTATGCATTTGTTTTGCTCAAACGAAATCATTCCCGCAAAACTTTTGTGTATGCCGCGCTTTTCATAAGGATAACGCGAGGTGGCGGGCTTTTTAAAAAACGACTTTAACGCTTCAAATAAAATTGTTCCTATATTTTTCATTGTGCCGCCGCCGCTTTTATAATGATATTTATTAAAATCTGGAGCAATGCCAGCGGAGTCAGGTATTTCCAGCAGAACATTACCATTTGATCCATTCTGATTCTTGCGAATATGGTTCTTACGACCGCTAAAATCACTATTATTAAAAATATCTTCAAAAGAAAAATTATTATACCCAAAATAAACCCGAGATTATAACCGAACGGCATAAAAACCGCGGCCAAAAGCGCGGCTGCCGAAACCGTCTGTATATTCATCGCAAGTTTGAAATATGCGTATAAAGGACCCGTATATTCGGTGAAAGTTCCCGCGACTATTTCGGTTTCGGCTTCGGGTATGTCAAACGGAACTTTCTCAAGTTTTCCCTGCACGGCTATTACCGCAACTACGAAAGAAATAACATTTATACAAAACAATGAGCCTTTTGAGCCGTAAAAGGCTATAACTTCGGAAAATGTCCATGAACTTGCCAAAATTCCGGGCGCCAAAACCGCCATCAAAAGCGGCACTTCATAAGAAAACATCTGAGTCAAAACGCGCATAGAGCCTATGAGGGAATATAAAGATCTTGAATACCAGCCGGCCAAAAAGTACGTAAGCGTGGGTATAGTAAGAATATATATTACGGCAACAATATTTCCTTTAAACGAAAACAGGCTTTCGGGATTATACACCGGAATAAACAAAAACGCGGCCGCGACCGCGGCGCAAGCTACAAGAGGCAGTATTCTAAAAATAGTCCTGTCTGCAAGTTCCGGAATAATGAGTTCTTTAGACAAAAGTTTTACAAAATCCGCAAAAGGCTGAAACCACGGAGGCCCGATCCTTGTCTGCATTCTCGCGTAAAGTTTTCTGTCCGCATATTCCGCAGCCAGCGCGAGAACAAACACGAATAAAAATCCCGGAAAAATTAAAATTTTGATTAACGATAAAATCATTTAAAATCCTTTATAACGGCGATGCATCTGAACATCATTCTTTCATTCCCAACTTAACTTTCGTAAAGTCCACGCCTCTGTTTTTCTTATACCAGTTTATGCTGTGCTCTCTTAACTGTTTCCATGTCATTTCGGACTTTCCGTCAACCGCGATTATCATTCTGTCAGTACATGAAAAACACGGATCTATGGCGGCAATTACTATAGTAACGTCGGCAAGGTAGCCTTTTTTAAGCATTGTGGACACCGCCTGAACGTTTGCCAGAGTCGGCGCTCTGAGTTTCACTCTTTCGGGTTTATCCGTCCCGTTTGCGCGCACATAATGAACGTCTTCGCCGCGCGGCGCTTCGTACCTGCTTATGGCTTCGCCCGCGGGAATTTTTAAAGGAGCCGGAACTTTTAAAGGAGTGTCGGGAAGTTTTTTTATAAGCTGCCTGATTATGGAATACGCTTCCATAAGCTCGCCCACGCGCACCAAAGCCCTTCCGTAAACGTCGCAATTGTCGTCCGATACCACTTTAAAATCCACTTCTCCGTAAGCCGCGTATTTGTCTTCGGCTCTTATATCTCTCTTTATTTTCGACGCTCTGCCCGTAGGCCCTACCGCGCCCATTTTTACCGCGTCTTCCGGCGACAAATAGCCTACTTTCGAAAGTCTTTTCTTTATCGTTATTTCTTCGGTCGTAACATGCGCGTAATATTTCGTCCTTTCTTCCAAAACATCCATGGCTTTTAAAATCTGGCCTTTCTCTTCTTCGGAAATATCTTTTCTTACGCCTCCGAGCACATTGACCGCATAATTTACCCTGTTTCCGGTAAGAAGCGCGAGCAGGTCCATTATTATTTCCCTGTCTCTCCAGGTGTACATCAAAAGCGTGTCAAAGCCTATTTCGTGAGCCGCCACTCCAAGCCACAAAAGATGGCTGTGTATTCTCTCCATTTCGCCTATCAGCGAACGGATATATTTAGCCCTCATCGGAATGTTCAAGCCCGCTATTTCTTCGACAGCCTGCAAAAAACAAGTCGCATGCGAATGCGAACATATCCCGCAGACTCTTTCTATCAAATATAAATCGTGCAAATAAGGTTTGCTTTCGCAGGCTTTTTCTATTCCCCTGTGATTGTAACCGAGTTTTACAAGTATATTTTCGACTTTTTCGCCCTGCAAAGTAACGTCAAAACTCGCCGGCTCTTTTAAAGCGGGGTGTTGGGGACCTATGGGAATGACAAGTTTTTTAGACATTGCAGTCCTCCGCTTTTTCTTTCAACGGATTTTTTTCGAGGCGGCTCTCATCCCAGTCTTTTCTTAACGGGTACTCGCCGTCAGGCCAGTTGTCAGGCAGAGGATACCTTTGCCCTTCCGGCAATCCTTCGATAGCGACTCCGAGCAAATCCGTAAGCTCCCTTTCCTGAAGTTCCGCAGCCGGGAACATATCGGTGACCGTGGCTATGGAAGCGTTCGTTTTCGGGACGGACGTTTCTATATTGAGCATGATCCCATTTAAGTCCGCCATATGATATATGAAAGAAAAGTTCTCTTTATCGTCAAGCCCCGTAAGCATGCAAAAAATGCCGGTTTTTAAATCCGACGCCGCAAACTCAAGAAATTTTCTGAAATCCGCATAATCTATCTTCATCCAAATTCTGTTTTCCCTTTGGACTTTAATGCTTTCCGCAACCTGCGGATATGCAGACCTTATTTTCTCGACAATAGGATGATTATTTTCCATTTTACCCTCTTTGGAACGACAACTGCGCGCCTTTGTCATTGCGGCGAAAGCCGTTCGTTCCTAACTTCTGACTGCCGATTCCCCGCTGCTCTCAAGTTTTTTCGCTTCGCCTTCTTCAAAACTCTTTAACAATTTTGTAACGCCGTCTATTATCGCGTCGGGGCTTGCCGGGCATCCCGGTATGTACGCGTTCACGGGTATTGCCTCGTCTATTCCCGAAAGCATATTATAACATCCGTCAAACACTCCGCCGGAGCATGCGCATGTGCCTACGGCGACCACAAATTTAGGTTCGGGCATTTGTTCGTAAATTCTGACAAGCCTGTCTTTGATAAGCCTTGTAACCGGGCCCGAACACAAAAGAACGTCGGCATGTCTCGGCGTGCCTTTAAGCTGCACTCCGAACCTTTCCAAATCGTAAACGGGAGTCAAAGCCGCTACTATTTCTATATCGCAGGCATTACAGGCGCCCGTATTAAAATGTATGACCCACGGAGATTTAAGGCGTGACCAGTTGATAAGCTTTTGAACCGATTTAATCATTCCTTTCTCTCCTGAAAATTATAAGAATGCTCAAATATGCCGTTATGATAAAAAGCGCGATCACTCCCAAAGAGTTTATCGTTATTTTTTCGGGCGCCGCGGCAATCATAAGAGTTATAACGTGCATTATCGTAAAAAAGAAAGCGACCGGAAAAAATTCGGCGTAATTCGGTTTTATTCTGTGATCCGGCACATCTTCGCCGCAGGCGTAAGCTTTTATTTTTCCGCACGGGTTAGCCGGATTTTTATACGACATTTTTCCGGTAAAATAAGAAATTATAAGCAAAGCCATAAATATTACCGCAAAAGCTATCGGAGGATAAATAAGCAAAAACGACAGTTCCATTTTTTAACCTTTCAATTTGTTTATATTATGCGTGTCAAGCGAATCATGCTTTTTGACTATGTTTATTATGTATGCCGCAGAAATAGTCAAAATTACGACTTCGACTACTATCATGGTTATAATCAAAGGCTCGACAATCTGCGGTTTTCCGTTAAAATAGCCTGCCGCGGCAAGCAAAACCGTAACGCCTTTGGTCATAATTTCAAGCCCTATGATCATGGCTATTATGTTTCTTGTCGTGCCGATGGCGTATATCCCGATTACAAACAAAACCGGCGCGGTTATAAGGTAACATTTGAAAAGAATAAGCGATTCGAAACTCATTTTTCACCGCCGTCGTCTTTATTGTCTTTAAAAAGCGCGGCCACGCCGAAAACTCCGGCCAAAATAATTATAACCTGGCCGACCAAATCCAATTGCCGCATGTTCCACATTCCGCCCTGCTCGGGCTTGGAAACGGCACCCGCCGCAACCGGAATAAAGTCCACGCCTTTGGTAAGCATATAAAACGCGCCGCCGCAAACCAAAACTATGACCGGCAGTAAAACCGCCCTTTTAAACATTTTCGTTTTTTCATCGGCGCGTTCTTCGCGAGTCAAAGGGTTTGTCAAACTGATAACGCTTATAAAAATTACCGTTATAAGCCCCGCGCATACCGAAAGCTCAAATATTGCGGCAAGCGGAGTTTTTAAAGCAAACAATATAAACGTCGTTACAAGGCTTACCGTGGCAAGCAAAATAGCCGCTCTTATAATTCTTAAATTTACAGCCGCAAGAACGGAAAAAATAACAAGCAGCGCAAGCAATAAAATGTGAACGTACATTAAATCCATACCGACCTCTTTTAACAATTGACCCACGGCAACGGCTTTGCATTTACCGCGGGTTTTACATCTAAACTATTCCCACGGCCGGGAAAATCAGAAGCCTGAGAACGTAAGGGAAAAGCAAACCCGCGCCTATGGTCAAAGCGCATAAAAACATTGCGGGAAGCGTAAGAGCAAGCGGCGCTTCGCGTACGTCTTCAAGCTGCGCATTAAGCTCGCCGAAAAACACTTTTTTCTGCAAATTTAAAAAATAAGCCATTGTAAAAAGGCTGGCCAGAACCGCCAAAACCGCAAAGCCTTTGCAGTTTGCCGACCATAAGGCCAGAATTATCAAAAGTTTGCTCCAGAAACCCGAAAAAGGAGGAATACCCGCAGCCGACAAAAACGCTATCGCGGCAGTTCCGGAAGTTATGGGCATTTTGTAACCCAGCCCGCCGAAAGAATCTATGTCAAGCCTTCCCGTCTCTTTTTCAACGGAAGCTGAGTTTACGAACAAAAGCGATTTAAATACCGCGTGGTTAAAAACGTGAAATAAAGCCGCACCTATCCCCAAAGCCGTACCGGCTCCCAAAGCCAGAACTATATAGCCTACCTGGCTGATACTCGAATAAGCAAGAACCCTTTTGAAATCTTTTTGCGTCACGGCTATAAGCGCTCCGATAACTATCGAAAGCGAACCCGCGATCAAAAGAACGGTCTTTATATTTTCGCTAAAGCCGACAACCGAATAAAAAAACCTTATCAGCGTAAATATTCCGGTGGTTTTTGTAATTATCCCGCCCAAAAACACCGAAACCCCGGCCGGCGCTTCGGCATACGCGCCGGAAAGCCACGCGTGAAAAGGAATAATCCCGCCCTTTATAAGCAAAGCAGTTATAAAAAGCATCGTAGCCGCCGAAACCAAAGGATTTGCGCCGAAATCCTTAACGGCAAGCGATATTTCCGCAAAACCCGTAGAACCCGCAACGAGAAAAAATAAAGCGGCCGAAAACAGCATCATCACCGTAGCTACGGAAGAAATTATAAGATATTTAAAACCGCCTTCAAGCGCGCCGTCTTTTTTGTCAATCGCTATAAGTATGTAAGAAGCGACCGCTATGACTTCTATAAAAACGTACATCGTAAACAAGTCTCTGGCAAATACCAGACCGTTTATTCCCGCAGCGGCAAGAAGCATTAAATTCGAAAGAGCAAAAAGGCGGCTGTCGCGCTTTGCAAAAACTTTTGACGTAATCAAAGACACGAAAGCGGTTATGGCGGCGGAAATTATCATTATTTTTGAAATGCCGTCCGCATAGACATTTAAATTAAAAAATTTGCTTATCAGATCCGCAATCTGCTGAGAGCCCAGAAACGGAAAAAATACCGAAAGAAACTGCCATGCAAAAAACGCCAGAGCGGCGTAATAGGCAGCCTTCCCCGAAAGCCTTGGGATATTAAGCAGAATTACAAGAATGATAGGCACGAAAATCAATGAAATTGTCATTTAAATACCGTTATTACGAAAACGGCTCCTTATACAAAAAATAAAATTATTACCGCTATGCCGCACAGGGTCCACAAAACGTATTGCGGCAGGCTTCCGTTGTGCGCTTCCTTAAAAACAATGGAAAGCTTGAAGACCGATTTGACTATCAAAACGTCGTAAATCCAGTTTAGGCTTTTATCCAAGTTAAAGGAAACTCTCCCGAAACCGTCATAAGCTTTTAAAGCGATATTGTACGGATCCGCGCTTTCGGCAGCGTCAAGTTTGTTTATGCCGAGCGCAGACACGATGCCCGAAACAAACCCCAAACCGTTTTTATATTTGGCAAACCCTATTATAAAATTTAAAAGCGCGATGACAAGCGCGGAAACCGAAATTATCAGCAAAACCGAATGAGCATGTTCATGAATCTCCATCAGGCTTTCCAAAGCCCCGACAGGAACTTTCTTAAAGACGCCGAGCAACAGGCAAAGCAAAGCCGTTGTCAGTGCCGGGATCATGGAAGACACGGGATATTCCACATGTTCGCCGTCTTTGGTAAAAAATATTTTCCCGAACCAGTTTAAAACCGCGCTTGAACAGAAAAAAGTCACGATAATCATAACGGCAAGCATAATACCGTTCAAATGAAGAATGCCGTCATAAATGAACTCTTTCGAAACAAAAGCCGCAAAAAACGGAACGCCTATAAAAGAAGCTGCGGTCAAAATAAAACACGTAAAAATATACGGATTGTTCTTATAAGAAATGATTTCCGCTTTCGTATCGTCCATTATCCCCGCAACAAAAAACAGAGAGGATTTGTAAACCGTATGCGCCAAAAGATGCAAAACCGCTCCAGCAATAGCCAAAGGAATACCGCTCAGCATTGCCGCGGCCATAAAACTTCCCTGGCTTATGCTTGTGTAGGCAAGCATTTTTTTAAAACTTTTCTGGCTGTTGGCAAGCAGCGCCGCGATTACCGCGCTTAACGCCGCAAGAGACATCAGCACAATCGTGATATTGAACGAAGCCGCGTCAAACATTTGCAACGCTATTATAAATATATATATGCCCAAAACTTTTTCCGCGGCCGTAGCCATAAAAACCATAAACGGCACCGGCGTTTTTTCCGCCGCTTCCGGAATCCAGCTGTGAAACGGCATAACGCCGAGCTTTCCGGCTGCGCCTATAACTATGAAAATAAAAGCCGCTATGCGCGAAGAGCCCGACAAATCAAGCATAATTTCGGAAATATTCATAGTTCCCGCGATCGCATACGTTATGGCTATGCCCGCCATTAAAAACAAATCCGCAACGGCAGTGATTACAAAAGCTTTTACCGCGAGTTTTTTGTTGTCGTTTTCCGAAGAAATAATCATAAGCACAAAAGGTATGGCAAGTGCCTCGATAAAAACCAAAAAGAAAAGAAGGCTGTCGGTCAGCACAGCGCCGTTAACGCAGGACAGGGCAAGCATAACCGAAGCGCTAAAAAGAGAGGCTCTCGGTTTATCTTTCATATTGCTTAAAGAAAATATGGAGACAAGAAAGGCAAAAAACGCGGGTATTATCAGCAAAAACACCTTAAATATCGATGTCACTACCGAAAACGAAAAATCAAACCCGGCCCAATCGTAATATGCAATAAAGTTGTTGCTGAAAAACCAGCATGCCGCGGCAAGATTAAGCAGCGCCGAAAGAATAAAAAAACCTTTTTTAAAATTCCTGTATTTTTCGGGAATAAAAAAAAGCACCGCGGCGCATAATAACGGCATAAAGATAAGAAGCGTCAGAGTTTCTTTGTTCATAATTATAATGTACCGAACATCTGGTTTGCGGCAAGTTCCGCTATGCGGATAATTTTGCCGAAACATAATCCGAAAACAAGCGACAATACCGCCAAAAGCGATACGCTGAAATTCATCGGAGTCCATATGCTTGATTTATGAGCGTGAAATTCAGCTTGCGGAGCGCTTAAGAAAACTTTATAAAAAAGTCTCAGCATATACAACAGGGTCAGCGTGGCGGCTATAACGAAGATAAAAGAAACAGCTTCGAAACCCGCCCTTGCAGTGCCTGCAATTACCAAAAATTTGGCAAAAAACCCGCCCAAAGGGGGAACGCCTATAACAGACATCATACACAATATAAAAGCAAAAGCGGTCACGGGAATAACGGTCAAAAGGCCGCCCATTTTGGTTATATCTCTGGTATGCGTTTCATGTTCTATGATTCCCGCGCTTAAAAACAAACCTGCTTTGGCAGTCGAATGAACAAGTATAAAAAACATTGAAGCCGCAAAAGCAAGAGGCTGCCCCGCCGCAAAACCCAAAAACATAAAAGCAAGCTGGCTTACCGTCGAAAAAGCTATAATCCTTTTTATGTCTTTTTCTATCAAAGCCGCGCCGCCGGACACAAAAGCGCTGAGCGCTATTATTGAAAAAACCAATGCTCTCACTTCATCGGAAGGAATCATCACCGCGCTGAAAAGCCTTGCGTAAACGTAAACGCCGATTTTCACCAAAACCGCAGCGTGAAGCAAAGCCGTAACGGGAGAAGGAGCGACGCCGGCATCGGCAAGCCATGTATGGAACGGAAAAGTCGCGGACTTGGCAAAAATCCCGCAAAGTATCAAAATAACGGCAATATTGTTTACGGCTCCGGGCTCTATCGCGGTACGTATGCCCTGATAATCGAAAGTCCCGGCCTGTTCGGCAACCATTATAAAGCCTATAAGCATTAAAAAAGCTCCCGCGGCCGTGACCATGAAAGCCTTATTTGCGCGCCTTATGAAATCTTCTTTCCTGAAAAATCCTATAAGCCTCCAAGAGGCAAGCGCTGTCATTTCCCAGAACATATAAAGGAAAATAAGATTGGCGCTGAAAATTATGCCCATCATTGAGCCCAAAAACAAAAGCACTATAAAATAGTATTCGTTCTGGTTTTTATAAGGTTTTATGTATTCGAACGAATAAAAAATTATAATCGCGCTTACAAGCGAAGAAGCCAAAGCGCAAAACAATGCGAACGCGTCGGCTCTTAATATAAAATTAATGCCGAACGGCAAACTGTAATAAAAATTGATTATTTCTCCGGAAAAAACGGCCGGAGCCAAAAACAGGGACAGCCCGAAAGTAATGACGGCAATGGACAAAGCCGCAATATTTCTTATCAAATTCGAAGAAAAAGCCCCGATTAAAGGAAGAGCGCACGAAAAAATTATCGGGACCGCAATTATGAGGATTAAAACAATTTCATTTACCATAAACACTTTTTACAATTTTTTTAAAAAATACCCAAAGATTCTACTTTATTAAGGGTATGTTGTCAAACATCAGGCGAGCGCAGCGCCCACCGGAAAAAATCAAGTTGACAATTATCCGCAAAAACAATAATATTAAGGTACGCTAAAAAGCAGGGGGAGTTTATGAAAAAATTGATACTTGCGGCGTTTTGCGCCGCGTTTTTGTCATCGGCGGCATTTGCCGACTCGGACAGCAGCACCGTATATATAAGCGGAAGTTTATCGCAGAGTTTTTCGGACTTTTCATATGATTCTTTCATAGACGACTTTCTAAACAGGGAATCGAATTCCGAAAAAGCAATGGACGGCCCGCGCTACGATTTTTCCGCCGGATACAGGCTCGGTTCCAAACTCAGAGCTGAAGCGCAGTACATAATAATAAGCGCAAACAGCTTTTCTACCGATAAAAATAATTCCGACATAAAGTACAAAGCAAACGCGGTATTTGCTAATCTGATTTACGACTTCTGGGATATACAAAACAACCTGATAACGCCTTTTATCGGAGCGGGAATCGGCCTCGGATCGCCGAACCTGAAATTAAGCATAGCGGATTTGCAAAAAGAAAGGGAAGATAACGGTTTTTCATGGCAGGTACAGGCCGGAGTAAGCGTAAAACTTTTGAAATGGCTTTTGGTCAACATTAAATATTCGTATCTTTCCATACCCGGAATAGAAAACTCTTTTGAAACCGGAAACGCAAACACGGAGCATGTGGAAAGCGAATTTAAAAAGGGAGTACAGTCGGCGGGAATAGGAGTGACTTTGCTGCTTTAATTTTCCACAAACAAATAAAAAAGCGCGCGTAAAAATTTACGCGCGCTTTTTTATTTGCCCTGTTTATTTCTTATAGTCTATTTCTTCGAAAATCAAAACGTTGCCGTCGGTACCGTATATGAACAGCTTGTTCTCTTTATGTTCCCATCTTGATATTTTTTCCAAAATCCTGAGATATTCCTTCTCTCCTAATCCGTCAATGGCGGCATCTACCGCGGCCATCAAAGTGCTTGCGGCAGGCTTAACCGAAATCACGCCGCCTTCTCCCAGAGAGTAAGGAGCCGTGTACCTGTTCGGAGCGGCTTTTCCGGAAATGTTCTTATCGTCAAACTGTAAAGTGTACGTATCGCCGGTTTTTGCTTTGTCATGTTTGGAAGCGTCATATTTTACGCTTTTTACGCTGCCCGACGAACTATGCGTATGCGCTTGCGCAAGTTTCCAGGTTTTCCCTTTCACAATGCCGAAATCCTGAGGCTGCGGCTTATAGGCGGCCTTCATAGCGCACTGCTCCCCGCAGGAACACATGCCGTCCGCCGTTTTACACTGCATGCCTTCGCAGCATTTCATAACTGCCGTGTCAGCCGCGGCAACCGCGTCAATCCCCGCAGTTCCGGCGGCGTCCTGCGCTTTAACGCTTTTTGACGTTGCGCAGCCTGCCGTAAAAAATACCGCCGCAAAAAATACCGCAATCGATAAAAATTTCATTCTCATACTTTCCTCCTTTATTGTACGCCTACCACAAAAACTTCAAAGGATCCAAAGATGCCGAGCCTTTTTTTACCGTAAAATGAAGATGCGGACCCGTTGCCCTGCCCGTAGAACCGCTTTTTGCTATAAGTTGGCGCGCTTTCACTTTTTGCCCGGTCTTTACGTTTAACGAAGACAGATGCCCGTAATGAGTGACATACCCGTTTTTATGATCGATATAAACCGCGGTGCCGTAATGCCCTACCCCGCCGCTTGCAAGGGTCACAACCCCGTCCGCAGCCGCGCCGACCCATGTTCCTTCGGGAACCGCTATGTCTATTCCTCCGTGCGTGCTGACTTTTCCGGTCATCGGGTGCACCCTTTTGCCGAAAGAACTGGTAAGCCTGCCTCCCAGAGGCGAAACAAAAAGTTCGCGAAGGGCGTATTTTTCCTGCATCGATTCGTTCATCAAATCTACGGCCGGATATTTGCCGGGAATAAAAACATATTCTCCCGCAACAAGTTCAAAAATGCCGAAATTCGTAAGTTTTAAAGATGCCGCCGGAACATCGTATCTTTCCGAAATTGTTTCCCAAGTGTCGTTTTCCTGAACCGGATGAAGAGAGCCGCCGGACGAAGGAATCAAAATTTTCTGCCCCGCGTCGATATTGTAAGTGGTAAGCTGGGGGTTGTTGCCTATAAGCGTATGAACCGAGTAGCCGTTTTGCTTTGCAAGTTTCCAGAGATTGTCTCCGAGTTTAACGGTATAAACGCGAAATCTCACGTCCCTCACTCTCGGAGCCAGATATTTGCGCCTGGTTTCCGCGTCGCTTAACAGCTCGCCGCGCGGATAAGCGGGGATTTTTACTACGGGTACCGCGGCAATATTGGCCGATGCTATTTTTCCGACAAAAATCTGGGCGCAGATAAAAACCGCAAGAACCGCCGCCAAAAACAGCGACCACCTGAAAAATATCCTGACTATTTTATCGAACGCTGTTTCTTTATTTGCGGAATTTCCGATAGTATTCATAACTTATACATTTTAGTAATAAAAATTCTTCTTGTAAAACCGCAAGCGCAATTACGCGCTCCGTTTTCATATTTTTTGCCGATATAGAAAACATATCCGTAATACCGTTTATATTCCGAATACAGTTCCGCCCCGCGCTTCATTTTTGCGATAAAAGCCTCCGCGGGTTTTTGCCGGGATCGTCAATAAAACTTAACGCCTTAACGGTCATTTCGGGGCTGCCGGGTCCCTGCCGCTCCAGGCCGGCACGCGGTTCAAAAAGCAAGTTTAATTCAAAATCATGAGCCGGCGTTTCCTGATTTTCTATTTTTTATTCCTTGCAAAAAAGTTTTTTTCATTATAGCACAGAACCCGCCCGAAACAATGTAAAAACGAAAAAACCGCAGTTTGACAGACAAAAACAATAATCATATTATATATGCCATGGCTATAATCAAAACCCTGTCGGAATTCTACTGGCAGGCGCACAATAAAAAATTCTTTTTTCTGGTAACTTCTTTTTCCATTCTGCTGAACTGGGCGGGGCACGCTTTCGTATATGAAAACAGCTACAACTTTTTATATTTCGATATGCTCGGCACTTTTGTCGCGGTGGTCGTTTTAGGCAGCGTATGGGGAATGATCACGGCGCTTGCCACCGCAATCCTGCTGTCGTCGGTCACTTCCCCCCACTTTATTTATCTCGCCGCGGTGCACATGACCGGAGCTTTGTATTGGGGGCTGCTTAACGAAAGCGGTCTTCTTGCGATTTTTAAAAACAAGAATTATTCGTTCAAATCTTCGCTGAAATCCAATCTTATGTCTTCGGTTTTATTCGTTTTGTTTTACGGTATCGGGTGCGGTCTTTTGACCGCGCTTACTTCTTCGGTCGTAAGAGGCGTTATTTTCGACGGCGCGGCTTCAAAACCGTATTCCCTTTATTTCGCGCAGCTGTTTAAGCAGGTTTTTAACATTTCCGCGGCGGGAGGCGGCAGCGGCATGTTTGCCGATTATATAGCCGATACGTTTATAGAAGTGCCCGACAAAGTTTTATCCGCGTTTTTCGGCGCGGCAATATGCCTGACCATATTTAAATTCAACGTCAAAACGTTTACCGAGGCTTATCAGAAACACGTGCAAAGCAACAACATAGCGTGGCGCAAAATAATGCTTAAAAATTTCGGCAGCACGGAAGTTTTCATTTTTATCGCTTTGGGAGCGGTTTATCTTTTTAAAATAAAAACCATTTCCGTGCAGCTGCTGTCGTCTTTTCTTGAAAAAGTTTCGGTCGAATCTCCCAAAGACTACGTTTTCCTGGAATTTATAATACTTCCGCTCTTTATCATAATCATATTTTTTGCCATAAAATTTTTTATGCCGGGAAACGAAAACGTTTCGCAGACGGATCTCGGCGTTTCGATAAAAGACAATTTTAACGTAAAAAATATGGACAGGGACATAAAAAATTTTCTTATAGACTCGTTTTTTCTGTCGGCCGCGCTTACGGCGGTATATATGTATATGCTTGTCGCGATAACCGGCATAACGCCTGCGGCTTATTATACGCTTATTTCAACCGTACAGGCAAAACCCGAAATGCTCGCGTGGCTTTTGATAATGCTTGTCATTTTCATACTCATAGACAGAAAAAACAACAGGACTACCGAAGACGTGACATTAAACGACGAACTCATAAAAAAGCAGGCCGCGGAACATATTTCAGAAAGTTTTGACGAACAAAAGCAAAAACTGCAGGCTTTGGAACTCAGCTGGTCGGACAATACCGTGGCTTTTTTAAGAAGCGCGCGCCACGACCTTATAAACGAACTCGAAAAATCCAAAACGGGCCTGAACGAATTATTGACCGAAGTTTACGATAACATCGTAAAACCTTACAGCGTTTCCGTATTGGAAAGCCAGAGGGACACGCGCGCGTATATCGAAGAAATTACGAGCGGGAAGCTGAACGACTATCCGCTTAAGCATATAGAAGAAAATATCGAGATGACGGTTTTAAATTTAAAAGAGAAAGCGCCGTACATAGAAGTTCATTTTTCGGGATTTAAAAAGACTAAAGGGATGTACTGCAAAATAAACGGCCTTTTCTTTACGGCTTTTAACAATATTGTCGACAATTCGGTTTACGCTTTGCAGAAAAAAGTTTTATCTCCGGGGTTTTCGGCTCATTTGACCATAAGCCTCTCCACGGAAGACGACAGAAAAATAGCCGTAAAAATAGCCGATACGGCGGGCGGGCTTTCAAAAGATAAAATTTCGCGCATATATAAAGTTCCGGTTGACAGTTCCAAAGGCGAGCGCCTGGGAGAAGGGACCATGATAACCAAAAACTTCATAAAGCTTCTCGACGGATATATAACCGCCCAAAACGCCGATTCTTACGGAGAGACCGGGCTTGAAACGGTTATACATCTGCCTTACTTTATAAACCGCCAATAAGGAGGGACTATGTCCGGCGACAAAAAGACCATTGCTTTGACCGATGACGATTTAAATGTCCGTTCGGCTCTCGAAAGAACCATACGGAAACATTTTCCGGATATCGAAATCCTGCATTTTTCAAATACCGTCGAAATAAAAAAATACGTTTTGAACAATCCCGATAAAATAGACCTGCTTATTCTCGACATCCATTTCGGCATGGGCGAGACCGGGCTTGACATTCTGCCCGACATAAAAAAATATTCGCCGTCCCTGCCGGTGATTCTTTTAAGCGCGATGGAAAAAACTTACGGACAGGAAGTTTCCGAAAAAGCCGGAGATTACATAATAGATTTTATGTCAAAACCGGTCACCGAAACCGAACTGATAATAAAAATCAAAAAAGCCCTGCTTTCAAAAGACGACAAGGCGAAAAAACTCGAAAAGCTCGAATCCGAAAACGCGCTTTTGTCGGAAATGCTTTCATCGCAGGATTCGGGCGGAGCCGGAGCGCTTTTTGAAAAAGAAGTTCTTCAAAAACTTTCGGAAATGACGAAAGTTTTTGCTCCCAAGCCTTTTGAGCCGAAAGAAAACGTTATTATCAACGGGCAGGAAATAGACGTTTTGGCTTTTACGGCCGCGCCTCTGCCGTTTTCGGTTATGGTGTTCGAAGCGAAATATTTTCCGAACGCCAAAATTTCCGGCGGCGTAAACGAACCTATGAGGGTTTTTGCAAACGGAATCGAAAAGGTTTCGACAAAAAGAAGAAACCTGTTCGAACAGTCGGAAAACCAGTTCAAACAGGTCAGCAAAAGAATAGAAAAGGTATTAAAAGAATCGGGATTTACAAAACATGAGGAAATTTACAGGCCGTTTATACAAAGTTTTATAGTTTTTCCCGACACATCGGACATTTCGGAAATAGAGACGTCAAACGCCAACAGGTACACCAAAATCTGCAAATTCAAAGATTTGACTCCTGACTTTATAATAAAAACCGCTTTCGCCATGCCCAAAAGGCAGGTAAGCGAAGAAGTAAAAAAGATAGTTTTGGAAAAACTTTTTTAACGGGCCGCTTTTGCCGCCGCGGCGGAACGCAGGCTCCGTTTTTTAAAACCCGCTGGCTTTTATTACTTCTTTGATTTTTTCCGCTGAATTTTTAAACAACGCCAGTTCCTGCCCGTCAAATTCGAGTTCCAAAGTCTGCCTTATGCCTTTTTTGTTGACTACCGCCGGAACGCTCAAATACAAACCGCTTATTCCGTGATAATTTTCCAGCAGCGAGGATACCGGCAGCACGGTATTTTCGTCTTTTAAAATCGCGTCGGAAATTCTGGTAAGCGCAAGCCCTATCCCGTAAGAAGTTTCGCCTTTTTTATTTATAATTTCATAAGCGGAATCCCTTACCTCTTTAAATATTTCGTCAAGTTTTCCCTGAATGTTATTTCCGCAACCGGCTTTATTGCATATATCGCAATAATTTTTAAACGCCGCGCCGCCTATCATGGTTTTGCTCCATACCGGAAATTCGCTGTCGCCGTGCTCGCCGAGGATCAAACCGTGAATGCTTCGCGAATCTATATTGCATTGCCTGCCTATCAAATATCTGAATCTTGCCGAATCGAGAACCGTTCCCGAGCCTATAACTTCGTTTGCGGGTTTTCCCGATATTTTGTATGCGATATACGACAGAATATCTACGGGGTTTGAGACCATAAGGATTATGCATCCGGGGGAATATTTTACCACCTCGGGAATTATGCTTTTTAATATTTCGGCGTTTCCTTTTATAAGATCCGTTCTCGTTTCGCCGGGTTTCTGTCCCCTGCCGGCGGTAACGACTACCAAATCCGAACCCGCGGTGTCGGGATAATCTCCCGCGTGAATGTCGACGGGAGAAACGAAAGGCGCGCCGTGCGACAAATCCATGGCTTCGCCCTCGGCTTTCTGCCTGTTATAATCCACAAGGACAAGTTCTCTTGCAATCCCTCTTATTATCAATGAATATGCGCAGCGCATACCGACGTTTCCGCAGCCGATAATAGAAACTTTCGGAGATAAATTTGCCATAATACACTCTCCTTTTTCCGTCATTATTTGCGACGCGTCAGACAAATAATATTGAAAGACGCGGATGTTTTATTATATAATAAATTCTTCAAACAAACACGGTTTTAAATAAACCGGAATCGGAGTTTTGCCGCCATCGTCTAGCGGTTTAGGACATCGCCCTCTCAAGGCGGAGATCACGGGTTCGAATCCCGTTGGCGGCGTTCGTCTTCGGGATAAAATCCCTTCGACGCGACAAGTTTAGTTTTTGCCCTGCATCAAACTTTTAAATCTTTACAACACCGGAGAAACTTATGAAAGTTTTGCTTATCAACGGAAGCCCGAGAAAAGACGGGTGTACTTACAGGGCGTTAAGCGAAGTTGAAAAAGCACTGAAAGAAGAAAATATCGAAACCGAAATATTCCACATAGGAAACAATCCCGTTCAGGGGTGCATAGCCTGTTATAAATGCAAAAACGGTTTAGGCAAATGCGTTTTTGACGATATCGCAAACGTTTTGGCTGAAAAAGCAAAAACCGCGGACGCTTTTATTTTCGGTTCGCCCGTTTATTACGCGGGAGCAAACGGAGCGTTGACCTCTTTAATGGACAGGCTGTTTTTTTCGGGCGGCAGGCATTTTGCGCTAAAACCCGCAGCGGCCGTGGTTTCCGCAAGGCGCGCGGGCACAACATCGGCGTTAGACCGCCTAAACAAATATTTTTCCATATCGCAGATGCCCGTTGTACCGTCGCAATACTGGAATATGGTTCACGGTTCGAATCCGCAGGACGTAGAAAAAGATTATGAAGGGCTTCAAATAATGAGGACTCTGGCAAGAAATACGGCGTGGCTTTTAAAATCCCTGGAAGCCGGAAAAAAAGCGGGAGTCTCTCTTCCCAAGAAAGAAGAAATATCTCAGCAGACAAATTTTATAAGATAGACTAAGATTATAAAAGATGCTCCGCGCGGCAAGTAATCGGGTTTTCAAATAATTGCCGCAAAAACCATTTTATTTTTCCTTAAAGGAGGAAAGCTGATGATAAGGACATTAACAGCTCATACATCCGAACTTGACGACGTAAACGTTGCCGTTTCCGAAATTCTGGAACAACTCGATCTGGACAAAAATCTTTTGAAAAATTCCGCGGGAGCAATCAGCTGTTATTCCGAGTTTATCGATGCCGGAATAGTGGCCGCCCTGACTGAAAAACTTCCTTTTGACGTAATCGGCGCGACGACTCTGGGCGTAACCGTTCCGGGAGGCGTCGGACAGCTGATGTTAAGCGTTACGGTATTTACAAGCGACGACATTATATTTTCCTGCGCGGTATCCGAACCGCTAAAACACGAAGCCTATAAGCAGCAGCTTAACGAGGCTTATTTAAAAGCGGCGTCGGCTCTGCCTGGAAAGCCTTCCATGATGTTTGTTTTCGCGCCGCTTACTTTTAATGTGGCGGGAGATTATATGGTCAAAACCCTCGATGAAATTTCCGCAGGCATTCCGATTTTCGGAACTCTCGCGGTAGATCATACGCAGGATTACAGCACCGCCCGAACCATCTTCAACGGCAAAACGTATCCCGACGCGCTTTCAATGATGCTTATTTACGGAGACGTGGAACCCGTATTTTCCATCGCCTCGGTTTCGGACGAAAAAATATTGGGACAGAAAGCGATAATCACCGAAGCCGAAGACAACGTGCTTAAAGGCGTAAACGGAATGTCAGTTATCGATTACCTGCAGTCCATAGGCCTGGCGCCAAACCGCCAGATAGAAGGCCTTAACGCAATACCTTTCATAATAGACTTTAACGACGGCACCAAACCGGCCACCCGCGCGATATTCGCGATTACTCCGGAAGGCAACGCCGTATGCGGCGGAGTTATGCCCGTAAACGCCACATTGGGCATCGGCTCGCTCGACCATGACGAAGTGCTTGCGACTACGAAAAAAGCTTCCGAAGAAATTCTTGCCCGGCAGAAAAAAAACGGAGCTTTCATTTTTTCCTGCATAGTAAGAAATCTTATACTGGGATTTGACGTTCTTGCGGAAATGGACGTAGTGCAGAACACAATGAACGGCAAAATTCCTTTCGCGATGAGTTATTCCGGAGGAGAAATCTGCCCGGTGTACAACGAAGAGGGCAAACTGGTAAACCGTTTTCACAACGACACCATCGTAACATGCCTTTTCTAAAAGAAATTTTTTGGAGAGTTCATGCCTGACGATATAGAAAATTTAAAAACCGAAATTGCAGCCCTGCAGAAAGAAAATAAAAAAATGCAGAGGCAGATGCACAGCCTTCAGGGCATTTTTGACCGCAACAAGCTCATTATCGGCGCGCAGTCTAACCTGCGCGCCGTAATGATGGCGAACAAAACCAAACAGGAAAAATACCTCAAACTTCTTCTTGCCAACGCGCCGGATATCATAATGATTTTTGACCAGTACGGCCGTTTTGCTTACTGTACGGACTCTTTTCTGCAAGTTGCGGACATAAAAAATTTCGGACTTATAAACGGCAGGACGTATCAGGAAGTTTTCGGGAATCACAGCGAAGACGGATTTATTAAACGCGTTGAAGACGCGCTGGCGCGCGCCGCGGAGGAAAAGAGCGCGGTTTCTTTTGACGCGGCGGTAGATTTCAGCCGCCGCAACAAACCGCGAAATTATTCGATTCAGGTTTCGGCAATGAGAGATGAAACCGGAGACATAAACGGCGGGCTTCTTCTTTTTCACGACCTTACCGAGCTTTTGAACGCAAAAACTCAGGCGGAACAGGCAAACCGCGCAAAATCCGATTTTCTGGCGTCAATGTCGCACGAGATCCGTACTCCTTTAAACGCCATCATGGGATTTGCGGACATCCTTAAAAATTCAAACCTTGAAGGCGAGCAGCGAATATATATTCAAAATATCCAAAACTCTTCACATGTACTGCTGACTCTTATCAACGATATCCTCGATTTTTCAAAAATCGAGGCCGGCAAACTTGAAATTATCGGCGAATATTTCGAACTTAAACGTTTTTTTGACCATTTGAGATCTATTTTCACGTTAATGTTCAAACAGAAAGGCCTTAATTTTACCGTCAACATTGCCGGCGACATACCCGAAGTGGTTATGGGCGATGAAAAAAGATTGACGGAGGTGCTGACAAACATACTCAATAACGCGCTTAAATACACAAACGAAGGTTTTGTGACGTTTAATGTAAGAAAAGAAACCGGGGATATCATTTGTTTTGAAGTTTCCGACACGGGCATAGGCATAAAAAAAGAAGATATGCCCCGCTTATTTTCGGCTTTCGAGCAGTTCGATAAAGTAAAAAACAAAAAGAAAGTAGGCGCCGGGCTGGGGCTTGCCATTACAAAAAAACTTACGGAACTGATGAAAGGAACCGTAAGCGTTGAAAGCACATACGGCGAAGGTTCAAAATTTTCGATAAGGATTCCCTTGACGCCGGGAACGCCGGCAGACTTAAAATACGAATCCGAAATCGTATATAACTTTACGGCTCCAAACGCAAAAGTGCTGCTTGTCGACGACATAGATATAAACCTTATGGTTGCCGGCACAATACTGCAGCGTTACGGGATAATTCCGGACACGGCGCTTAACGGAGCGGAGGCAATCGAAAAAGTTTCCGAAAAAGATTATGACCTCGTATTTATGGACCATATGATGCCGGAAATGGACGGCGTTGAAGCGACTCGTAAAATACGCGCGATGGGCGGCAAATATGCCGAGCTTCCGATAGTAGCTCTTACCGCAAACGCCATCAACGGCGCGGAAGAAATGTTTATGTCAAATGAATTTAACGGTTTTCTTGCAAAGCCGATAGATTCGCAGGAGCTTGCCGCCTGCCTTCTAAAATGGCTGCCGGCTGCCTTAATCGATAACGGCAAAGAATAAAACAGAGTTTGTCCCGCCTAACGGAATCCTCCGTTACAACTTCCGTTTTTTGCATAATTTCGGCATTAATCTTCAGGCAGGGTTTAAAGAGGATTGTCCAAATCAAAAATTTCGCAATGACCCGAATCCGGATCGATTAAAGCAGCGGTTTTTCTGCCGTAACGGTATCCGCAGGCTTCGCCGGCATTAAGATAGACCGTGCCGCGTATATTTTCTATGGACGGCTTGTGGGTATGGCCGTATAATATGTAGTCGTATTGCCCGTCCGCGACCGTAAAAAGCCTGTGAAACATAACAAATTTTTTGCCGCCCGCCGTAAATTCAAACGGCGCGCTGCGGATAATGCCGAACTCCGATATTACGTTTTCAAGTTCCGCCTGTATTATGTCGTTATTTCCGAAAACCGCCTTAAAACCGCAGTTTAACGCCGAAAACTCTTTTGCGACATAAGGCGAAAAAATATCTCCGCAGTGCAAAACCAGGTTTGCGCCGCGGAGATTAAAAAATTTTACCGCTTCTTTTACCGAAGAAACGTTATCGTGCGTGTCCGAGACAACGCCAATAAGCATTAAGACTATACCGACTGCACTTCTTTTATTTCCGGCACGGCCTGTTTTATCGCGTTTGTCACGCCGTACTGCAAAGTCATTGTCGCCATCGGACAGCTTCCGCAGGCGCCGGTAAGTTTGACTTTTACTATCCCGTCCTCGGTTACGTCAACAAGTTCCACGTTTCCGCCGTCCGCCTGCAAATGCGGCCTCACCGTATCCAAAGCCTGCTCTACTTTTTCTCTTAAACTCATATTTGCCTCCGTTTGGGTATTAACGAATATTCGGCGAAAAGATTTCTTTGATCCAGACTAAACTTTTTCCGCCGCTTATTATTCTATATGTTCTGCTTAACAACAATTTCTGCCCGCTTTTAAACGATTCGTTTTCGCAGCGTTCGGTATTTACGCTTAAAATCTCGCGCCTTGTTTCGACATTTTGCGTTTTAATGATTCTGCCGATGCCTGCTTCCGACGCCATAAGCTCTTTTTTAAAATCTTCATTAAGCCTTTCCTGCGGAGCGTAAGATTCGGCATAAATCAAAGGCATATTTTCTTTATGAATAATGACCGTACGGAAATTTACTTCTTCGCATTCTTTTATATTAAGGAGTTCCGCGATTCGGGCATCCGATTTTACGGTTTTCTGGCTTAAAACGCTGATTTTCGTTTTGCCGTACAAAACATCCAAAGATGCGGTTATGGAGCCGTCAGTAAAAAGAAGAACCTTTTGAATTCGAGAAAGCTTTCCGAAATCTTTTTCAAGTCCGCTTATTCTGTCAGACGGATTTATCACAGTCATTATTTTCCCGGTTAAAACAGAGTTTAATTGTTTTGTTTCTATGCGATTTCCGTTGAAAATTAAATAAGGCGGCGCTTTCATTTGATTTACAAAGGTTTAGACCGCTTGCGACGGCAATAATCCGTACAACCAACCGGCCGCAGAGCATATTAAACTACATTTCATAGGCAAGGTCAAGAAATCTGCCCGAATAAAATCTTACGATTTACAGCTTATAACATAGTAAAAGAAGACGCTGTCAATCAGATTGTGTAACGTTGCCTTATAATGTTGTTATTATTTCTATGCGTTTCCCGATTATCAGTTTTTTATCTTTATCGGGTTCGCTGTCTTTCATAAAATTTAACGCATTGATCAAAGCCTGCTTATTGCCGGTTTTCTTAACTGTCTCCTTATCCGCCCATGTATGTTCTTCCGGCAGCAGAAACATATAAAAAGCCGCAAGGCCTATAAAGCCAAGCGGCACCATAATGCGGAAATCGACATCACTGATTTGCGTAGACTGCGAACTCCCGCTATCAAAAAATGCGATAAAAAATAAAAACATCCCGATGATTTGGGCAATTTTCGTTAACAAAGAGTTGATAACAGTACCGGCCAATGCTAAACCGCAAAAAATCATAACCCCGATATAAAGAATCTTCATATATAAAGACAATGGCTTTTGTTTACCTGTAGAAAATAAAGTCTCCGTCAAAATAAGAGCAAAAAGTTCGTCCCCTTTCAGAACTGCGGCATTTTGCGGAATGTAAATATCGTTACTGGATTTTTCGTTGTTATAAAATCCTTTTTTATTTATACGGACATCATCATAATATATTGAAACGGGAGCTTCTATTATCAAAGATATTTTTTTCTCAATTTCTAAAATTCTCGGGTTGGTTACGCGGATCTTTTTAGTTCCAGATTCTTCCAAAACACCCATATATCCTCCTAAAAACACATAAAACTGCATTTCATAAACAAGGTTAAGAAGTTTTCACCTATCAGTAAATCTTACGAAAAATATATCTGTTCGTCGGACAAGACAAAGAAAAAACTTACTTGTTTTCAATTTTCTTTATGTCCGCAACCGGCAAGAAGTTCTTGCCCGTTATTACCTTCTGTCCGGTATTCTTTTCATAAACAAGCCGAGCCTGCTTAGCAGTCTTTCCGCCTTTCTTGCCTGCGGCTTTGTTTGCGTCAACACCACGAGCATTTGAAATTTCTGCTATCTGACGGGTTGAAAGTTCAGCAAGCGCGGTGAAAATCAGTTCCGCTTCGCTCATATGGTCACGTAGGTTCTGGTTTTTCAGACCTTTCAACGCTTTGTGTCTTTTCACCGACAACCCTGACCATTCTTTATGTATGATGTTGGTTAAGATTGCAAAGTCGTCCGATTCCGTAACATCGTGAGTCTGCCAATAATCAGTTAGTTTATTGCGTGTTTCTTGCCCTGTCATACGCTGCTGAATCCATTTCTCGCTGCGCCCGTGAGCCTTCCAATTTTCACGAGCACGGTTTAAGGACATTTCAGGGTTAGAGGTTTCCTGTATGCGTTCATATCCGACTTTGGCAAGCCAGAGCTTAAAGGGTTCTGCTTTAGGGCTTGGAACGGATTGTATAAGACGTAAAAGCTGTTCAGGGTCGGCGACATCGGTTAGGCGCATTTTGCCGTCTCCTGATAACATTTTCAACTGTCCCATATTTTGGGACAGTTCGCTTCCTTCTGCAGTTAACTTGGTTTTCAACGCATTCCAGTATTTTCTCGGTCTTGGACTGTCAGTCAACGCCTGTATAACATCTACTACCGAGAAATACCACTTGTCTGCTTTTTCATCGTATTGCCGTCTTATGTTAAAGTTCTCAAAAACCGCTAATGCTCTATCTTGCATACCAATCCCTCCCGCAAGTCTTTACTTTGTTGCCATTGTACTAAATTTAGCATAGAAAAATCAGTGTAGAATATCAGTGATTTTTGGACTTCTTGTCCTTGTAAAGCCTAGAATCTGCATTAAAACGTCTTTTTCTTTTATATTATGAATGCTCATAGTTTTGCTCCTTTTGTTTAGTTATTAAATTATTACTTCCAATGTGTCCGGCAATCTTTAGCCATAAAAAAATCCCATTTTAGTTCCGCAGGACTAATACGGGACTAAAATGGGACTAATTACGAGTGAAAAAACGCGCCCAAGAGGAGTTGAACCTCTAACCTTTTGATTCGTAGTCAAACGCTCTATCCAATTGAGCTATGGGCGCATAATTCGGGTTTGCCGCGGCTTTACATTCCGAACAAATCGGAGAGGCCGGTCATTTCAAAAACTTCGCGGACATCTTTGGAAGCATTCAATATTACTATTGTTCCGCCTTTCGCGTCAACCTGTTTTTTAGCGGAAACGAGTACTCTTAAACCTGCGGAGGAAAGATAATCTACGTCTTTGAAATCGAGCTTTATATTGTCCGCTTCGGATATCGCCGCGTTAACGGCCGAACCGAGTTCTTCTTCTTCGACGGCAGTAATTCTTCCTTTGATTCCAAGGGTTATTCCGCCGTTGCCCGAACCTTTCTTAGTAAATTCCATTGCGTTACCTCCGTGTAAATTTGTAAATGGTTACTATATTCTTTCCGTCTTTTCTGTCGTAAGTTATTTCGTCCATCCATTTTTTCGTAATATATATGCCGAGCCCCCCTACTTTCCTGTCGCCGGATTTTCCGGTTTTGACCGAGTGTTCGAGAAGGTTGAACGGCTTGCCGCCGTCTTCGAAACGCATAACGAATTTTTCTTTATCCGCAACCAGACGGACAACGGCATTCTCATCGGTTTCTCCGCCGTAAGCGTAGCGCGCTATATTTACGAAAATCTCTTCCACCGAAATGTTTATTTTATTGCGCAGGCTTTCGCCGTATCCGGCATTTCTCATAAAAACGCCGGTCCACGACAGAAGCCTTTCAAGCTCTCTTACGGACGTTTTCAAAACTATTTCATCGTCAAAAGAGTCTATCTCGAACTTCGGCTTGCCGATATACAAAATCGATATGCTTGTCATATCGTCGGACGGTATTTCGCTTTGCGAAAAATTGAATATTTCATTCCTGACGGCGTCGTCAAAATATTCGGGCTGCAAATCTATATACTGGTTTGCGGTTTCGAGAAACCGCGCGTTTCCGAACACTTTTCCGTCATGATTCATGGCTTCGTTCATTCCGTCGGTATACAAATAAAGTTTGCTTCCGTACTTAAACCTGACCAAAGAATTTTCATACGCGCTGTCCTGAAAAAGCCCCATAGGCCTGCCTTTTTCAAGCTTTAAAAATTCATAAGATTCGCCTTCTATGGAAACGAGCGGCGCGTTATGCCCGGCATTCGCGTAAGTCATTTTTCCGGTTATAAGGTCCAAACTGCAAATCACGGCGGTGATGAACATATTTTGCGGGTTTTCTTCGCAAAGAATTTTATTTACGTTTAAAAGAGCCTGCGCCGGATCGTCAAACTGCAGCATCTGCTGTTTGATAAGCATTTTGGCTATAACCATAAACAGCGCCGCGGGAACGCCTTTCCCGCTTACGTCCGCTATAATGAAAACTATTTTGGTCTTTTGCTCGTCAAGATAGAAAAAATCGTACAAATCGCCGCTTGTTTCTTTTGCGGACTTCATTTTCGCGTGAATCAAAACGTATTCATTCAGCGCAAACTTCGGAAAAACCTTCGGCAGCATATCGCTTTGCATATTGGACGCTATCGAAAGCTCGTTATTCATGCGTTCTTTTTCGGCGGTAACAAGCTGGAGATTTCCGACGTGCTGCCTCAAATTGTCTATCATTTTATTGAAAGATTTGCCGAGCCTTGCAATCTCGTCATTGCCGCGAACGGCAACTTTGCCGTTAAAATCTCCCTCGCTTATGCGCCAGATGACATCGTTAAGTTTTCTTATACGGTTTACCATTCTTCTTGATACCGCAAACGAAACGGGGAACGTCAATATCATCATCGCAATCAAAAACACCGTCATCGTTTCAGAGAACTTATTTGCGCCTCTTAAATATCCCGCTTTGTAATCTATCCCCAGAACCGAAACTACCTCGCCGTCTTTCATTATAGGGTAAAACATGGATATGAAAGAACCGTATTGGTCGGAATAAACTCTGCCGATAATGACGCTTTCTTTTTTTTCGAAAGCTTTCGTCAGCTCGGCCGGCGCATTGCCGTAAACCGGAAACAGCTCTTCGGCAGAGTCAGCGGAGTCTTCTTCCGAAGACAGAACAAAAATAAATTTGCCGTCTTCTTCTTTAAGCAGATAAACATATCTGAAATTGAAGCTGTCCGCCACATTTTTGAAATAATCTGCCGTTTCCCGGTAGATGCCGGAATGGCGCGTCCCTCCGAACATCAGCAAATCCGGATCTTTGAGGACCGGCTTTTCTCTTTCGACCAAAGACGCCGCGTACGACATATACCTGTTAACCGCCGCTTCCACATCCCTGTTAGACTGACTGAAAGCGACCCATCCGATTAAAACCGTTATTGCCGCTATGTAAACGGAAAAAACCAAAAAAAATCTGAACGACAGGCTTTTCATGCTTTTGACCCCGAGCGTTATAACGAATCCGGCGTACGACTAATTCAGAATTTTACCAAAATTTTAAGTATAATGCCAATTTAATCCCGGCGGAAATTCCATACTGCGTCTCATTATTTAAGCAAAAACGCCCGGAGCGTTTTAGTCCGGGCGTTTGATGCATATGTTTCCGTAACTCGATAATTATTTGCTTAATTTTTCAATCAAAATTTTATTTACAAGCTGCGGGTTTGCCTGTCCTTTGGTTTTCTTCATCACAAGCCCCACTATCGCGCCCATCGCCCTTTCTTTTCCGGCTTTAAATTCTTCCACGGCCTTCGGGCTTTCGGCAATCGCTTCTTCGCATATCTTTATTATGGCGGACTCGTCGGATATCTGCGCCAGGCCTTTTTCTTTTACCACCGTTTCAGGGTCGGCGGACTTTTCATACATTTCCTCAAAAACCGTTTTGGCCATTTTTCCGGATATCGCTCCGCTCAAAATAAGCCCCACAAGCTTTGCCATATTTTCAGCGGAAACGGGCGACTCGCATATTTCTTTGCCCGAAGCGTTCAATTTTCCGCCAAGTTCCGTGGAAATCCAGTTCGAAAGCGGTTTTGCCGCGGCTTTTTTATCTTTTGAAGCGTTAAGTGCGTCTTCGTAATATTCCGCCGTCATCCTTGAGGAAGTAAGATAACCCGCGTCGTAATCGGACAAACCGTATTCTTTTATAAACCTTTCTTTCTTCGCTTTGGGAAGTTCGGGAAGGCTTGCGCGGATTTCTTCTATAAAGGAGTCGGGCAAATCAAAAGGAACAAGATTCGGCTCGGGGAAATACCTGTAATCCAAAGCGCCTTCTTTTGTGCGCATGGATTTCGTGATGCCTTCGTCGGCTTCCCAAAGCCTTGTTTCCTGGACAAGTTTTCTGCCGGAATCCAAAACTTCTTTCTGCCTTTCGGTTTCATACGCTATGGCGTCCCTGACGCCCGATATGGAATTCATATTTTTGATTTCTATTCTCGTGCCGAGCTCTTTTTGGCCTGCGGGGCGTATGCTTACGTTTACGTCGCAGCGCATTTTTCCTTCTTCCATGCTGCACTGCGAAGCGCCTATGTATTCAACTATGCTTTTAAGCTCGGTCAAAAAAGCTTCCGCTTCTTCGGGGGAGCTAAGCTCCGGTTCGGTCACAAGTTCCATAAGACCGACGCTTCCCCTGTTTAAATCGAGCAGCGAATAATCCAGTTTTCTGCTGCCTATTTCGTGCACAAGTTTTCCCGCGTCTTCTTCAAGATGTATTCTTGTGATATTTATCGTTTTTTCTTTTCCGTTTGCCTTTATCGTAAGTTTCCCTCTCGAGCAAAGCGGCGGTTCGGCCTGCGTTATCTGATAGTTTTTGGGAATGTCGGGATAAAAATACTGTTTCCTTGAGAAAATACACTGCTTGTTTATTGTGAAATCCAAAGCAAGTCCGGTTCTTACTATCGCTCTGACCGCTTCTTTGTTCAGTATCGGTATGGCCCCGGGCTGCGACGTGCAAACAACGCACGTGTGGGAATTCGGCTCCGCGCCGAACGCCGTGGAACATTCGCAAAACACTTTGGATTTTGTGTTGATCTGCATATGGACTTCAAGCCCTACAACCGTTTCGTAATTAGACATTTTTTTATACCTTTATTTTTTGAGGTTAATTTATTTTGCCTGCCCTCTTGCCTTTTTATCTATTCCAAAGGAAACTTGTCTCTGTCAAAATCCGATATTTTTTCGTACGCGGCCGCGATCTGCAAAAGTTTCGCGTCTTCAAGCCTGCGTCCCATAAAATGCACTCCCACCGGCATTCCGGCGCTTGTAAAAGAGCTCGGAACCGTTATCCCGGGAAGTCCGGCAAGGTTTGCCGCGATAAGAAATACGTCGGATTCTTCGGATAAAGTTTCGCCGAATTTTACGGGCATCTGCAAAGACGCCGGCGAAAATATAACGTCGCATTTCTTATACGCTTCGTTTATCTCGTTTATAAACAGCGTCCTTACTTTCTGCGCCTGATGATAATATTTATGATAATTTTTCGCGCCCAGAACGTAGGTTCCGAAAATCACCCTTTTTTTGACTTCATATCCCATAGACTCGCCGCGGCTTTTCGAATATTCGTCATTGAGGCTTTTGGCGTTTTTGGAACGGTATCCGTAACGTATCCCGTCAAAAGTGGCGATATTTGCCGAAACTTCCGCGCACATTATGACTTTATACATGGCCGGAGCGTACTTATACGAAGGAATATCGACTTCGGTTATTTTCGCGCCTTCTTCTTCGAGCCTTTTTAAAGCGTCTTCGTATGATTTTATTATTTCCGGATCAACCGGATATTCTTTTAACTGTTTCGGAACGCCGATCACCGTATTTTTAAGAGTGTCGGGGTTATCCAGATTGTGAGTATAGTCTATATTTTCTTCCGGCTCGCAAACCGGATCTCTGTAATCTTTTCCCGCGATAACGGTCAAAAGCATCGCCGTATCTTTAACCGTTTTTGAAAAAGTTCCGGCCTGATCGAACGACGACGCAAGCGCGCAAATGCCGTACCTGCTTACAAGCCCGTAAGACGGCTTGAATCCGACTACGCCGCAAAATCCGGCCGGCTGCCTTATGGAACCGCCGGTATCCGAACCGAGAGCGAAAGGAACCATTCCCGAAGCCACCGCCGCGGCGCTTCCTCCGGACGAACCGCCCGGAATGCGCCCAATATCCCACGGGTTTGCGGTTTTTTGGTAAGCCGAAGTTTCCGTCGAGCTGCCCATGGCAAACTCGTCCATATTGGTTCTGCCCACAAAAACAGCGCCGGCTTCTTTAAGTTTTTCTATAACGGCGGCATCGTAAGGCGCCGCATAATTTTCAAGATACTTTGAAGCCGCGGTCATGCTTTCGCCTTTTATCATTATATTGTCTTTAACGGCGATGGGAACGCCTTCAAAATAACCGCACTTTGCGCCGGTTTTAATTTTATTGTCCGACTCCGCAGCCTGTTTTAAAGCCTGCTCTTCGTTTAACTTGAGAAAAGCTTTTATTTTGGGGTCGGCTTCTTTTATGCGTTTGAAACACGCTTTGACGGAATCTTCGCTTTTTACTTCGCAGGAACATATTTTGGTTCTTAAATCTTTTACGCAGAGTTTTAAAATTTCATCCATAATTTTAACCTTTTTCAGGCGCTTCGCCCTGAACCCGAATTACTTTTTACAGCCGAAACTTTGTTCCTTATTCCGCTTCTATTACTTTTTGGATTTTGTAGAAACTTCCTTCTCTTTCCGAAGCCGCGTTCAGCATGGTTTCGATGGTTTCTTTCGAAGACGGCCTGACAATGTCTTCTCTCCATACGTTTCTGAGTTCCGTTACGTGGGTAGTGGGCTGCAAACCGCTGACGTCCGGTTTCTGCAAAATCTCCACGTATTCGGACATAGCGTTCAATTCTTTGAGATATTTTTCTTTTTCGTCTTCTTTTACTTCTATCCTTGCCTGAAAAGCAGTTGTTTCAAGTTCTTCTTTTATCATATAAACTCCGTTTAAATTTTTAATTCGGCGGGCGGCAAGCCCGTAAAAGCCGCTACGGGTTTTCCATTATGACCGCCGCAATTTTCCTCAGGGCAAACAGGTATCCGTCTATGCCGAAACCCGCTATCTGCCCGATGCAGACCGCCGCCGTATAAGACGTATGCCTGAATTCTTCCCTTGCGTACACGTTGGAAATATGCACTTCGGCGGCGGGAACAGAAACCGCGGCAAGCGCGTCTCTTATCGCTACGGACGTATGCGTAAAAGCCGCCGGATTTATTATTATTCCCGAAACTTTATTTAACGAACTCTGTATTTTATCTACGATATCGCCTTCATGATTAGACTGAAAAAATTCTATTTCGGTTTTCAGCTCTTTCGCAAGCGCGGCCATTTGTTTTTCTATTTCGGACAGGCTTATATTGCCGTAAACCGAAGGTTCTCTTACTCCGAGCATATTGATATTGGGGCCGTTTATTACCAGAATTTTTTTCATTTTTACTCCCGCAAACGGGCTTTGTCCGTCAAGCCAAAAACTTTTTCAGTTCCCGCCGCACTATCGAATCTTTCACATGGCGGCCGGCTATATTTTTTCCTATGCCTTTCAGCAAAACGAATCTTATTTGTCCGTCAACCGACTTTTTGTCTTTTTTCATAAGCTCGAGGATTTTCGCGGCATTTATGCCTTTTAAATCAAACGTAAGTTCCGCGGCCTGCAAAAGCTCTAAAACTCTTGTATAAACGTCTTTGCCGCAAAGTTTCAAAGAAACCGAAAGACGCGCCGCAAAAAGCATTCCGGCGGCAACCGCTTCACCGTGCAAAAACCGCCCGTACCCCGTATAAGTTTCCAAAGCATGCCCGAAAGTGTGCCCGAAATTTAAAACTTCCCTTAAGCCTTTCGTCTCTTTTTCGTCTTTTTCGACAATGTCCGCTTTGTACCGGCAGCTTTTGTAAATCATAGAGCCGAAATCTTCGGACGTTATAACGCCTTTTTCCAAAAGGCCGTAAAGATAATCGTAAAATTTCTTATCGAAAACGAAAGCGTACTTTATTATTTCCGCCATTCCGTTTTTTATATGCCTTTCCGGAAGAGTAGCCAAAAACAGCGGATCGATCCAAACAAAAGACGGCTGGTAAAAAGTCCCGGCGATATTCTTCCCTCCGGACGTATTTACAGCCGTTTTTCCACCGACCGAAGAATCGGTCATCGCAAGAAGCGTTGTCGGAACCTGAACGTACTTCACGCCCCTCATATACGTTGAAGCAAAAAAGCCCGCGACGTCTCCGGCAACTCCGCCGCCCAAAGCAATGACGCAGCTTTTTCTGTCAATGCCGCCGGCCAAAGCTTTTCCGTATAAAAGACTCAGCGAGTTAAGATTTTTTCCCTGCTCTCCGGCTTTTATAACCGCAGTTTTGACGCTAAAACCCTTCGAGGCCAAAAAGAATGAGAAATGCTTAAGGTGAATTTTTGCAACGTCCGAATCGGTAATGACAAAAAGGCTTTTTCCCGAAACTATACTTTTCAAGCGTTCAAAAAATTCTTCGGCGCTGCCCGAAATCAAAATATTATACGGATTTTGTTTTAATCTTACTTTAAGGCGCGGCATAAAATCTCTTATTTGTTGATTTTCCTTCCGCTGAAATCTTCGGCCATTTTTCCGCTCATTACTTCGCTAAGTTCTTTCTTTGCCGTAGAAAATCTGTATCCGGGATGGGAAACTTCAAGCACGTAATCCCTTCCCATGGCGACATTTCTTATAAGGTAATAGCCGTTTTCGTCGGTTTTATACACTTCTCCGTAATTTAACGTAACGGAAGCTCCGGCCAAAGGTTTTCCGTCGCCGGTCACCTTTCCGCTTATAATTACCGAGGCTTCAAAAACTTCATTGGTTATATTCTGCTCGACCCTTCTGTATTCTTTCTCTTGGGGTTCAAAAGACATACCGTTTCCGGACAGATAAACCGTATAGTCTTTGCCGTAGTTGGCTTTAACGCTGAATCTTCCGTCTTCGCCGGTTTTATATCTTTCGCCGTTAATTTCCACCGTTACTCCCGGCACGGCTATGTCTCCCGACCTTACGATGCCGCTTAAAACGATGTCGTTGCTGAATTCGATTTGCGTATTTTTGTCCAGAGTTTCTATTACTATCGGGTCAAATCTGTATTCCATGGTTTGCACGCTGAACGTATAAGGCCCGCCGTAATCCAAATCGCGTATTTCGAAATCCCCGTTGGAGTCGGTAAAATATCTCAACGGCGACCTTGACGCCGTTATAATCGCGTTAACGACAGGCTTCCCGCCGACGTTTACGTTTCCTTTTACCGTATAAGTCTCTTTAGCCAGCGTAAAATTCTGATTCGTTATATTTCTGTCCAAATTCAAAAACTCCCTGAACTTCGGAGTGCTTATATAACCGCCGGTTTTCGGGGTAATTTTGTAATTCCCGCCGGCCGCAAGCCCGGGGATAGTGTAATTCCCGCTTTGTCCGACCTGAATTATGGAATTTGTGCTGCCGGTAACTTCTATTTGAAAATCTCCGGTCGAATATCTTCTGTCCTGAACTTCCATTTTGCCGGACACTAAAAAGACCGAAACAAAATCCAGCTGCATACGGTTTTTTTCGGCTTTCTCAAAGGATATTTCCGGAGGATAAAACATATATCCTTCTTTTGAAACCGATATTTGCACGGGCACGCCGTATTGGGCGTTTATTTTAAATCTGCCGAAATTGTCGGTTTTTTCAACCTCGACTCCGTTAAGGTTTACCGTTGCGGCGCGCACGGGGCGCCTATTGTCAAAAACATATCCTTCAAAAGTGACATACGGGTTAAAATCGTAAACCGGTTTTTTAAAATCTTTTATCGATACGACCTCGGGATCAAACGAAACGTCTTCGCTTTGGGGCTTTAAAAAATACTCGTCCGCTTCGGGTATGATCTCAAACGAATACCTGCCTTTGGAATCCGTGAAAGTCTGGTGTCCGCCCGGATCAAGAACAACCGAAATATTCTCCGCGGCGAATTTTTTATTTGCTATGGCTCCCCTTATTTTAACCGGCTTTTTTGCGGCAAGCGCTTTTTCTTCGGCATTTTTTGCTTCTTTTGCTTTTCTGGCTTCTTCCTTTTTGGCTTCTTTTTCCCTTCTTTCCTGCTCTTTTCTGGCCGCGCGCTCTTCTTTCTCGCGCTGTTTTTCGGCCTTCTTATCTATTCTCGGATCTTCCGCTTCTTTTTTGGCGACTTCAAAGAAAACCTGCGACTCTTTGCTTTCCGTTTCTATTTCCAAAGAAAAATCGACGGTCATATTGTTGCTTAAATTCGACAGCTGCACTTCCGCGGCATGGTAGCCGTCTTTAAACGCTCTGACCGCGTACGCCGCTCCGGACGGCAAAACAAACATATACGTTCCGTCTTCTTCATCTACAAGCGTTATAAACTTGTTATCCGGCGCGCTTACGCTGACTTTTGCGGAATTGAGCGGTTTCTTATCGGCGTCCGTGACTTTTCCGGCTATATAAAATCTCTGGTCGGAAACGTTAAAATTCACCACTTTATCATCCACGGGATTATTTATGGCGATTTCCGCGGGAACAAAAAGCAGCGAATCTTTGTAAGGCCTTATGACAAAATCTCTCCCTGGCGGGAGATCAAAGACTTCATAATACCCGTCGGCGTCGGTTTCGGCTTTGTATTTCTTTCTTCCGCTTACGACTTCAACGGTAACGCCGCTTATCCCTATGCCTTTCTCCGAAATCACCCCGTTTATTTTAAACTTTTCTTCGGACTTTTTCCCGGATTTCGGCTCGTCCGCCGGCTGAACTTCAAAGTCCGCATATTCGTCGGAATTGAGTTTTTTTATTTTATGCACTTCGGGCTTGAATTTATAACCCGGAGCGTCAACGGAAAGTTCCAGACGGAGGCCTTTTTTGAGATTTTCGAATTTGTAATATCCCAACGGGTCGCTTTTTTCGGTAAGGTCGGCGTCTCCCGTTATTTTTACGGCCACATCGCTTAAAGGATTTCCTTCGGCATCGGTAATAAAACCCATTATCTGGAAGCCTTCCGCGAAGCAAACCGGCGAAATCAAAACGGCCGCCAGCAAAGCAAAACATAAAGAAAGTAATTTTTTCATTGCCACCTCTTTATTTATTTTTCGTTCATTTTACATTTTTTTATTCATTTATTCAACAAATATCCTTGATTTTTCTTATCATTTTTAAAAACAGCCTAAAGGCCGCGCCTGTTTAAATCGGCCCAGCGGCAAAAAATAAGAAATTTCAGGAAAAATATTAAAGCGATCGATTCGGAAATTCCCCATGCCGGAATTAAAAAACTTCCTCCTGCAAGCGACGAGAAACACGCGCCCGCAACCGCAAAAAAACATAAATTCGTTTTGCTTTCCGAGCCGAACAGCGCGGATATTTTAATTAAAATAAAAATTTCCGCGCCCGCCGCAAATCCGGAAAAAAACGTAAAAACCGACAAAGCAGCCGGATTTACCGCTTCGAGTTTCAGCGTCAAAAACCACAAAGCCGTCACCAGAACGAACAACAACTCCGCCGCAAACATTTTTTTATTTAAAGGCGTATGTTTTGCGAAAACGCGCGGGAAAAACGCTCCGGATAAAATTCCGGCCGCAAAAAGCGCGGCAATGACTCCCGACCACTTGTAAATCTGCCCGTTGTATATCTGCAAAGAAAACGCCGCGGCAAACAGAAGCCAAAACGACGTAGCCGAACAAACGAAAGAAGTGGTTTTATATACGGATTTGGAAAGAAAAAACACTGCGGCCACAACTATCAAAACCAGATACGAATATTTTACGGTTTTGTCGATAAAAACGCTTAAATACGGGGAAAATCCGGACTGGGCGTATAAAACGGAGTGCACCGCGGCTCCGGGGTTAAAATCCGAATTCAAAATGCCGCTTTTTTTTACTTTTTTCAATTCGTTTTTAAGCCATCTTGTTTTCAGCGTGTCCATTCTGTCGTCAAGATAATATTTCGACAAAATCAAAGTCGTCTCCTGCATTTGGGCAAGGCGTTTTTTTATGTGAAGCCTGTACGGCATTCTGTTTTTTGAAGCTATTAAAATGTTGCTGCTTCCCGGAATTATCTGCGTATGTTCAAAAACGCTCTGCATGGCGTCCAAAACGGATTTATTGAGCTCCGCCATAATGTAAGACGAAAAAGCCGTCCTTCCTGGAAGCCTTACGGCGACAAAACCGTTTTCGCCGAGGCGCTGCGATGCGGAACGGAAAAACTCTTCGGTGTAATAAGCGTTCAGCTGCAGGTTTAACGGATACGGCATCCCCACGAGAATCAAGTCGTATTTCTCCGCGGAATTTTTAATGAAATCCCTCGCGTTTTCGTTATGTATCCGAAGCCTTTCGTCGCCGAAAATATAACCCAGATGCAGAAAGTTTTTCTGCGCTATCGATACCGCGGCTTCGTCCGCTTCGACGCAGTCGACAAGCGCGACGTCGTGCTTAAATATCATGGGCAGGTATTTTACCGCGCCGCCTACGATTAAAACTTTTTTAAGCGCGCCGTGGTGCAAAGCGGGGATATGCCCGAAATCTTCCGATTCCAGAATATCTCTGTCGGGCTTTGAAAACATCAAAATCTGGTTTGCAAAAAACGAATATTCGCCGTTTTTTTGCGTCAAAACGTTTTGCCCGTAAGCGGTATATTTATAGTCTTCTATGTTCGAGGAAATGAAGCTCCTTTCAAGCAGTTTTTTATCCGCGGCGTGAACGTCAAAAAACAGCCCCTTCGCGGCGCAAACGAATAAAACCGGCAGGCAGACAGCGCAAACCGCGCTTTTTTTGCCGAAAGAAACCAAAAAAAGCGCAGCGGAAAGGACGGCCGATACGATCAAAGCCGCAAAAACCCCTTCGGCCTGAACCGCAAAAAAGAAATATGCCGCGCAGCCCGATATAAAACCTAAACTCTGCAAAACAAATGCTCGGTAAAAATCTTTTTCCGCGCGGACGGCAAAGCGCGATATGCTCCCGGCGGCAAAACTTAAGGGAGCCGCTGCCGCAAAAACGCAAATGAAAGCCGTTTTAAGCGATATTCCGCCGCCTGCGGATACCGACAAAAGAAAACGTATGCTTCTTATAAACGTGAATTCGAGAAACAATAGCGCGAGAAGAGCGATACAGGCGAAGAAAACGGTTTTTGAGGAACGCTGAAACGAGGGAAGTTTCGAAGCGGCATAAAGGCCTAAAGCGAAACCCGCGATCGAATGAAATACAAAAAATCCGCCCACTATGTCCGCTGCCTGAAAAACGGGCATAGTTTCGCGGAAAAGCAAAAGCTGTATAAACGATACGCAGATTCCGAAAACGTATAAAAATAAATAAGCCATAAATTTTAATGCGTGTATATTTGGGAAAAGGGTTTTTAGACAGGATATAACCGGATAAAGATTTTTGTCAATGGTTTTTGCGAAGGATTTTGAAATTCTGCACGGCGCGGGCTGCGAAATTTACGCGCTAAAGTACATAAACGGGAGCGAAGCGGAATTCAAAAAGCCGGAGCAAAATTGGCGGCGAGTGGAATTGAACCACTGACCAAAGGCTTATGAGTCCTCTGCTCTACCCCTGAGCTACGCCGCCGTACAAACCGCATATCAAGCAAAAATAAGTCCGATAATTTTAATATTTTTTACTTTTAAAGTCAATGAAAAATGTTTTATTGCATGCGTCCGCCCCGCGCCCGGGTTACTTTTTACGGCCGTTCAAAAAGTACGAGCCCGCGTTCGTCATCGCGGGCTCGGTCCGGAATCCGTTTTTGCTGAAAAACAATGCTTATTCCTTATATCTTTTAACTATCAGCGAACAATTCGTTCCGCCCAGGGCAAAACTGTTTTTCATAAAAACGTCTATTTTTAAATCCTGATTTGCGGCAAGGTGTTTTACGCCGGCGCATTCGGGATCTATGTTTTCCAGATTCATGGTAGCGGCAAACTCATTTCTTTCCATCATATCCAGCATTGCGATAAGCTCCAAACTTCCGCTTGCGGCCATTGTGTGTCCGATATGCCCTTTCAAACTGTTTACCGGGATATTATTTCCGAAAACGGAAGCGATGGCTTTGCTTTCTTCGATGTCTCCGGCAAGCGTGCTTGTGGCGTGGGCGTTTACAAAATCTATGTCCGAAGGCTTAAGCCCCGCGTTATCCAAAGCCTTTTGCATGCATTCGCTTATGCATTCGCGCGACGGATGCGATATGCTTTTGGTTTCCGTATTTGTGCCGAAACCTATAATTTCGCCGTAAATTTTAGCGTTGCGTTTAAGAGCGCTTTCCAGAGATTCGACAAACAGCATTCCGCAGCCTTCCGAACACACTATCCCGCCTCTGTCTTTGTCAAAAGGGCGGGACGCTTTTTCGGGATCATTATTATAACCGCCGCTTGCGGCGTTCATTATCGAAAAACACGCTGTCATTATCGGATGATATTCGTCTGTTCCGCCGCATAAAGCCCTGTCCGTAAATCCCGCGGATACGGCAAGATATGCAAGCCCCGTATTTATCAAACCCGTAGCGCAAGCCGTACAGGTGCCGAAGCCCGCTCCTTTAATGTCAAAAGCCTGAGCGACGTTTGCCAAAGGCGAATGATTCATAACCTGAAAAACCACCGAGGTTTTTACTGTGTCGAGTTCTTTGTTTTTATATTTTCCGGAAAAGTTTACCCAGGTTTCCATACTGCTTATCGTGGAACCTAAAAACAAAGAAGTGTTTTCGGGCACGGTTTCATAACCCGCGGCGTTAACCGCTTCCTTTATCGCGCCGTAAGCAAAAAGGGACATTTTAGACATAGAACGCCTGAAATGGCGGGGAATATATGAAAAGTCCGTCTCTGGAACCGTCGAAGAAACATGGCTTGTGATATCCGGAGTTCCGGCAAGCTCGGCATTAAATTTAACGCTGCTTTTTCCGGCAAGCATATTATCCGCCAAAAGTTTTACGCCCGAACCGTAAGGAGAAACCGCCCCGGCTCCCGTTATAACAACTCTTCTTTTTGCTGAATCGGCAGACACGCATAACCCCCGTTAAAATGTGATTTTATTCGTTTTCGATTTCAAAAACGCTTTGCGGCAAAGCTTCATTGATTTTCGTATCAAAAAACGAAATTACGCTTTTATCGCCGTTTTTGCTTATTATTTCCGCTTCTTTTACCGCGGCGATATCTTTGCGGAAAAATATGTTTATTTTAGAAACCGCCTGCTTTTCGGAATCGTCCGCGGGAAATAAAACCATTCCGTCTTCCGAATCTTCTATTTTATACGTTTTTGAAATTTTAGATTTATCCATGGATATAAAAGCGTAAAGCTGTAAAGCCATCGCTTTTGCCGCATGTTTCGAACTTATGTCTTTTATTTCTTTTTTTCCGCCTTTTTCTTCCCATGAAAAAATCTTATTGCCGTTTATCAGAAAGCCCCGGTTAAAAGGCGGCAAATATTCCCACTTTAAAGAGCCCGGCTTTCGGAAATAAAATCTGCCGGAACTTACAAAGGGTCTGTCCGCTATCGAAACGTATTCTTTCATTTCAAACGAACTTTCGATAGTCTGAACGTTTGCGAACCCGGAAAACCTCTGCTCCGCCGTTTGCTGTGAAAACGCCGCGCAAACAAAAAAGAAAATTATTAAAAACCCGAAAACAATTTTTTTTAACAACTCGGGTTCCCGATTAAGGCATTCGGGAACGGCAGGCTGTGTTTTTTTTGTCGTTAACTCCATTCTTCACTCTCCGCTCTTCACTCTGCTTTTCTTCCGGATTCCAGGTTAAAACATTCCGAAATGACGGGCTGCGTTCTTATTTTATCCGCCGCCGTTAATTCCTCACTGCCCGTTCCTAACCGCCTTTCCCGCGCTAGACAAATTCAAAAATCCTGAATTCTCCGCAGGCAAGTTTTTTTCCGCCCGAGAAAAGCCCGGCTTTAACCATATGGAGCTGCGCCATTTCGTCGGTTTTTTCGATTTCGCATATTATTTCGTCGCCGGCTTTTGCGTCGGCAAAAAACTCGAAATTTCTGACCGCCGCAAGAAAACCTTTTGACGGTTCGATATTCTTTTTCGCCTTTTGCAGGCTGTCCGTCGCGGCAAAAGACTGCGCGGCAATTTCTATCAAAGCGGATCTCGCAAAAACTCCGCCGTCCCCTATAAAAATATTATCATCCTTTATTTTAAACGATGTTTTGCCTTTATTTTCGCTTTCTTCCAGAACTTCGTCCACAAGAAGCATCGGCGGCTTATGAAACATATTTTCTTTTACGTTAAATACGGTCATTTCTTCTCACCTAATTTTTCCGTTATCATATTTTTGACGTGCTTTGCCATATTGTGCGCGCCGAGCTCTCCCTGAAAATCCCGAGGGGAAACGGCTTCAAGCTGTATATATTCCACGGGAACGCATTTAGGGCAGTACGATCCGCGCGGAAGCATTTCGCCCAGCCCCTTTATGGCAAAAGGGACAACCGGACAGTCGGCCCTTATCGCGGCTTCAAAAGCGAGAGAACGGAACCTTCCCGTAACTTTGCTTCTCGTGCCTTCCGGAAACACGGCGACATTCAAACCGCGTTCAAGCGCGGCGCGCGTTTCTCCGATAATTTCTTCGGCCGTTTTCCCTTCGGAATTTATATAACCCGCTTTTTCTATGAATTTTCCGTAAAAAATTATTTTGAAAGGCCAGTCTTTTGCTATGCAGACAAGGTTTTTAACGCCGAAATCGAAAAATATGAAAGTATCGTACATGCACGGATGGTTTGCGACGAGAATAGACCTTTCGGGCATTTTTCCTTTGACGATTTTTTTTCTGAACCCCGAAGCGAAAAATACCGCAAGCTGGACTATCCTGCCCTGAAAATAAAGAAAATTTCTCAATTCGTTTTCTTTATATCCGGTCAAATAAAAATACGGCGCGGCAAAAAGGCCGGAAACAAAAAGCCAAGTCCACGCCGCAGCCGCAAAAGGGGCTCCGTATAATTTTTTGATAAAATCAGGCATTTGGTTGCTGTTTTACAAGTTCCTCTATGTAATTATATAAATCGCCGAGCGTTATAATTTTTCCCACTTCGTAATTCGTTCTTATTTTGATTTTAAAAGCCTGTTCCAAAACTATGACCATATCAACCGCGTCAAGGCTGTCAAGCCCGAGATCGGTAAAAAAATTGGCTTCGGGTTTCATCGCCGCCGGGTCAAGCTCAAACTCTTCGGCTAAAGCGCCGTTTACGGTTTTAATAATCTCTTCTCTCGTCATCCGGTTTCTCCTGAAAGTTATATATATGCTTTTATGCCCGGTAAATCTAGCATTTCATTCCGGGAATGCGGTAGCTGTTTTTTTCCGTAAACTTTATGATATTTCCCATCATCTGCACGGCTTCCGCGGGGTACGCGCCCACCGCCGTTTCCGCGGAAAGCATTACGAAATCGCTTCCGTCTATTATGGCGTTTGCGACGTCCGAAACTTCCGCCCTTGTCGGAATCGGGTTTTCAACCATGCTTTCAAGCATCTGCGTGGCGGTTATGACGAATTTTTTGCGCACGCGGCACTTTTTTATTATGTACTTCTGCACCACGGGAACGGTCCACAGCGGAATAGATATGCCCATATCTCCTCTTGCGACCATTATCCCGTCGCATACTTCCATAATCAAAGGGAGATTGTGTATTCCGGAACCGTCTTCTATTTTTGCGACCAGTTTGCTTTTCGCGCCGCCGGCCGATTTTAAAATGTCGATGAGCGGTTTCATATCTTCCGCGTTTCTGACAAAAGAGTTTGCGATAAAATCCGCGCCGTGTTTCAAAGCAAACAGCATATCCTGCCTGTCTTTTTCTTCCATCGGCGGAAATTTAAGTTTTGCCTGCGGAATGTTTACGCCTTTATGCGTTTTCAAAACGTAGTCCGTATGGACTTCGGCGGTCAATTCGTCTTTTTTCGACGAAAGTACTTTAAGTTTCAGATTGCCGTCGTCTATAAAAATATCCATGCCTTTTTTTATGTCGGTAAAAGAGCCCGGATAGTCTATAAAAATCTTTTTATTGTCTCCCGAAACCTCTTTGCCGGTAAGAGTGAGTTTTTGCCTCTTTTTCAGCAGGACTTTTCCGTGCTTAATTTCGCCGACCCTTATTCGGTGCCCTTCGAGATCAGCCAGAATTTTGACGTGCTTTTTGTATTTTTTGTTCAGGGCTTTTATAAGGTCGAAATCTTTTTCGTGTTCTTCAAGAGTTCCGTGCGAAAAGTTAAGCCTTGCCACGGTCATTCCGGAATCCGCCATTTTTTTTAACAGCGGCAAAGACCGCGTAGCCGGCCCCATGGTGCATATAATTCCTGTTTTAGGCATATAAAACTCCTATAGATACGAGGGTGAGAGGATATGATGATAAGAAAGTAAGCGGCGAATTTGCCTTTTACTTACCTTCTCATCTTCTTCTGCTACCGTATTTTCGGCAAATGCGTAAGAGCTTCGCATACTTTGTCGGACGGATATTCGTAATCGACCATATTTCCCGAAAGGTAATTGTCGTACGCGGACAAATCGAAATGCCCGTGTCCCGACAAATTAAACAATATGGTTTTGGATTTCCCTTCTTCTTTGGCCTGAAGGGCTTCTTTTACCGCTATTCTTATGGCATGCGCGGATTCGGGAGCCGGCAAAATGCCTTCAGTTCTTGCAAAAGTTACCGCCGCTTCAAAAACTTCGCGCTGCTTTACCGTAACCGGCTCTACCATATTATGTTTTACCAAAGCGGACACCAAAGGAGACGCTCCGTGATAGCGCAGCCCCCCCGCATGTATTCCGCCGGGCATAAAAGTATGGCCCAAAGTGTACATTTTAAGAGCCGGTGTAAAACCCGAGCTGTCGCCGAAATCGTAAGCCAAAACGCCTTTGGAAAGTTTCGGGCATGCCGAAGGTTCTACGGCTATGGCTCTCAAGTCAGGACTTTTGCCCTGAAGTTTATCCATCATAAAAGGAAAGGTTATACCGGAAAAATTCGAGCCGCCGCCAAGCGCGGCTATTACCGTATCCGGATAATCGCCCGCTATTTCAAGCTGTTTTTTAGCCTCAAGGCCTATTATGGTCTGGTGCATGGCAACGTGATTCAAAACGCTGCCGAGCGAATATTTCGCGTTTTTATGGTTTAAAACGTCTTCTATTGCTTCGGAAATGGCAAGCCCCAAAGAACCCTGATTGTCCGGATCTTCCGTAAGAACTTTCCTGCCCGTTTCCGTTTGGCTTGAAGGGCTTGAAAAAACCTGCGCGCCGTAAACCTGCATCAAAGATTTTCTGTAGGGTTTTTGTTCGTATGAAACCTTTACCATATATATTACGCATTCTATGCCGAACATTTCGCATGCCATAGCCAAAGCCGAACCCCACTGTCCCGCGCCGGTTTCCGTGGCTATTCTTTTAACGCCGGCTTCTTTATTGTAAAAAGCCTGCGCTATCGCGGAATTAGACTTGTGGCTGCCGGAAGGGCTTACGCTTTCATTTTTAAAGTAGATTTTTGCCGGCGTATCTAAAAATTTTTCGAGATTGGACGCTCTTACAAGCGGCGAAGGCCTCCATATTTTATACGCTTCCCTGACCGGTTCCGGTATGTCTATATACCTTTCGGTGCTCATTTCCTGCTTAACTATTTCTTTGGAGAAAATTACTTCCAAATCTTCGGGTTTTGCAGGCCTTCCTTCGCGGGTATTGTACGGCGGGTCAAGCGGCTCGGGCAAATCCGCCTGAATATTGTACCACTGCTTCGGCATATCCTGTTCGGACAATATTATTTTTTTGGAATTCGATTTTGACATTTTAGTCTCCTTTCGGTTTTTGACGGCAAACTGCAATAGTTGCGCCAAGGCGCACTTAAAGCGTTACCATCGAAATCCGGGAGTTTTAAAAGCGACGGCGTTGTATGGCAAATGGCGGAAAGTTTTTTTGATGTTCATAAACAGGTTTTATTATATAAATAAGGCTTGTGAAAGTCAACCTGATTCCCGAAAAACCCGCATAATGCCGAAATCAAAAAAATGATTGAAAATAAAATCATTATCGTTTTTTTAAGCATTATTGACATTTTTATCAAATTTTATTATAAAATAAACGAGTTTTGATAAATTTAAAGCGGCGTTCATTTTGCACGGAGGTATATCCGATGAAAAAACCTGATGTCGTTAAATTGGTCTCCGACGTATCGGGGCTGACTCAGGGCGACTCCAATAAAGCGATAAAAGCGTTGGTCAAAGTTATTCAAGACAGTTTAAAAAACGGAGAAGTGATCTCCCTGTCGGGTCTCGGGTCTTTCCGTGCCAAAGACCGCAAAGCCAGAATGGGCAGAAACCCCAAAACCAGCGAAATTATTCCCGTTCCGCCCGGAAAAAAGGTTTCTTTTAAACCGACCACGACTCTCAGAAAAATAATACAATAAAGGCGGAAGATTAGAGGTTTAGAGAGCTTGGATGTTTAGAAAAAACGAGCCTCTCATCTTACGGATATAAAATACAATAAAGGCAGAAGATTAGAAGTTTGGAGGGCTTGGATGTTTGGAAAAACGAGTCTCTCATCTTACGGATATAAAATATAATAAAGGCGGAAGATTAGAGGTTTAGAGGGCTTGGATGTTTAGAAAAAACGAGCTTTTAATCTTTCGGATATAAAAATGATAAATATAGCGCCTTCAAAAAAATTAGAAAAACTTCCTCCGTACCTTTTTACAAAAATCAACCTTTTGAAAAACGAAGCTTACGCTAAAAATCTCGACGTTATAGATTTGGGCATGGGAAATCCCGATTTGCCTACGCCCGCGCACATTGTCGACAGGCTTTCCGATACCGTAAAACACCACAAAAACACTCACAGGTATCCGCAGGCAAAAGGAATGCCGAAGTTCAGAAGAGCGGTTACGGAATGGATGGCAAGAAGGTTCGGCGTTGAGCTTAATCCGGACACGGAAGTTCTTTCTTTGATAGGCTCAAAAGAAGGAATTGCGCATCTTTGCATGGCGTATTTAAATCCCGGCGACTGCGTTTTAGTCTGCGACCCGGCATACCCGGTACATTTTAACGGAGTAGTGCTTGCCGGCGCGAGAATCCACTCCATGCCTCTTCTTGAGAAAAACGGCTTTTTGCCGGATTTTACAAAAATCCCTGAAAAAACAGCGCAAAAAGCTAAAATAATGTTCTTAAATTATCCCAATAATCCCACGGCCGCGGTCGTTGAAGACAATAATTTTTGGAAAGAAGCCATAAAATTTTGCAAAAAATACAATATCCTGCTTGTTTCGGATAACGCTTACTCGGAATTGACATTCGGGGATTATTGCGCGCCTTCGATTTTTGAGTTTCAGGGAGCAAAAGACACTGCTTTGGAATTTCATTCGTTTTCCAAGACATTTAATATGGCGGGCTGGAGGCTCGGCTGGGTCTGCGGAGATAAAAAATTGATTTACCCGCTTGAAAAGTTCAAATCGTTTCTGGATTACGGCGCGCCCACTTTTATGCAGCTTGCCGGGGTTGCGGCTTTAAACGGCCCGCAGGACTGCGTGCGCGAAATATCCGCTACTTACGAAAGAAGAATGAAAAAGATGGTTCACGGCTTGAATAAAATCGGCTGGAACGTTAAAGAAACAAAAGGCACTATGTACATATGGGCAGGGCTTCCGGACTGCTTAAAAAAAGAAGGGTCCTTAAATTTTGCCGAAAGGCTTGTGAAAGAGACCGGCGTAGTTATTTCTCCCGGGGTAGGTTTCGGAAAACACGGCGAAGGTTATGTCAGAATGTCTTTGGTCACGCACGACAGGCGCTTCCACGACGCGCTTCTGAGAATAGCAAAAGTCACGAAAGAAGCGCAAAAGAACGGCAAGTAAAAGGCTTTTTTATGAGACTCGGGAAAATCACCATTAAAGACAGAGTTTTCAATTCGATAATTAAAAAATATGGAATAAAAAGTCTGTCTGTATTCGGCTCTTCTTTGAGGAACGATTTCAATAAAGACAGCGATATTGACTTGCTTATCGAATTTAAAAAGCCTAAAGAAAAAAGCCTTTTCGACTTGATAGACTTACGTCTGGAACTTGAAGAAATTACCGGCAGGAAAATCGACATAGTCGAAAAAGGTTCCGTAAAAAATCCGTACAAACGGAAAGAAATCAATTCTACTGCGAGGCTTGTTTATGCGGATTGACGACAAATCATATATTTGGGATATGATTAACGCATCGCAGGATATAGCCGATTTTACAAAAAATTTGACTTCAAAAAATTTTAATAACGATAAGAAAACAAGGTTTGCGGTAGAAAGGCAGCTGCTGGTTATAGGTGAAGCCTCAAAATCGGTATCCGATGCCGTTAAAAAACAATACCCCGATATTCCCTGGCGGAAAATAAAAGAACTGCGAAACATCATAGCCCATGAATACGGAGAATTTCTTGCCGAACGCATATGGAACATCTCTAAAAAAGATATCCCTGAACTGCTTTTAAATTTGAAGAAAATAAAATTTTGACGCCTGCAATAAACAATATAAAAGCAACAATTTTCATTTTTGTTGCTTTTTTATTTTTGCCTGCGGCAATAATCTGCCGGCTGTTTTTATATTTTTGTTGCAGCCGGATAACAAATAATTATAGAATATCCGCATTGCCGGCATTCCATATTAAAAACTGCGATTTTCAATCTTTCTTATTCTGACCCTGCCGATTTAAACTCTGTAAAGGAGAATTCACCGTAAAGTTTTGCAATTTGCATGATTGTTTTTTATTGTAATTTCAACCTGTTTTGGTTTTATAAAGGAGAATGCAATGGGAAAAATAATTGATCAGGCAGCTGCCGAACAGATAGGAAGAAATTTTTTAAAATCTTTAGAGCCTCAAGACAAAGACGTTTCCGCCGCCGCGGTAAAAACCGAAACAAAACCTGCCGAAAAAAAGCTTATTCTCGCGCATAAAGCAACTTCTCTCACGCCGTTTGCAAACAGAGTAAAAACAAAAACCGGATTAAAAGCGCTTACTCAAAAAAAGAACGAAGAGCCGTGCTTCTATATTTTCAACGGCGAAGACAAAGGCTTTGTAATAGTTTCGGCAGACGATGCCGCCGAGCCTGTTTTGGGCTATTCGAAAAGCGGGCGTATGGATGCGTCGGATATGCCTCCGGCCGCGATTTGGTATTTGGAAAAGTTTAAACTGGAAATTATAAATATAAGAAAAAATAAACTGCCCGCCGGCAAAGAAATAACAAAAAAATGGACGGATTTGAAAAAAGGAACCGTATATAAATCCGCCGCTGCTACAAAAGCCAACGGCAAAAGCGTTGAACCTTTGATAAAAACAAAATGGGGACAAGGAACTTATTACAATAAATTTTGCCCGCAAGTGTGCCCTACCGGATGTCATGCGACGGCAATGGCACAGGTAATGTGTTATTTTTCTTATCCGCAACAGGGCACGGGCCTCCATACCTGCCTGCACGCGGATGAAGAGTTTGCAAAAGTTAATTTGCCCGCAAGCGTAACATATGATTCCAAAACAAAAAAAGTTACGGTAGATTTCAGCAAAACCAAATATCGCTGGGATTTGATGCCCAGAGAGCTTACAAACGGAAGCGTTGAAGAAGTTAATACTGTTGCAGAGTTGATGCTTCATTGCGGAATCAGCGCAGATATGAAATATCACTGGGAAGGCAGTGCAGCGTCTTTCTCTGATGCGGAAAAAGCGCTGGAAACTTATTTTAAATATTACGATATGCAAATAGTCAATAATTATACTGACGAAATACAAGGGACGATAAAAATATTAGACTCGGGGCATCCTGTTTATTATGTAGGCAACGACGGCCACCCTTTCTACCCTGAAGGGCATGCTTTTATTTTTGACGGCTATGACGAAAACGGTAAATTCCATATTAATTGGGGATGGCAGGGTTCATTGGACGGTTATTTTGAGATAACCGCGCTCACTCCCGGAGGAAACAATATTAATCACGACAATAGATATTACGACGTAACGCCAAAAGAGAAAATGTTCACTATAAACGTAATCACGGATTCGGAAGGCGCCGTAAACGATTTTGACGCCGATTCTGAGGCAAGACCCTTTATTTTCCCTTGGGGCAAGGTGTTCGTACCTCAAGGCTGCGACAGAACTTTTACGGTTTGCGAAAACGATTATTTTGCCCCCTCTATCAGCGTTCGTATCGAAAATACGGATGAAACTCAAGGCGATTCTATTGTGATGACCCGATACGGAGATGCCGAAGACAATATGTATAGATTTACCGTAAAAAATGTTCAGTCCGACAAAAATATAAAAATACTCGCGAGGAGAAAAGAACGATTCGATTACAACGGACTAATATATATTCCGGAAAAGCCGGATTATCAAACGGTATCTGTACGCACGGAAACTAAAAATAATACTGAAATTACGCTGCAAAATAAAATCAGAGATTCGGACAAAAGCGAAATATCTTATAGTTTATCTGCTATAGCTTCACGCGGCTTTTCTGATTATGACGGTTTGATTAATTTCAGCATCGGACGCGAAAACTTAATCGGAAAATTTTCCGTAAGATGGGCTGCTTTTGCCGGATGTAAGGATTTGGTCAATTTTAAAATGGATTATCGTAACTTACACGGCATAGAAATAGGTGATGCGGCATTTGGCAATTGCACAAAGCTCAAAGGCGAAATACCTTTTCATTTGATTACATACATAGGTCCGAGTGCTTTTTATAAATGTGAAAGCATAGAATCGCCTATTGCATTGGGGAAACTGAAACAAATCAGCACATACGCTTTTTTCGGCTGTAAAAAAGTGCCTTCTTTAAAACTTTCGCCGGAGCTTTCTCAAATAGAAGAAAGCGCCTTTGAAGGATGCGGCGCAATAAAAGAAATTTATTGTTTTGCCGATAATCCTCCGGCGTTTTGGATAAGGCCGGTGTTCAATTCTTCCGTGAGGAGTGACAATGCCGATAACCCGCCGAATGAAAAAAGCGTTTTTAGGGGAGTACCGAAAAATATAAACGTTTTTGTTCCCGAAAACAGCATTGAAAGTTATAGTAAAAGCGCCTTGTGGGGAGATTTTACAAACTTTAAAACAATTGATTTTGTTTATGAAGCTATAGAATACAGGTTTGTAACTTCAACAGCGCTAAAAGCGCTCGGCAGGGCAGCCGCGGATAAATCCGTTTTTGTAAATATCGCAGATGAGGCCTTTTCCGAGTCCTATTTTAATGACTTTCAGGATTATCAACTTTTTAAGGTCGAATATATAGGGAAGGAAGCTTTTTTAAACGATACGCTTTTACAAACGGTTCATTTTGGTATTGCAGAAATAGGCGACAG
>JAISVT010000018.1 GCA_031271405.1 Candidatus Endomicrobium macrotermitis | reverse complement strand
CGATAGTAATAAAAGGAACGGAAACGGGAGACGATACAGGGGAGTGGATTTATAAGGCGGACGATACGGAAGACGGAAGCGGCAGAGTCCGGGGTCAGATATGGATAAACTGTACGCATAAAGACTCTAAAGGCAATGTCTGGAGCGAGTTATAATGACGGCATTGTTTATATACGGCATAATGTGCGCTTTTGTTTTCGGGTTGATTTTCGGAAGTTTTGCCAATGTCTGCATATACAGAATTCCGTTGGATATGTCGATAGCAAAACCGGCTTCGGCATGCGTGAAATGCAAAAATCCCATACGTTGGTACGACAATATTCCCGTTTTAAGTTTTTTAATGCTCGGCGGCAAATGCCGTTACTGCAAAACGAAAATTTCATTCATATACCCTTTAGTGGAAATAATAACGGGACTGCTTTTCGCCCTTCTTTTTTACAAATATCATTTGTCGCTTCCTTTCTTTCTTTTTTGTTTACTGGCTTTTTCTTTGGTGGTTATATCCGGCATAGATTATTACTATCAGATAATACCCGACGTTTTTCCTTTGATTTTAGCGTGCTGCGGGCTTTTGTCCGCGGCGTTTAACCCGGCTTTGGGCGACGCGTATCTTGAGCGCATCGTCAATTCCGTATGCGGTCTTTTCGCGGGCGGCGGATCTTTGTTTGCGATAGGGATGCTCGGACAGCTTATTTATAAACAGGAAGCGATGGGAGGCGGCGACGTAAAACTTATGGCGGGAGTCGGCGCGCTTATCGGATGGGATAAAGTTCTCTTTGCGATATTTACGGCGGCATTTTTGGGAAGCATCGCCGGAATTTTTCTTTTGTCTTTTAAAAAAATAAAGAAACGCGGCTATATGCCGTTCGGCCCTTTTTTGGCGGCCGCATCTTATACGGTTTTGTTTCTTCCGAAGCCCGAAATACTGATCAACGCGTTTATTGCCTGGGAAACGAAACTCCTCGGAATGTAAATGGAAAACCAATCCGAAAAATTCAATTATACCGTCTTAATTTTGGCGCTGGGTTTGATTATATCCGTATTTTCGCACTTCGGAATGACTCCGGGCATTTATTACGGCGTTTTTATTTTGTTTTTTTCGTCTTTTTGCTATGTTGTCCTTGAACGCGGCCGAAAGCCCGGGAAGTCTTGTCTTCCGGTGTTTTTGTTTTTGGCTTTCGCCGTGTTTTTATATTACGCGTCCGACTTTAAATACGGTTTAAGGTACGGGATTTTGCTTTTATCGTCTTCGTCGGCGGCCTATTTTTTATCGGCCTGCCTGAACGAATACGAAAAACGGAGCGTAATGCTTGTTCCGGTTTTGATCGCTCTGTGGCTTACGATTTATCTTTTTGCGTCAACTTTTGCGGTTTCGCAGCCCGCGCGGGCCGCGGCTTTGCCTCCCGTTTCGTGTTTTCTTGTTGCGGCGCTCGCTTTGTCTTTCATATTCTGGAGACCCGACAGAAAAATATATTATTTCACGTCGCTTATGATATTTTGCGCCGTTATTATGACCAAACACGATTTTGCCTCTTTCACGGCGTGCATTGTGTCAGCGTTGTTTTTGTTCTTTATAAGGAAAGACATAAAAATAAAAACCGTTTTTACCGTAACCCCTTTTATTGCCGCCGCGGCGTTCTTCTTTTATAAACTTCTGCAAAATTCTTTTTTCGCCGGACAAAGGGGGCTGTGGAATGCGGCAATGCCTGCGATAAAGGATAATTTTATTTTCGGAACGGGATTCGGCAGTTATGAAAGCGTCATTCTTTATTATTCCGGCGTTTCATCCGGCGGGAATTTGTTTTTGCGCCTTTTTGTCGAAACCGGAATTACCGGATTTGCCGCTTTTTTCGGCATAATCGCAGTTTTCTTTTATTTTATGATAAAAAAATTGAAAACCGCGAAAGATAAAGTTTTATGGTTTTCGGTATTTACCGCGGTTTGCGCCGTTTTGTTTTTAAACTTTTTCGAATCGTCTTTATTCTATATCACAAACGCGGCCGTTTTTTTCATTCTTTTGTCTTTTCCGTTGGATTTTCCGGAATTAAAAACCCGGGCAAACAGGATAAATCCGTATATAGCCGTCCTGTTTTTGGCATTTTTGATTTTTTCGGCCGCTAAGCCTTTGTACGCCGACAGGCAGTATAAAGAGGGCATTTCATTTTTTGCGGCCGAAAAATATCCGGTTTCGCTTGACTATTATTTTAAGGCTTTGCAAAACGACGCTTTAAATCCTGAATATTCAAGCAGGATTGCCGATACTTACTTTGCCATGTACAGCCAAAGCGGGGATAAAACGTTTTTAAACAATGCCGCAGGTTATGCGCTGTTCGCTTCGCAACTCAATAAATACAGCGGCAAATATTATTACCAGCTGGCATGGTTCTATAAGTTTAAAAATGACGATGATTCCGCTCTTGAATATATGGAAAAAGCGATTGAAGCCGATAAATTTAACGAGATGTATCAGGATTCTTACGGCGACTTTTTATAGAGGAAATAACAAGACAACTTCGGGAGATAGCGGCAATGTTCAAAAAACACATTTTTAAAATACTTTTCGGGTTCCTTTTAAGCGCGGTTCTTATATATCTGACGCTCAGGCAGATAGATTTCAAAAACTCTTTCGAACTTATAAAAAACGCTGATTATTACATTTTGATTCCCGGCGTTTTAATTTACGCTTTTACCTACGTTTTGAGAAGCGTCAGGTATTATTTTATGATTCTTCCGGTCAAAAAGACCAAAGTTTTGGAAAATTTCCCTTACACCGTGCTCGGTTTTTTTATGAATAACATAATTCCGCTGCGCCTCGGGGAAATCATCAGGGCAAAAGTTACCGGCGAACGTCTGGGGATTTCAAGAAGCAGCGTTTTAGGCACCATAGTGATAGAAAGGCTTATGGACATAGTGATCTTCGTGCTGTTCTTTTTTGTGATTATGTTTACCATACCGTTTCCGGAATTTATAAAAAAATCTTTTTACGTATGCGCCGTCGTTTTCGGAGCCGGGCTTTTGGCATTGTTTTTGGTGGCTGTTTACGAAGAAAAAGCTTTGAAAATGATATTGCGCCTGCCTATGATACCCAAAGTTAAAAATCTTGCCGCGGAACTTTTTAACAAATTCGCGCACGGCTTGGCCGCGCTTAAAAAACCCGGTTTATTCTCGGCAATTTTTCTTATATCCGTAATAATTTGGGTTACGGAAAGCTCGTTCCTCGTAATGACGGCTTATTCCTGCGGGATAAGCATGTCGCTGATAGGCGCAATATTTACGGTAATCATAATAGGAATAGGAGCCATTTTGCCGACGGCTCCGGGCTATATAGGCGCTTTTGAATTTATGGGCATAACGGCCATGTCGGCATTGTCCATAGATAAAGACGCGGCTTTCGCGTGCATAGCGATATATCATTTTCTGCAGATTACGGTTATTTTTATTTTGGGGTTTACAAGCGTGGTCAAAACGAAAATATCGTTTGCGGATTTGTTTAAATTTGCAAGAATAGAGGAAAACAAAAGGGATAAAAGGTAAAAAGCGATGAGAAAAGAAAAAGTAATAATCGTCATGCCCGCGTATAATGCCTCTAAAACAGTAAAACAGACTCTTGACGATATTCCGCATGGCAGTTACGACGATATAATACTCGTTGACGACCGGTCAAAAGACGATACGGCCGAAGTCGCAAAAGCTCTTGGCTTGAAAGTGATTCTCCATGAAGAAAACAAAGGCTACGGCGGAAACCAGAAAACCTGTTATAACGCGGCTTTAAAAGAAGGAGCCGATATCGTCGTAATGCTTCATCCCGATTACCAGTACGATCCGAAACTTGTGCCTTTTCTGACAGGGCTTATAAGCTCGGACGTATGCGATATTATGCTTGCAAACAGGATAAGAACCCGTAAAGAAGCCCTGAAAGGCGGCATGCCTTTTTACAAATATTTTTTCAACAGATGCCTTACGATCACCGAAAACATAGTTTTGGGTTTGAATCTCGGCGAATACCATACGGGATACAGGGCTTTTTCAAAAAAGGCTCTTGAAACCGTGAATTTCGACATTGCTTCGGACGATTTCGTGTTTGACCAGCACATAATAGTGCAGGCCGCGGCCAACGGTTTAAGGATAGGGGAAGTTCCCGTGCCGGCCAAATATTTTAAAGACGCTTCATCGATAAACTTCAGAAGAAGCGTCAAATACGGGCTTGAAACCCTTTTGGTTCTTTTAAAATATATTTTATGCAAACTTCATTTGGCGCCTTCCGCCTTTTTTAAGCCGAAAACGGGAATTAAAAAATGAGCTATCAGACTCTTTACTTTATTTCTTTTGCCGTTGCGCTTTTAGCCGCGGCTTTGGCTACGCCCGTTTGCCGGGCAATTGCGCTGAAACTCAACGTGATGGACAAACCCGCCGGCGAAATTAAAACCCATAAAGAGTCCACCCCTTATATGGGGGGGATAGCCATAGCCTTCGGCTGGATAGTTTCGCTGTTTTTAATAAGGGCCTCGACGGACTTTCCCGACGGCACTCTCAGAAGCCTCAGGGGCATCATTTACGGAGCCCTTATCGTTGCGCTGCTCGGCTTTATAGACGATAAAAAATATAAAGGGCTCGGCCCGAAAACAAAACTTGCATTCCAGACGGTTGCGGCATGCATCGCCGTGTTCGGATTCGGCATAAAAGTAAGTTTTATACCGTATTACTGGGTGTCGTGCATCGTAAGCGTTTTTTGGATAGTAGGCATCACCAATGCCTTTAATATCATAGACATAATGGACGGCCTTTCAAGCGGCATAGCTTTTATTGCCTCGCTGGCTTTTTTATTTATATCGCTTCCCACGGAAATGATATACGTAAATTTCTGCGCCGCGGCTTTGGCGGGAGCATTGCTCGGGTTTATTCCCTATAACCTTTCAAAATCCAAAAAAATATTTATGGGCGATACCGGCAGCCTTTTTATAGGTTTTATTCTTTCGTGCCTTGCCATGGGAACGTCATATACTCAAATGAACGAGATCGGCCTGTTTGCGCCGCTCCTTATACTTGCTATACCCATTTATGAAACTTTTCTGGTCAGCTGGATAAGAATGCGCAAAGGGAAATCTCCGCTTATGGGAAGCAAAGATCACTATGCCCTGAGAATGGAAAAAATGGGGTTTTCCCGCAGGCAAATCCTTATTATAACTTCATGCGTATGCGCGGCATTGTCCGTTTTTGCATACCTGTTTACAAAAACGCCTTTGATGTATGCCGTGCTGCTTTTCGTGTTTATGCTTGCGTGCTTATGGGCTGCAAGCGTAAAGCTGGCTTCGGTAAAAATAGAGTAATAATCAAAGACGATGCATAGGCGTATAGAGGCATGGCACTTATGAAAAAAACAGTTATTATCGGAGCGGGTATAAGCGGCCTTTGCGCGGCGTATTTTTTAAAAAAGCCGTATGTTCTTCTTGAAGCAAAACCTTATGCCGGAGGCTTGTGCGCGTCTTTTTACGAAAACGGTTTTACATTCGACCATTCGGGACATTTCATTCATATAAAAGACAAAAACATCAAAAAGTTTGTCTCAAAATTTTCGGGCGGCACTGACGAAATAAACAGAAACGCTTCGATATATCTGCGTAACGCATTTATTCCTTACCCTTTTCAGGCAAATCTTTATTATCTCGACGAAAAAACAAAAAAAGAATGCGTTGACGGAATTTTGAAAAGAAAAAATGTTGAAATTTCAGCGGCTATGCCTTTTTCCGGCTGGAGCGAGGCGATGTTCGGCAAAGGCATAACGAAATATTTTATGAAGCCTTATAATCAAAAACTCTGGAGTTTTGACCTCAAAAAAATGACGGCCGAATGGACCGGGGCTTTTGTCCCTAAACCGGACGCCCAAAGCATAGTTAAGTCGGCGTATTCGAAGAATAAAACGATATACGGTTATAACGGCGTTTTTTATTATCCAAAACAAAAAGGCTGCCAGGCTTTAATAGACGGTCTTTCTAAAAAAGTCAAAATCGCTTTGAACGAAAAAACGTCAAAAATAGACATAAAAAATAAAATCGTATATACGCAAAACAAAAAATACGCCTACGATAATGTCATATCCACTCAGGCCCTTCCCGAACTTATAAAGCAGATCCGGGATGTTCCTTTAAACGTAAAAAAAGCCGTTTCAAAACTTATATGCTCGCAGGTCAGATGCGTAAATATCGGAGTTAAATCTTCAAAAGGCATACCCGCGGTTTTAAAAAACAAACATTGGGTATATTTGCCGGAAACTTCGTTTCCTTTTTACAGGATAGGCGTTTATTCTAACGTAAGCGCGGCTTCCGCTCCAAAAAATTCTTACAGTTTTTACGCCGAATTTTCAAGCCGAAACGGAAAATATAAAAACAGCGAAAACGTAATAAAAGATTTGATTAAAGCGGGCTTCATACGCAAAAGCGACGAAATAGCCTGCGTAAACGTAATAGATATGCCTTACGCCTATGTCATTTTCGATAAGAACCGCCGCGAATCCCTTGAAGTTATCAATAAGTTTTTAAATAAAAACGGCATTTTTTCTATAGGCAGGTACGGAGCGTGGGAATATTCTTTCATAGAAAAAAACATAAAAGACGCGAAAGCGGCGGCTGAAATCATTAATAAAATGATGCATGGACGCGCGGCTGCGTAGAAAATAAAAAACGGGAATAATATGTTAAAAGTCTGTTATATAATCACCAAACTTGAGCTTGGCGGGGCGCAAAAATTGGCGCTTTATACGGCCGAACACCTGGATAAAACTAAATTTGAAAATTTTGTCATATCGGGCAAAGGCGGGATTTTAGACAAAGAAGCATCGGAAAAATTCAGGCTTTTGCAAATCGAAAACCTTGTAAGGGAAGTGTCGCCTTTCAAAGATTTAAAAGCCCTTTTTGAAATACTGCGCATTCTGAAAAAAGAAAAGCCGGACATAGTGCATACCCATTCTTCAAAAGCGGGGATACTCGGAAGAATTGCCGCAAAACTCGCGGGCGTAAAAACTATTATACACACTATACACGGATACGGCTTTAACGAAACACAGAGCAGATTCGTCAAGCATTTTTACGCTTATATCGAAAAAATTTGCGCTTTTATAACGGATAAACTCATCGCCGTTTCAAAAGAAGACATAAAAAAAGGATTGCGTTACAAAATAGCAAAAGAAGACAAGTTTGTTTTGATAAGAGCCGGAATAGATACGCGGTTCTATAAAAACTTTATACCGGATCCGGAATTTAAAAAATCTTTAAGCGCTGCGCCCGGCACAAAGATTGTAACGACCATAGGGCCTTTTAAACCCCAGAAAAATCTTAAAGACTTTATAAAAGCCGCGGAAATCGTATGTGAAAGCGTCAAAAACGTTGTTTTCCCCATAGCGGGAGACGGAGAGCAAAGGGCTGAACTTGAAAGCCTGATCTCGGCTTTAAATCTCAAAGACAAAGTGATTTTGTTAGGCTGGAGAAAAGACATAGCCGATATTTTGTACGCAAGCGACATATTCGTAATGACCTCTCTTTGGGAAGGTCTGCCCTGTACGATTTTAGAGGCTATGTGCTGTTCAAAACCCGTAATAGCAAACGCGGTTGACGGCGTGAAAGAAATAATAGAAGAAAATAAGACCGGCTTTAAAACAAATCCTTACGATTTTAAGGGTACTGCGGAAAAAATAATATTTTTGCTGCAAAACGAACGGGTCATGATTGAAACCGGCAAGGCCGCCGAAGAATCCGTAGGCAAAGAGTTCGACATAAATTACGTCGTAGAGCAGCAGGGGGAACTGTACGTAAATCTGCTTTCCGAAACGGCGGTCAAATGAAATTTGTCAAACGCGCTTTTATAATTGCTTTTTTTCTTATCCTTTCTGTAACTTTTCTTTTCGTTTCTCCGTGGCCAGAAATCATTTTCCTGAAAATTTCTTATAAAAGAATACGGTACGCCCTGCCCGAAAAATACGAATCGTATAAAGAAAAAGTTATTTTTCACAAAGACATCGATTATAATTCGGCTTATCCTTCAGGGTTTTTAGACATAATAATGCCGAAAGAGCATACCGGAAAAGAAAAACTCATATTCTGGGTTCACGGCGGTTCTTTTATAGGAGGGGATAAAAAGAACGTCGAGCATTATATGGCAATGCTTGCGGGCAAAGGCTTCAGCGTAGTGAGCATAAATTACGCGGTTGCGCCGGGACGGCATTATCCGGTTCCGGTCAAACAGCTTGAAGAAGCGTATTTCTTTATCAAAGAAAACGCCGGAAAATACGATTTGGATATGCGGCAGGTTTATTTCGGCGGCGATTCCTCGGGAGCGCAGATAGCTGCGCAGTTTGCAAATATACAGACAAACGCGGAATATAAAGACAGGATAAACGATTCGGTAAAACCCGTGCGGTTTAACGATATTCCCGATAAAAATTCCATAAAAGGAACTGTGCTTTTTTGCGGAGTTTACGATCTTGAAAAATTGATAAATCCCGAAAAAAACACAATGAGCCTGCCGTTTAAAAAAATAGGCCGGGCGTATTTTGACACTTCGGACGAAAAAAATATAAACCTTTCGTTAAGCGGCATTACGGGCAACGTTTCCGAAAATTATCCGCCGTCTTTTATAACCGACGGAAATACTTTTACGTTTGAAAACCAGGCAAAAGCGCTTGAAACGGCTTTAAAAGGCAGAAACGTATATGTGAAAAGCGTTTTTTACGATAAGTCCGAAGCGGTCTTAAAGCACGAGTACCAGTTCAATATGAATAATCCTTTCTCATGGAAAACCTTTGAAGAAACGGTAAACTTTTTAAACGCCGATATTCAAAAACACTATCAAAATTGATATAATTATTCGCAATAATTATGTCTAAAAACCAAAAAAAATACCTTATCGAAACAATAGGCTGCCAGATGAACGTATGCGATTCGGACTCGCTCGGTTCGGCCCTTTCGGCGTACGGAATGTCAAAAACAGGCGTTTTGACTGACGCCGATATCGTAATTCTCAACACCTGTTCGGTGCGGGCGCAGGCGGAGCAGAAAGCTTTTTCTTATCTCGGCAGGGCTGAAGAATATAAAGCCCGCAAACCGGACGTTAAAATAGCCGTCATAGGCTGTATGGCCGAAAGGCTCGGGGCAAAAATAAAAAAACGTTTTAAATCGGTCGATTTGATTGTAGGCGCGAAAGACATAGATAAAGCCGCAAAACTTATAAAGCGGTTAGGAATGGGGTGCGAGGAATCGGAAGTTAAAGACGCAGCTCTTCAAACTTCAAATACCGCGCTTGTTAAATATGTGACGATTATGAGAGGCTGCGACAATTACTGTTCTTACTGCGTAGTCCCTTATGTTCGCGGGCATGAAGTAAGCCTTGACAGCCGGGATATTACAGCCGAATGCGAAAATCTGGCAAAAGGCGGCGCAAAAGAAATAATTTTACTCGGTCAAAACGTAAACTCTTATAAATACGGGGATACGAACTTTGCCGGACTGATAAAGAGCATTTGCGCGATCAGCGGTCTTGAAAGCGTAAGTTTTATGACAAGCCACCCGAAAGACTTAAGCGGCGAACTCATAGACGTTATGGCGGCAGAGCCTAAAATAAAAAAATATATACATCTGCCTATGCAGTCCGCGTCCGATAAAATTTTGTCTTTAATGAACCGGAAATACGAGTACTCTCATTATTTCGGTCTTATAAAAAAACTGCGCGGAAAAATCCCGGACATAAACATAACCTCGGATATTATAGTGGGCTTTCCCGGCGAAACGGAAGCCGATTTTAACGAAACTTTGCAGGCGGTAAAAGACATTCATTTTAACGCTTTGTTCGTTTTTAAGTATTCGCAGCGTCCGGGCACGAAAGCCGCGCAGATGAAAGACGACGTTCCTCTTGCCGAAAAGAAAAGGCGCCACAATATAATATTGGAGGA
>JAISVT010000043.1 GCA_031271405.1 Candidatus Endomicrobium macrotermitis | reverse complement strand
AGTTCTATTCTGACTAAGGGCGTACAGGCTTTCCAAACTTTACAATATACAGGGAAACTTGCAAGAATTGCCGGCATGGTACAAAAATTTACAACATCAGGATTTGGCAGACTGGCTGTAAATTTTGCGAATATGAGCACCATTATGAATGTTTATAGAAATGGTGTCCCTTTTCCGGGAGGCTTGGTCGGCGGAACGGATTCTTTAAAATCTTTCGCATCCGAAACATGGTTCGGCACAATAGACGATATACAAGAATATCACAAAATGTATAATTCTTTTGCGGGAACGGTTGATACAGTCTCAATGATTTTCAGTCTTGGCAATTTTGGAGTCGGGGGACAGTCTCTTAAATCTGTCGGGGAAGCTTTTGTTAAGAATTTAGGAAGAAACATCGCAATAGTTGCCGGCAGTACTGCCGTCGGAAGTTTTGCAGGAGGTGCAATTGCATATATTGCAAGCGGCGGAGATTTGGATGCTGTAAAAATCGGAATGATTACCGGCGGCGCAATAGGCTTTAATTTGGGATTGACTCATACTTTAACGCCGGGATCTTTTGCAGGGTTTGCCTGGAACAGCGGTCAAAACGTTGTGCTAAACACTCTCAGGCTCGGCGGCAGAGCGCTATCGCAAAGCCTTAACGGATTTATAACATATACCGCAGCGAGAAATTTATATGACGGTATTAAAGAAGGCGATGTTGGAAGTGCAATACAATCTGCTTATACATTGATGATGCTTAATGCCTTGTTACCAATTATGAGTGCTTCATCTGCAATTGACAAGCAAGCGCAGGCGGCAAATGCCGGCGGTCAGGGTCAGGAGCAAACTTTAGGAAAAGCTGCCGGAGAAGCATTTACAAGTACCATAAAGTCCTTAGGCAATGCGAATGTATGGAAATACGGAGCGGCAGGAGGCGGAATAGGTTTCGGCGGTTCATTAATATATCAATTACTTGATGATCAGGAAGGTGTTGACTGGACTACGGTAGGATTGTTTACCGGTGCAGGTTTTATGCTTGGATTAGGCGCAGGAAGTTCGGGGCAATATACAAAATCAACGTTTGGCAAATTATTGGAACAAGCTGTAGCAGGCTCCAATCCTTCTCAAATGTTTATGAAATCGTTCTCTATGATTCAGAGAATAGCAGTATTTAATACACAAATGGTATATGGTATGGGATTGGCAGGCAGCGTATTCGGTAAATCGTTCTTTGGAAACGGAGCGTTAAAGTGGGTTAATGACTTTACGGGCTTCGGATTTTTAGAGCAGGCAGAAGCATTGTCGATATCAGGTTTTGATCAGGATTCTACAAATGCCGTTTTTGGACGCAATGTAGATATGCTGTTGAGCCCTCAAATGTGGACATTCTCGATGGTTACGGGCATAGCTCAACCTCTTTTTGGGCCTGCCTTATTGCACTCGCCTATACTTGGAACGGGTATGCAGCTGCTTAACGCCATCGGCGGATTAAGTTTTCTGAAAAGCGATACGCTACAGATGCTTTATGAAGAAGGTTTTAAAGAAAATATAGCAGGCGCTTTCGGTAAGATTTTGTTTGGGGATTCTCAAGCCGGAGAAATATTCCAGGAATTGTTTGACGACACCCCGGATATGATGAACGATGCGCTCAGTATTGCGGAACAACTCGGCGTTTCTCGTGAAGATTTAAGAAGAGCCGTAAATAATATAAGCGGAACTGCAGGGCGCGTAAGATATAATTCAACCAACGACACGTATACAATCGGCAGAGGCAGCCCGATTTCCGCTAATGATTTCAGAACGCAAATACAATCGGTTGTAAATTCCGTTACCGGAGGCAACGACTCGGTTTCTGCAATGATAATGCAAGATATTATTACTGCCATAAAAACAGAAGGAAATAATTCTGCTTTATTAAACAGCGATAGATTGGAAAGTATGCTTTTTGGCGGAACAATTCTCAGCGGTTTGATAAAAGGTGGAGTTTTGTCATCTGATGTTATAGTCCGAAATGATGCAACGGTTGAAACCGGCGAAGCATATAACGGAAGATATTCTTATTCAAGTAATATTCCCCAAGCGATAAGAGATGCTATAGGTTTAAGTACAAACGGGGATAAACTTTCTGTGCATATGACTCGCGGAATGTCTTTTGCCGCCAATATAAACGGAATATTCGGCGCGCTTGGGATAATGTCTGCAAATCCTAATGCAGGCTTAAGCCTTGACGATCTCCTGTCAAGCAAGACCATTCCCACGCAAGCTCAACTTGGCAATTTAAATCAAAATGTACTGACTAATTATGCGTTGTCATTAAGAGATACAAGAGCGAATCGTCCTACTATTACTGAAATAGCGACTGTAACTCAAAATAGAATAGCAGATATTACAAGTATGCAGGCTAGAGTACAAACAAGACAAGCAAGAATTCAAGAATTGCAGGCGAAGGAAACAATTACAACTGAAGAGAGAGCTGAACTTGACCAGCTTCAGAAACAAAACGTTGAGGAATTAGCAAAATTAACGAGTGCTATGCGCTATTTTGATAGAGAAATAGACTATGCATTAGCTACTGAGCAGATAACAAAATTGCAAGAGAAAAAGGAAACATGGACTGCGCAAGAACGTGCGGATTTTGAAGCAGCTCAAGATACCCAGCTTAGAATCGGAACGCTTTCAACCACGCAAGATGCTCAAAGCAGAGCATTGTCTCTGTTGTCAGGACAAAATGGAATTAAAACTAAAGCTGCTTTTGTAACTGATTTAAGATTGTTAGCAAAAGCAAGCGGTAGTAATTTCGACGGATTAATAACCGATATAAGCAATGATATTTCTGCGCGGAGATTTGAGGAAGTAAAGACTCAATTAAAAGAGCAGGCCGATGCTCTTCATCAGGAACTGGCAGGTAAAACAAGAGAACAGCAGAATCCGGTTTCTGCCAGAAAACTTAGCGTTGTAAGAGAATTGATTAGAATTGCAAATTCTGAAAGTATAACTCCTGAAGGATTTTATTCGCTTATGAATAATGCGAATATAGAAAATGTAGAACTTAAAACATTGGTGAATGATTTAAGAACGACTGCCGTAAGCGAGATGGAATCCCAAGTTAGAGCCTCAAATAGAATTTCGGATAGAACAAAGATAACGAAAATCAGCGAACTAAAAACACGGATCGAAAATTTATCCGTACAGCAGCTTTTAACTGTATCTCAAGATTTAACTCAATTTGTAAATTCCAATATCATTGAAGGCTCAATGATTGACAGAAGTGTTATTGAAGATTATTTGAGGATGTCCGCGTCCGGGGCTAGAGATGTTGTTCAAAATGATTCTCTGTATTTAGAAGCAGTAAGAGTTCTCGCGGATGAAAGAAGTACTATGGCGGAAAGAAATGCTGCTCAGAGAATTAAAAATGCGCTTGATAATTATAATATAAACAGTGAAGGAAACCTGCCGGAAAGTTTGGGCATAAGAGTAGACGATATAAGTAATATGTTTGGCAGAAGAATTTCAGAACTTGAAACTATAGAAAACCGCAAAAAACTTTCTGATTCAGAACAAACCGAACTTGATAATATGCGCCAGATTATTGCTAATGCCGGACTTTCTAATAATACAAATGAAAAAATGAAATCAGCCGTAGACGCTTATAATTTGGCATTGAAGGCAAAGTCAGCTTTTGATGCGCAAGATTATAGTTCGTATAGAAGAGCAACCCGTCAAATACGTTCCGAACTTATGGGACAGCTTAGAAAATTGTACGATGGTGCTATATCAGAACAAGATGCAATAATTAATAACTCTGACAGTTCATCGGCTGATGTTAAAAAAGCGCGTGAGGCAAAGAGAGTTCATGAGAAAGCTATAAATGGATTGTCGAAACTTTCAACAGAACAGCTTATGACACAATTTTTCACAACTTCTCAGTCTAAACTTTCCCCGCAGGCATCAAAAGAAATTATGGCAAAATTTAAAAATGGAAGTTATGCCAGTGCTGATGCTAGAAAACTTATAGACAGCATTATTGGCAGTGTTGAAAAAGATGGACCTAAAAATATAGCGGCTGCCGAGCATGAAATAGCTAATCTGTTCAAGCACTATGCGCAAGATTATTGGCATAAATTTGATGCTGTTATAAAGGAATTTATGTCTTCTAACGATATTAGAACTTCCGAAAGATTGCATCAGCATTTATATGCTCATTCTGACCAAGCTGCAAAATTAAAGCAAGATATGATTGCTTATGCTTTTAACAAGACAGAAGGGGAGTTAGGTATTGATGAATACCTTGCTTTTATGGTGAAAGTTGCTGAAATGACTTCCAGTGTTCTTACTACTACTGATGGGCGATTCGAACCGGCAAATACAGAAAGTATGACAAGAGAGCAACTTGCCAAGGCATATAAAGATAATATAGCAAAAGAAGTAGAAAAAGGAGCTTATGATACTAAAGCTAAAGTCGGCGAAGGAGAATTACCGCTTACTTTTGGATTTGGTTTCTTAAGTGCTAATGAAGCTTTTGGAAAGAGTACTGCTCATCAGGTTGTTATGTTGTTTGAAAACTTGCTAGGGAGAGTTTCTTCCTTATCTGCAGGATATGGAAAAACTTTTGTTTATCAATGGACTTACGCAACTTTATTTAAATATGGAGACGGAGAAAAAGTAGGAGAATTTTTAGGGGCAAAAACAGGTGATGCCGTACAGTTTGGCGGAAACAGTGAGAAAATAGACAATGCGATTGTATTAAATATGCTTGGATTGGAATTTGTCAATGGAGAACAATTATATAAAGATGGTAAATTAGACGAATTAGCATCTGCATATACTGCGCCGAAGTCAGAAGGTACTTTAGGAAGAATTATATCTTATTCAATAGGTCAAAGAGGTTTTGTTGAGCTTGCGGCAAGAAATGGAGAAGATAGGTTAAACGAAGCTTTAAATCATGTAGGGGCACGTTTTGCCGATGAAGCTGACGTCGCTGCATTAAGCAGAGTATCATTTATTTTAGGGAGCGGTAATGAAACTGTAGATAATAAAAAAGCCGATAAAGTAGTTGAATCCTTAAGAACTATACAAGGTCTTAATGCCATAGCGAATATAGAAGCCAAAACAAGAGCAGAACTTAAAGGGTATCAATACACAATGATAGACGGTGCTGTTGTTTTGAGTGTTGATTTAGAAAGGGCTATTAAAGCTGCTTTTGGTAATGCCGAAGACTTAAAATCAATAGAAGAAAAGTCAAATATAAGTATAAGCCACATTGTTAGAGCAATGTATGTTATGGCACAAAGAGCAAACGGATCAGAATCCGTATCTTTTGTTAATGGTCAGCCCGCATCTATTGAAGCCGGATCAAGAAGTAGCAATACTACAGACCAAAGCCAGTCTTATAATGTTGCATTAGTTCAACTTGAAATTGACAGAGTCGGTATTGCAAATGCAAGAAAATTGAAACTTGATACGCATAAAGTAAAAATGTCTGTAAGTTCCGGGGAGTCAACTATTTCTCAAATATTCTCAAGAAATCAGGAAAGTACGCTTAATGCCGGCGGTTCTGCAACGCTTGACGTCGCAAAAGAAGTTGCTCATACGATATTCGGAGGCGAAGCCGTTGACATAGAAGCGTCATCTATGAAACAGGTGGAGGCTCAATATAACAGAGACAAGAACAATCCTAGATTTAGAGTTAATAATGAAGGAAAGGTATCTACAAGAGGGGCAATAAAAGATGAAACCGTTAAAAGAGTAAGAAGTTTCCTTGAAAAGGGAGGAGTTCTTGATAGAAATGGAAATGTTAAGAAAGACGGAAAAGGTGCAAACGTCGGTTTGTTGATGGGTGCTATGGATATGTCTTATAATACTGATATTATGATAACGGCACTTGCTCAATTAAATGGCGGAAATGTTGAGGCAACTATTAAAGATATCAAAGATGCTACTGCCGGTATGCAGATGACGGATATTTTGAATTATATAAATCAAAAGTATTCTTCTCTGCAGAAATATACTAGGCATATTCAGATAATTGATGCGGTAATATCTGAAACAGATCCTGCAAGCATAAGCAAAATGGCTGACAGGAGAGGAATGCTTACATTCAGCAATGTGAATGGTCTTAGGGGGATAGACTTTAAGAGTATAGATATGGTTATAGTTGACGGGCATAATTTCCCGTCAAGCGAATTGTTGCAGGCTATCGGACGTGCAGGCAGGAATGCCGGAGTATGGGGTAAAGATAGCGCTTCTGTTGATGTATACATGGAATCTTCTGTTGTCAATGATATGCTTGGTGATATGAAAGCTCAAGATGCATGGTTTAAAGCACATGGCAGAAGATTATTTGGTAATGATATGGAATCTGCAAACGGAACTAAACTTAACGATTTATTGTATCAAGAAAACTTATCTGAGTCGGAACTTTTAGAAATAGTGTCAGTTTATAAATCATTACAGTTAAAGTCCGAATCAATATTGTTTAAAGCTCATCAGGAAGCCATGGGAATTTTGCTTAAAGAGCCGTTGCTTGCCATGTCTTCAAAAGCAAATCAGCTTGGTTCTGTTAAAGATGCACAAGCTCTGCACGATTTGTATATAAAAGCCATATCAAATGATGAAAGCAGTATTTTTGCAGATTCTGCTTCTATTGACAGCAGAGAATATACCGATCCGATTGCAAAAATGGAAGAAACGTATAAAGGAATGTTGGTAAAAGCAGAAGCATACTTAACACAAGCTTTAAAACAAACGACAAATCCTTTAATAAGAGCGGAAATAGAAATGAGGCTTTCGGATATATCGGATATGAAAGCAACGTCGTTTACAAGTCTTAAGAATGATACTGCCGCAAATACTACTGATGATGGAATTTCTTATTACAGCAGTACTTTCGCACAGGTAAGCAGACAAGCCGGCGGAGAATTTAAGCCTGCAAGAGAAATAGCGCAAACTTTGGTAAAACTCAGTTCACAGTTGTTACCGACAAAGGCAGGCGGTTCTGTTACTGCACAAGCACAAACAGTGCAAAATGCAATTGTAACGGAAACTATGACAGTTGACCAAAAGGCAAAAGCTCAAGCATATCAAACGGAATTGGAAACAAATGCCGATTATTCGTATATTGATGTCAATGGGGATAAAGTATTAACTGAAAAAGGCAAAATGTTTGTTGCTTTGTCTAAAAAGGCAATTATGGGTGATGAAGATTGGACTGCTTTCTTTGCTTGGCTATTAGGGCTTTTTGGATTTGGCTTTGACGCATCAAATGCATCTGCAGATTCGATAGCTAAACTTACTGACGGATTGTTTAAGAAAGGAATTACCGACTCATCAAAAATAACGGCACTGTCTAATATGGCATCGTTGATAAATAAGGATGTACAAATAACGGCTAATGATTTAACCGATATTATGACATTTGACTATCCTAGCGGTTTCAACCGTTTTGCAGGCGTTCATAAGCAAGGTGCTGTGCCTGCTCTTACATTTGCCTTAGCACAGAAAGGTTTACTAGAAAATGCCGGAGGTGTTGATTTCGCAAAAGTAAATAGCAGATATGAAAATGTTTTAGCTAAATTTGAACAGCAGCAAACTAACGGCATAATAGCCGATGAAAAACTCAGAGGCAAATTCTCAACGCTTCTTTTGAAAGGTCAAATGATTATAGGCAATTTTGGAGTGGGTTCAGATTTTAAATATGTTTCAAACGCTATGAATTCGATACTTGCAAAAATAGCCGGTAAGCCCGAGGGAGAAATAATTTCCCTTATGTCAGCAGCGGGTACCCCTATAACGGATTCGATCCGCCAGTCGGTGAAAAACTTTACTGCAATGCGGAAAGACAATAAGTTATCAAATACGGTATTAAACGGATTGAGATTATCGGATATAAGCAGATTTGGACAGTTTGAAGGGATTTTATCATTGTCTGATACGGCGGAATATTCAGAAAGTCAAATAAGGGAAAAATTAGGTGTAAAGAATTTCGGAGAAAAATTCTTTGCTGTGAATAATGAACAAAAGCAGGGAGCAAGTATATTAGATAAAGTCTCCGGGCTTAATAAAGTGATGCCGATGTTTGGCAAGTTGATGCCGAAGAGTACCGGCGGCAAACTTGCGATGGGAGTAGGCGCAGCGATAGGTATAGGCGTTGGAATAGCTTCCGGAGCGATAGCGATTCCTGCGATAATGACATTGCCTGCAATACTTGGCCTTGCGTCTTCAGCAGTTGTGCCTGCGCTTATAGGAGCCGGGGCTGGAATAGGGATAGGCAAGTTAGCGGAAAAAGGAGTATCGTCAAAGAAAACGAGGGGCGGCACACAGATTCTTGCGGATATGGCAGGGGTTGACATAACTACATTAGTTGATGAGAAAGGCGATCTCAGGTCAGGGATAACGCTGGAGGAAATAAGAGGGTTGGCGCAAGCAAATCTTGAAGCCAAGAGCGGTAAGAGCGATGAAGGAATGACAGAGGATGCGGCTTACAGCGGAGATTTAGCAAGCGAAATGAAATTGTTGTTTGCTGTAGTTTATCCTACGCAGGACGCGAATGAGCTTTATGGAAGATATGCAAGGCTGGAAGCGAGCGGTTTTGCCGGAATTTTGACAGTTGAAGAGTTTAAAGATTTGAGAGTTGACTATACGGACGGCAAAGCATCTGAAGGATTTGTAAAAGCGGTTAACGGTAAATCGGGCATAGATATAATGGAATACATAGATGGTATGGTATTCGGCGAAGATATGGAAGAAATAACGAGCAAAGTGGAAGAAATAAGAGAAAAAGGGCAATTTGCCAATTCGGTGATAATGGATCATATAAGTTATCTTATGTCGAAAGGATTTACGCGAGGAATGTCGGAAAAGATGATAGGCGCAATGGTATTGGATAATGGAGACACGACGAAGAGATATAAAGAGATGTTTGACAGGTTTGAGGCATTGCGGGCGCATATAGAGGCGTTAGGGATAGACTTGAAGAATATGAGTTTTAACATCTCGGAATTTGAAAGAGGCTTATCAGCGATAGAGATTTCGAGAGGAGAAGCAAAAGATAAACTAAGCCGTGAAGAAGCGAGATGGCTTGGGCAGTCGTTGCCTGCAGGAGACTTGAGCAAATTAGGATTTGCGGTGCAATTTATAACATTGGCAAAAGCGCAGCCTGCATTGATGAATTCGGTATTTAATGCAATGCAAACGTATAAGGGCGCGGTAGAAACATCTGATAAAGAAATAGGCGAGGCGCGTGCAGCTGTGGACGCGTCGAAGAAAGAGGCAGAAGTAACGATACCCGGAATTGAAACGGAGTTGACGTCAAAGAAAGCGGAATTGGGATTGTTGTACAGGTATTTGAGTGAAGATGATACGTTAACGGAAGAAGAGAAAGTAAGAGCGGAAGAAAGGCTGGCGGCATTAAGAGCAGAGCATAACATTGGGGATAAGGAAGCGGCCTTAGCCAAAGCAAAAGAAGAAAGGACAGAAAATAGAAGAGCGTTAAGGGAAGTAGTAAAACCGGAACTTGCGAAAGCAGGGGAAGAAATATCGAAGGCAGAAAAAGAGTATGAGAGAGCGAAGAAAGCATATGACAGGAGTGTGAGAGAAGCAAACATCAATGCGATGGTGGACTTCCAAATAGAACGTGAAAGAGCATTGGCAAGTCAAAGGGCGGCAGTTAGAGCGTTAACAGATTTATCCGAGGATGCTGCGGAAGAAGATAGGATGAGATTAGAAGGCGCAAAGAAGACGGCAGACAGAGAATATAATCTGGTGTTATCTGCAATATCGGATAGATATCAAGAATATAAGAACGCGATAGATTCATCTGCAATGGACAATGCCAATAAGGCGAGAACTATAGCGCAAAGCAGCTATGAAGAAAAGCAAAAGGCATTAGTCAGGGCAAATGACGAAGTAAGAAGATCAAACGAATCGGTTAAAAATGCGCAGCAAGAATTAAAGACAGCAACAAGATTGTTAAGCGCGAGAGGAATAAACGGACAAATAAAAGAAATAAACAAAGAGTTAAAACAATTGCCGAAGAGATTTGCTGCGGCCGAAGAAGCGTTGTTGAAAGCGGAGGACGTGTTAAAAGAAACTGAAAAGAAACAAGCCGGTCTTGTAGATAAAGCACGGAAAGGAGTCGTCGGAAGCATATTGAATGATAAAACCGGCATCTATTCCGCAATAGGAAACCTTAAGTACGACGATTTACTGAAAAGCAAAATAAGCATAGACAGTATAAGGACAGTATTGGAATCAGCGGGATTAAGTATAGAAGACATAAAAGCCAATAATAAAAAATTGAGCGATTGGCTTAATAAGTCGGATATAGCGAGAGAATTCCCTGAAATAGAATTCGGATTTGCTTCAACGTTGTCGGAAAGGGCTGATGTTAAGAGGGTAGACGAAATTGTAAAGGGAAAAGATGCCCAGGAAGCAATAAAAGAAATGTATAGAAAGATGACAATGGAGCAATACAGTGCTGATGCGAAGAAAAGACCTCCTGTAGAAAAAGAAGGAAAGTTCTTTAGAGCGTTGGGCTTGAATAAGGGAGCAATAGACGCCGCGGAAGCAAGAATTATGACAGCCATAAATGAAGTTGCGGCGGGTTATAGGGGTAAGGGCAGCGGCATATCGTTTGAATTGTTAAGCGACAGCAGTTATGTTGAAGGAATAGAGATGGCTGTTAAATATAAGATAATAAAACCCGCGGAAATATCTTCTTATACGACTGTTGACGCAGTAAAAGAGAAATTTAGAGACGTAGCGGTATTGAAAGGAAGAACAGACGCAGAGCTTAGAGCTATAGCCGGTTATCTGGGCGAGACTGTAAACAGCTTATTGTTCAGAGCCGACGGAAAAGACAGGAACAGCGCGGTACTGTATGATGATGCGAGGAAATCGTTAAAGGGAATAGTTTCTGAAGCGGCGTATGAAAGCATGACAGCGGGTGAAGTATTCGACATTATTCCAAAGAGTTTGGAAGCGCAGAAATGGTCTGTAATCGGACTGCAGGAAACGTTTAGTGCAGACCAGAAATTGCAGGTCAAAGGATTGCCGAAACTTGCTGATGTAGTTAAATTTACCAAAGACAATACGCGTTACGGAGCTATTTCAACGGGAGATGCTTTTGACGAAGTTGAAGCGAAGGTGGCAAGCGAGAAACTTGTAGATTTGGGGTATAGTGCAAAAGAAGCAGGTACTATAGTGAGAAATTACGGAAATAAAGGTAATCCGGAAATGACGCTTGCGGAATTGGCGTCTCCGAAGGCTTACGGTGAAAGAGTCGGCAAACTGACGAGATATAATGCGTTGAATGAAACGATAAACAGTAATAATGATGAAGCAACGCTGCTTAGAACGGTAGGAGGAGAAAGAGGTTACCAGAGAGCGCAGAGAAGAATAAATGCGCTTGAAGAAGCAGGGATTTCGACAGATAAAATAACCTTAAGAGAGCTTACGGCGAAGAAGTCGAACATCGATGCGGTTACGTCGCTTGTAGGAATATTACCGCAGGCGCAGCAGGAAGAGATAAAGAGCAAGACGAGTATATCGGAAGCGTTAAAATACATAAAAGGAAATATGACGGCCGGAGCATTGGTGGAGAAAGACGGAAGCTTGAAGGCAAGAATATTGATGGATATGGGATACGGAAAAGTTCAGGCAAAACAAGCGGTAAAGGCGTATAAAGCATTGTTGAAAGACAGCGTAGAAACGGCGAAAGTAAAAGCGGCAGACAGGACGATACCTGAGATATTGAGATACGATGCGGGCAAGGCCGTAAGATCAACGGAAAAGAAAGCTAAGGATATGGCGGTAATAATAAGAGGTATGCAGTTCAGCGCGGCAAACAGCGAAAGCAGGGAAAACGTATTGTTATCGCTGGAACTGGAAAATGAAGCTGTACATAGTTATGTGGCAGGTCTTGTAAGAAGTTATGAAGCGCCGAACCTCAAAGATAAAGAAGTAAGGACAAACTTGGCGTTAGCGTATGATATTATGAGAGATTACAGCGCGTCATCGGAATCCGAATTAAGGAATCAGGCTGCAATGAAGGTATTGGGTCAGCCTGTAACTTCAATAATAGAGGGAATAAAATCGCAGTTGGGCGAAACCGCAACAGTCGGCACGAAAGAAATCCTTGCGGCGATAGACAATTGCGGAGTAGTAGCATTAAATGAAGCGGCAGTTAAGGCGTCTTCAAAGACAGCGATAAGATTAGTAAGAGGAATAGTATTAGAGGAAGAAAGAGAATACGTAAGCGAATATGATATGAGAAAAGCGGCTGCGAATGAGAACGGTACAGAGGTATATGTAGGAGCAATAAGAAGCGTAGGAGATTTGGCTATAGCCAGAGTAAGCGGAGCGGAATCTTTTAGCGATAAGGAAATAGAGGAAGGGATAATTGTAGCAGAAGACGTAAAAGATAAAGTGGGCCATATGGAAACGATAAAGACAAGAGAAGCGCTTGAAAAGCGTTTGGGAGAAGGATATCTGGTATTGGCAAAGCAGGGAGTGATAGAAGGACTTGCAAAACAAGGTAAAGCGGAAATAGTAGAAAATGCGCCGTCATTAGAGGCGAAGGCGAAAAAGAACTATGAGGAAGTTTCCGATAAGATAAGCAAAGCATTGGGAGTAGGAGAAGCCGGCGAGAAGCTGGTAGAAAGAATGGTAAACGGATTTACATCGCCGAAAGACATAAGCAATTTCTTGAAGTTGGCGGTTTACGTGTTTGAAAGCGAAGGAGCGATGAGAGAGTACATAGGATTAAAGAAAGGAGTAAACTATACGAAAGAAGAGATAGCGCAGGCAGGATATACTACATATATGGAAGCGTTAGATCTTTTTGCCAAGGGAGAGATGTCACAAGAGGCGTTCAATCAGGAAGCGGGGTTGATAAGGATGGTATCCGATATAGTGATAGCCGGGCAAGAAAATAAAGAAGTTATCGATATGATAGACGCCAAAGAGGTAAACATATCGGAAGTTCAGACGATATTAGAGCCGAGCGTAAAGGTTAACAGGAATGTATTTGTAGATTTGGGAGTAACGTTGAAAGCAGAGGGAGCAAGTATAGAAGGATTCGGGTTTAAGGTAGATTTTACTATAGATGTTAAGGCACTGACGGCAGCATTAAATACGAAGATGACGAGAGCGGAGAAGACAAGGCTTATAAAGGAATCGGATTTAGGCGGGATGCCGACAATGATATCCAGAGACGAAAGAGGCAAGAAGAAGACAATACTTATGGACATCAGACACGCAAGAGCAGTTGCCCAGGCGGCATAGTCAGAAAGGCAGTCAGGAGTGAGAAATTAACTGCAGAAAAACAGTAAACAGCAGGCGGGCTGACGGCAGCATTATCAGCCCGTCTGTTTTTCTGTGTGCAATTGTAAAAACATAAAAATCTCGGTATAATTTAGACTATGTTAAAACATATGCAGGTGTTTTTAAGACAAATAGATAAAAAAGATGTCGGTTTTGATTGGCGCTTTTTAGTTTTGTCAATTCTATCCGCAGTTATCCTATCGTTGTGTTTTCCAAAATTTAATGTTTTTATATTTGCGTGGGTTTGCCTGATTCCGTTAATACACTGTGTCCTAAACAGCAAGTCTGTTTTTTCCGTAATTTACGGTTTTGCGGCAGGTTTTGTTTTTGGGTTGATATCTATTTATTGGATGCTCTATTTTTTGGAAATAAATACGCGCTCTTTTTCCAACTCGATTATATTATCTTTTATAGTGTGGGGATATTTCGGTATATATTTTGCGGTTTGGGCTGGCCTGTTAAACTTTGCGAAAAAATATCTGGATAACGTAAAACTCATTCTTTTTTCAGGAGCAGTCTGGGTAATTTTAGAATATATCAGGACATATGCAATGTCAGGTTTCCCGATAAATTCGCTGGCTTACAGCCAATCTATATTTTACCCGATAATCCAAATAGCCGATATTACGGGTTTTTACGGGGTATCTTTTGTGATAATGGCAATAAATATGCTGCTGTATTTTTATCTGCAAAATAAAAACAAAAAATATTTGCTGGCAGCAGGAATTATAATAGGAGCCTTGCTTCTTTACGGCTTGACAAGAGTCGCACAGTTTAACGGAGAATACGGCGACAGAAAACTCACCGTAGGCGTTATTCAGCCTAATATTGAACAGCATAAAAAATGGCGCGGTAGTTACGCCGCCGCCATACTTAACACACTGCGTAAAGGCGCGAACTCTTTTGCGGATAAAAATGTCGATATAATGCTTTACCCCGAAACCGTTTTGCCGAGAAGGCTTGAAGAAAGTAAAGACGTGCAGGAAATGGTACGGCAAGTTTCGAGGCTTGCAAAGTTAACCCTAATAGGCGGAATGTCGGACGAAAACAAGAAAAAATACAATTCGGTTTTTGTTTTATCGCAAAATGGGCAAATAGCAGGTAAGTATAAAAAACGCCGGCTGGTTATTTTCGGGGAATATCTGCCGTTTAGAGGATTATTGTCAAAGTTTTTAAAATCGTTATCTTCAATAAATACGACCGGCGAACTTTCCAAAGAAAAAGAATTGGAAGTGTTTAAATTCGGCGATGTTACTTTGGGTATAAACATATGTTCCGAAAGGTACTATCCAGATTTATCTAGAGCATTGGTGTTAAAAGGCGCTAATATTTTGACAAACCACACAAATGATGCCTGGTTTTTAGGAATGGCAACTCCTTACCAGAATTTTATTATAAATACTTTCAGGGCTGTAGAAACAAGAAAGAATTTAATAGTAGCGGCAAATACGGGCGTTTCTGCTATTATAAATTCAAGCGGTAAATGCACGGAAAAGACAAGAGTCGGCGAAAATGTAAGTTTTACGGGAAACGTATATACGAATAACTATAAAAGTTTATATGTTGCAATGGGAGATATTTTTGTATACATGTGTATGATTTTTGTTGTGTGGTGTCTGCTTTTCTGCATATTAAAAAAGTATCAGTTTATAATTAAGAAAATATGAAGATATGTGTTATTATACGAAACACATTTTGATACAATCACGGCAGTATGATATGTCTGTTACTGGTGAAATAAATGAATAAGTTACCGTTTGTGTTTTTAGTGATATTAATGTTTGGCGCGTTTGTAGTATTTGCGGCATACTCCGTAGAAACAAACAGAATATCGGGATAAAAAATGCGGAAATTCAGAGAAACATTGCCAAAACACAGAAAGAAGGGAAAAAAGCAGCAAAATTTCAGAGAAGTATTTCAAAAATACTGCGAAAGTCAGGGAAAATAGTAAGAAGAGAGAAATGATATCCGCTAATTCCGGTTTTATTGTTCCTATAGCGGCTGTGCTTGTATTTATACTCACGTTTGAGTATGCATTAAAATCGAAAATAAGAAGGTCTGCGAAAAAATAACAGTAGAAATTTGTGCTATAAAAGACATTTTTTGCATATAAAACAGGCAGGCTGATGGTGTATCGGCCTGCTTCTTTTATTTTTCAAAAATCATTATAAAAGCAAAGCAAAACAGATTTATATCGTTACTTTAATTGACAGTTTGTTAAGGAAAATATAAAATAGTCGAATTGAGACGCGATTGTTATTTCGCTTGCGTTTTAATAATTTGTTCAAAGGGGACGTTATATGAAAAAAGTTTTGGCGTTTGTTGTGTTCGGTTTTGTAATTTTTGCCTGCGGCTGCAGTAAAAAGCAGAATATTGATCCGGCCGCAGATGAGTATACCGAAGCGCCCGTACAGTCCGTTGATTTTGCTGATGAGCCTTCATTAAGATCCGATACCGGAAAAGATGTCAATTTGAAAACCGTAAACTTCGATTTCGACAGGAGCGATTTGTCTCCGGATATGCGCCAGATTTTAAAAGACAATGCCGCTTACCTTTTGAATAATACCAAAGTAAACGTAACCGTAGAAGGCCACTGCGATGACAGAGGGACTATAGAATACAATCTTTCGCTCGGGCAGCGCAGGGCGGTCAAAGTTAAAGAGTATTACGTTCAGCTCGGGGTAGCCCCGAACAGAATAGCCACGTTATCGTACGGAAGCGAAAAGCCTATAGACACAAAGTCAAACGAGACCGCATGGGCTAAAAACAGAAGAGCGGAAACAAAAATTATCGAGCAATATTAATTCCCGATTATGAAAAATTTGCATGTATTCATACTTTTGTCCGCGTTTTTTGCGGCCGGCTGCGTACCCTTAAACCAAGGCGGAGTTACCGACTTGAAGGGTGAAGTTTCGCAGCTGCAGATAGAGTTCAAAGAGCTTCAAAGGCGCCATGCGGATTTGTACGCCAAAGCGGATTCTTCTTTTGTAACTCTTGACGTCCTTTCCGCTTCCATACAGGATTTGCAGAATAAAGTCTCCGTGCTTGCGCAGAATATTGAAGACATCGAAGCTTCTTCAAAGAAAAAGAGCGGCGCTTCCGGCGCGGGAACCATGCTTCCTTCCGATATATACCAAAGCGCTTACAGCGATTATTCCATGGGTAAATACGATTTGGCTTACGAAGGATTCCGGTCTTTTATAGAGCAATATCCCAAAGCCGAACTCGCGCCCCAGGCGCAATATTTTATGGGAGAATGTTTTTATTCGCGCAGTATGTGGACCCAGGCTCTGGAAGAATATAGGAAGGTGGAGCAGAATTATACGCGTTCGGATCTGACGGCGTCGGCAAGGCTCAAGACGGCTCTTTGTTACGAATCTCTCGGAAGAAAAGGCGAAGCCGTAACCATTTTTGCTTCGCTGGCAAAAGATTACCCCCAAAGTTCCGAAGCTTTAACCGCTAAGGAAAAATTAAGAATATACAACAATGCGCAGAAAAAATGAGCAGTTGCTTTATATTGCGCTTGCCGCTTCGATCGGGCTGCACATCGCCGTATGGTTTTTTGCGACCCGTTCGGAAATAAAGAAAGATATTAAATTTGCCTCTATACCCGTAGAAGTTTCTTTTTATACGCCGCTTCCCGTGCGTTCCGACGCTCCCGCGGCCGCGGAACAAAAAGAAACCGTAAAGCAGGAAGAACCCAAAGAAGAGCAAACGCCGGTTACGAAAGAAGACGTTGTAGTTAAGAAAAAAGAAAAAGTTAAAGAAAAGCCGAAACCGAAGCAGAAAAAAGCCAAGCCCGAAGAGAAACCGAAGAAAGAAGAGGTTAAGGCTGAAGAAGTTAAACCTGACTTAAACAATGTCGAGACCGTTCAGCCCGCGCAGAACGCCGAGCAGAATCCCGAAGCCGCGGGTTCTCAATACGAAGCTCTTTCTTTTGACAGCCAAAATTTTAAATTCCCGTTTTATGCAAGGCAGATCCGCAGCAGAATAGATAAAAATTGGCATTGGGCGGACAGTTACGGAACTCTGCGGGCCGTAATATATTTTAGAATACATAGAGACGGCGGCGTAAGCGATATAACGGTTAAGGAATCTTCCGGAGATTTGAGTTTTGACAATAACGCGCAAAGATCCGTGCGGATGTCCGATCCTTTCGCTCCTTTGCCCGACGGATATACCGAAGATTCTCTGGGAGTGCATTTTGAATTCAAATACCGGTAAACTCATAAAGAAAATATTTTTAGTCTTGTTTGCGTTAAGCGCCTGTAAAGCATTTGTTTATGCTCAGACAGACATGTATCTTTCGCTTTCAGCCACCGGAAAAAGGTCGGATATCGCCATTGAAAGTTTTGTGCCGACAGACAAATCGGCCGAGACCGTAAAAATATCGCGCATTTTGCAGGATATAGTGGAAAACGACCTGATTTTAAGCAGGTATTTCAACATTATCAAAGGAGATTCCGAAGAACAGCTTCCTTTGGAAGAAAAACTAGTTTTCTGGGACAAAAAGGGCGCCATAACGCTTCTTACGGTAAACGTTAAATTAGACGTAAACGACATAACTCTCGGAGTTGCGCTTTACGACGTTGCAAGCGGCGGGGTCATATGGCAGCAGTCGTTCAAAGGCGATGCCGTAGATTACAGGCTTTTGGCGCACGGAGTCAGCGACGAAATAGTAAGAAGGCTGACCGGCGAAAGCGGAATATCCGGTTCAAAAATAGTTTTTATCAACGACAGCACCAGATTTAAAGAACTCTACATAATAGATTACGACGGTCATAATCTGCGCAGGCTTACAAAAGACAATAAATTGAATGTTGTCCCGAAATGGTCTCCGGACGGCGAGCAGATCATATATACAAGCTATCTTTACAACAACCCGGACTTGTTTGCGCTGAATCTTTCCAAAAACAGGCGCAGCATAATTTCCAAATACCAGGGATTAAACGCCGTAGGTTCTTTTTCTCCGGACGGCGAAAGAATAGTTCTCACCCTTTCAAGGGGAAGATATCCCAACCTGTTTTTGATAAATAAATCAGGGACTATTTTGCGCAGGATGACAGACGGTTCTAATATAGACACAAGCCCTTCTTTTGCCCCGAACGGGCAGGAAATAGTTTTTATCTCGGACAGACCCGGTTTTCCCCAGCTGTACATAATGAATGTCGACGGCGGAAACGTAAGGCGCCTTACTACCGAAGGGGCATGCGATTCTCCCGCGTGGTCGCCCAGAGGCGATAAAATAGTTTTTACCATGCGCCAGACAAAAGGAAACTACGATTTGTACGTTTACGACTTGCTCTCTTCGAAAATCACAAAAATTACCAATAATCAGAGAAATAACGAGAACCCGTCATGGTCTCCGGACGGAAGATTTGTAGCTTTTTCTTCGTCCAGAGCCGGAAAATACGAGATTTACGTTATGGCTATAGACGGTTCGGGCACAAGAAAACTTGCCGAAATTCCGGGAAGTTCTTATACTCCGTCATGGTCGCCGAACTTGAAAAAATGATATTGAAAGCATTGATGTGCTTATACGCGGCAAAGACAAGGCAGGCCGTGCCGCGGCATACGTGCGCGTATCTATCGGTTAATACTGCAAACAGGGGAAACAAATGTTAGAAGGCAAAAGTATTCTTGAAATAATGCGGATGGGAGGGTGGACGTTCTGCGTTCTTATAGGGATTTCCGTTCTATCCATTACGGTTATAGCTTATAAATTTCTGGATTTTGCGGTAAAATCCAAATTTACAAGAAAATCGTTTATTTCGCAACTGATGGAAAAACTCAAAAAAAATAAAATAGACGGCGCGATTAATTTTTGCGAATCCGCCAACACTCCTATGGCGCCCGTGGCAAGAGCCGGGCTGTCGGCTTATGCTGACCGCGAAGGCGGGGTAAGCGAAGCAATGAACAGGGAAATTATGATACAAACCGTAAAACTCGAGAGGTTTACGACGACTATAGGCACTGTCGGCAGCGTTTCGGTTTATATAGGTCTGTTCGGCACCGTTTTGGGGATAATAAGGGCTTTTCACGACATAGCGAAAGCCGGTTCCGGCGGGATTTCGATAGTTATCGGCGGCGTTTCGGAGGCTTTGATAGCTACCGCCGCAGGCCTTTTTGTGGCTATTCCCGCAGTGGTAGCGTATAACTTTTTAATGAGGCGCGTAGAAAATTTTGTCGTAAATATGGAATATTGCGCTTCCGCAGTGGAAGATTTTTTATCTGAGAGCGAAAAAAAATCCGATGAGAAGAATTAACAGGCGCAAAACCAAAGTTGTTTCGGAGATAAACATAACGCCTTTTACCGACGTTATTCTCGTGCTGCTTATCATTTTTATGATAACGACCCCGATGCTTATGCAGCCCGGGATAAAAGTAAATCTGCCAAAAACCCAGACTACCGACAACGAAGACGCTAAAAATGTAGAAGTTCTTATTTCGAAAGACGGCTACGTTTACATGGAGGGCAAGCAGATCCACGAATCTAACCTTGACGAGACAATAAAAGCCGTTTTATTGAAATTTCCCGACAGGCCTGTCGTGATAAAAGGCGATAAAGACGTCAAATACGATTATGTAATGCAGTTTATGGACAAAGCGAAAAAAGCGGGAGCGGTAAGGTTTGCCCTTGCCGTAGATAATACGGCGTCCGTTAAAAACGCGGCCGCCGCGGATAAAAAATGAAATCGATAAACAAGATGCTGGTTTGTCTTTGCGCGATAGCCTTTACGGGATTGGTTTTCTATTCGCCTCAGCAGCTTTACGATTTGATAACCGATGCGCCGGCGGAAGGTTTTTTTCCGGACTGGCCTTCCGTAAGAATTTTGACCGAGCCTTTTTACGCTTTCGATTTATACGCGCTTACTCTTGACAGAGATTTTTACCGTCCGGCAATAATTTCGTGGATAATATGGATTGCCGCAGCCGCGTCGGTTTACGCAAAGGTAAAGAAAAGAACGGCGGCAGGTTATGTTAAATCGATATTTTACGCTTTGATGCTTTTTGCCTCGCTTATGGTTTTTGCGGTTTTGGTTCCTCTTCCGGGCCCGAAACTCGTCAAACCCGAAGGATACGTTGCGGCCGATATTCACTCGCATACTATGGTCTCTCACGATTCTTCTTCACCCGCGTCTTCAAGTTTGAGATTTCACGAAATTCAGGGATACGATTTCTTTTTTGACACCGAACATAACCATACTAAAGGTTTTTTAAAATTTCCGGAAAACGCGCGCTATAAAAAAGTTTTTCCGGGCGTTCAGATGCAGACAAATGACGGAGTTTCGGTACTGCTTCTTTCCGATAAAGAATTCGACGGAGCGGAATATGCCGGTAAAACGCTGTCCGGAATAATCGAAAAAGCCCATGAAAACGGAATGCTTGTCATTATGCCGCACTGGTGGAAATGGCATAAATTTTCTTACGATGAGCTTGCGCGCTGCGGCATAGACGGGTTTGAAATTTATAATTGCGGATACAGGAATTTTGACGAAAAAGAAAAAAAAGAACTTATTTCTTTCTGCAAAGAAAACGATCTTTTGATGTTTGGAACCACAGACTGGCACGGCTGGGGTTATATGACGGACGTCTGGACTGTTTTTGCCGGAAACGCGCAGGAAGATTTAAAAACTCAGCTTGCCGGAAAGCCGGAGCTGAAAGTTATAACTTTCAGAGAGCGCCAGCCGGGTTCCGTTGCCAGATTTATTTTTGAACCGTTTGTCGCATACTATTATTACGTGAAAAACGCCGGTTTTACCGCTTTATTTTCTTTCATGATATGGTTCGGCATTTTATTTACCGTTTTATCGGGCAATGCGGCAAAATACATAAAGTCATATTTTCCTGCCGCCGCTTCTTTGTTTTTTATCGCGGCTGCGGCGTACTATTACGTTATGTGCATCGGAGTTTTAGAGACAAACAGAATAATACTGACTTCCGTTGTGCCCGTTTTAGCCGGAATGTCCCTGCTTTGGTTTATATTGTGGAGAATGAATGGAAAGGGTATTCAATAAAAGAAACGCCGTTTTAACCGTAGGTATCGTAGCGCTGTTTAAGCTCTTTTTATCCGCGGTTTTGGAACTTCATCCGGATGAAGCCTATTACTGGCTTTGGTCAAAACACCTTGCTTTGGGATATTACGACCATTCTCCGATGATCGCGTATTTTATAAAGATTACTACGCTTTTTTCCGATTCGGAAATATTCGTAAGGCTGTCTTCGGTCATAGTTACCGTATTTTTAAGTTTTTTGACATGGAAATTTGCAAAAGAGTTCTTTGACGAAACGGTAGCGGCGGCTTCCGTAATAGTAGTAAATACGCTTCCGTTAATGATGGTCGCGTCGATCGTAATTACTCCGGATACGCCGGTTTTTCTTTTCTACTGCTTGTCCGTTTGCTGCATATGGCGGCTTGCGGGGACAAACGAAACGAAATACTGGTATTTGACGGGTATGTTTTTCGGGCTGACGCTTCTTTCGAAATACACGGGCGTTTTATTCGTGCCGTGCCTTTTTATTTATATGATTTTGGATAAAAAACTTTCATGGCTTAAAAACAAGCATTTTTATCTTATGTTTTTAACCGCTTTTATTGTTTTTTTGCCGGTTGTAATATGGAATTCTCAAAACGGATGGATATCTTTTTCTTATCAGCTCAATCACGGCCTGTATAACGATAAACTCAATTTGGGATATGTTTTCGAATATTTGGGCGCGCAGTGCCTCGTAGCGGGGCCGTTCGTTTTCATAGCGGGGTTTATGGCAGCGTACGGATATTTTGTTTCAAAAGATTCAAAAAAAATTTTCCTTGCTTCTTTTTCGGTTCCGATTATACTTTTTTTCGTAATTACGGCTCTGAAAAGGCTGCCGGGAGCCAATTGGCCTTCTTTCGCGTATTTTACTTTCAGCGTTATGGCGGCGGGGTATTTGTTGTCGGGCGGTTCTAAACTTAAGAGAAATATTCTTATTGCCGGCGTATGTTTTAACGCAGCCGTATCGGCTGCCGCGGGACTGCACGCCGAATATTCTATAATTCCCGTATATAAATTTTCGCAGAAAGCTGCCGTCGCCGACGCGACAAACTGGTTTTCGGGATGGAAGATTTTAGGCGGCGATCTTTTAAAGCGCGACATAAAATACGCGGTTACGCATTCCCACCAATGGGGCGGCGCGATAGCGTATTATACGAAAGGCAGAATCGGCGTGTTTTTGGACAACAACAGATTGAATCAGTTCGCATACTGGGATGTGCCCGAAGATTTGAAATACGGTAAAACCGCATATGTGAACATAGACAACAGAATGGAAGACGATTTCAGCGTTTTGGAAAACGCTGATGTTTTTTACGCCTACAGAAGCGGAATTCCCGTAAGGCAATACGCGGTAACCGAAACTGACGGCCATGAAATGAAAATAAATTCAAAACAAAAATACTAAAACAGGTAACGGGTGCTAAAAATGAAAACAACAAAAACGATTATATTTTCTCTGTTTGCCGTGTTATTTTTTACGGGCCATATTTTTGCGGATGATCAAGAAAAAAAGATCATACTGGCGGTAAAAGACAATAAATACGAGACGGTCGTAAGGCTTCTTCAACAGGGAGAAAACCCCAATATTAAAGATTTTTTGGGCAATTCTGCGCTCGTGATAGCCGTAAATAACGGGAATGAAAAAATTGCGCAGGCGCTTATAAGGAAGGGTGCGGATTGCAGCGACAGTTATATGCGCGGCATGAGCGTGCTTATGCTTGCAATAAACAAAAAAATGGAAGATACCGCGAATCTTCTCATAAGATACGGAGCCGACGTCAATGCTAAATTAAGCAACGGCACGAACGCTCTGATGCTCGCCGCGGAAAAAAATTTGATAAGCACGGTAAAAAACATAGTGAGAAAGAAAGGCGTTGACGTAAACTCGGTAAATGGCGAAGGATTAAGCGCGCTGGGGATAGCGATAAAATTTAAAAATACCGAAATGGCGCATCTTCTGTATAAGAACAAAGCAAAGCCTTCCAATATTACCGAAGCCGCCGTTCTTTCGGATTTAGATGCAGTGAAGGTTTTTGTGAGTTCCGGGGCGGACGTGAATGCCAGAAGCGACGGCGAAGCGACTCCTCTGATAATAGCTTATTCGAATCAAAATTACGATATTGCCGAATTTCTTCTGTCAAAGGGAGCAGACGTTAACGCAAGAGATGCCTACGGTCTTTCACCGGCTCTTATAGCCGCAATGAAGTCGAACCTGAAACTTGTCCATCTTGCCATGACGGCTCAAGCGGATCTGTCGGTAAGAGACGTAAACGGTTTAAATCCGCTGATGTATGCGATTTTTGCAAAAAACAGTACGCTTATCGACAATATTTTGGTTTACGAGCCGGCTTCCGTAAACAATATAGATAATAATTTCAGCACTCCTTTGTCTTTGGCGGTATCTCTCGGAGACGAGGCGTTGGTAAAAAAACTCATTGAAGACGGAGCGTACGTAAATTCCAAAAATGCGAAAAGGGCGCTTAACGTAGCTATAGATTCCGGAAATATTGCGATCGCGGAATTCCTCTTGTCAAAGGGAGCGCGCGTTAACGCAAAAGATTTCAGAGGCGTTTCTCCTCTTACGGCCGCGATAAACAAGGACAATCCGGCCGCCGTCGGTTTTCTCGTAAAAAACGGAGCTAAAACAAATACGCGCGACCAGAACGGGCTTACGCCGCTGGATTATGCCAAAAAACGCGGCAATGCGGCAATAATAAAGCTTCTTTCTGCGAAAAAGTAAACCGTAAAGTCCGGACATACACTAAAGCGAAAAGGAGTTCCATATGAGAATTATTAAAACTGCGGCTGTTATATTGTTTTTGTGCGGGTTTTCAGCTTTTTCTTACGGAGCGGGAGAAGAATATATTTTACATACTTTGATGACGCATACGGACAGCGTGATGACCGCCGATTTTTCCAAAGACGCGCAGCACGTTTATTCCGCCGGATACGATAACGTTATAGTCAAGTGGAAATTAGACAATTCTTCAAATTTATTTTATCTCAAAGGCCATGAAGACACGGTTAATTGCGTAAGAGCCTCCGGCGACGGAAAAACAATCGCGTCCGCTTCGAACGACTCGACCGTAAAACTGTGGTCTGAAAAATCCGGCGCGGCGGTCAAAACTCTCAGTCCTCATTCCCATTATATAAACAGCGTGGCTTTTTCCAAAGACGGCAAAAAAGGGATTTCCGCAAGTTCGGATAAGGCCGTCAAGATATGGTCTGCCGCCGCGCCTTACGGCGTTTCGGCTACGTTAAACGGGCATACCGATATAGTAAGATCGGCGGTTTTCAGCCCGGACGGGTTATACGCGGCTTCGTGCGGGGAAGACTGCACGGTCAGAATATGGTCGCTGAAAACAAATACTTTGCTGCAGACAATCAATTTTGACGATAAAATGGCATACAGCGTCGCTTTCAGTTCCGACGGAAAATATCTGGCCGCCTCGGGCGACGGCAATAACGCAAAAATTTGGAATTTTTCAAAAGGCAATGCTTCCGAAAAATTTGTATTGAGCGGACATAACGGGGCAATCAACAGGATTGTATTTTCATACGGCGGCGGGCTTATTGCCACGGCCGGCGAAGATACCGATATACGCGTTTGGGAAACAGATACGGGTAAATGCATCGCGGTTTTGTCCGGTCACGCCGACAGAGTCAACGACGTTTCTTTTTCAAGCGACGATAAAATGCTCGTTTCCGCAAGCGACGATAAAACCGTAATAGTCTGGAGAGTCCCGAAAGCAGAGAATCCTCCGAAAGCGGAGAATCCTTTGCCGCAGGCAGATAATCCTTTGCCGAAAGCGGCCGGGCAAACCGGAGAAGGGGAAATATGGTGATTATCAAAAGGCTTATGAGGTTTTTGTTTATAGACAAATCCCTGAAATCCGACGTGGTTTTTTTAAAAAAAGTCGCGCTGTTCGGCGGGCTTTCCGACAGGACATTGTCTAAAATCGCGCTGATAATTTTTAAAAGAAATTACGTTCAGGGCGAACCGGTTTACGGCGAGAAACAGGAAGCCGACGTTTTGTACATAATAAAAAACGGACGGATAAAAATAAATAACGAGTCCGGCGAAAAAATAGCGGAAAGCGGCGATTTTTTCGGCGAAATGTCTCTTATTGCGGACAAAAAGCACGATTCTTCGGCAGTCGCGCTTAAAAACAGCGAATTATATCTTATCTACAGGGTCAAATTTGACGATCTGGTCGATCTTGACGCCAAGGCCGGATTGCAGATAATGAAAAACCTCTCAAAAATTCTTGCCTTGAGGGCAAAGTGTTCCGAGATATGAAACTATGATGACGGAATCGTCAAGAAATAAAATATTTGTAATAGGAATAATCCTTTTCCTCGCCGCGTGCCTTTTTCTGTACTTCGCAAGAGGAATCCTCTCGCCGTTTATAATAGCGGCTTTTATCGCTTACCTGCTGTCTCCTATCGTGGATAAAATCCGTTCTTACGGCTACAGAAGATGGGTCGGGGTTGCCGTTATGGCAGTTGTCATAGCGGTTGTTCTTGCCGCGCTTTTGATAGTAATTATCCCGGTCATTTTGGCGGAAGTCGACAATCTGCGCGTGAATATTCCTTCTTATTACGAGTATATTTCTACTCATGCCGATGTCGTGAAAGATAAAATCGAGGCTGCTTTTCCCGTGATGAAAGAATACAAAGCGGCCGATTTGGTTATGGAGAAAGTTCAGTCCGTAATCGTTTACGAAGCGCAGAAAATACCCGGATACGCGATGAACGTTTTTTCCATTTTTTCTTTTCTGGTTCTCATTCCCGTAATCGTTTTGTTTATGCTTTTGGGCGGAAACAGAAGCATAAATACGATTGTGGAAATCGTTCCGTCGGCTTACGTAGAGACGGTGTTATCGATGATTTACGAAATAGATTCCGTGTTCGGTAAATTTGTGCGCGGGCAGCTTATAGAGGCTTTTTTCGTCGGAGCGATGTCTGCGATGGCAATGGGTATTTTCAACGTAAATTACGCGTTTCTTATAGGCATAACCGCAGGGGCGGCAAACCTTGTGCCTTACGCGGGGCCGGTAGCGGGAGTTTTGATTGCAAGCATAGTCGCGCTTGTACAGTATCAAAGCATAGCCATTTTGTTTAAAGTGATACCGGCATTTTTAATAATACAGTTTTTGGATAATAATTTCGTCCAGCCTTTTGCCGTAGGCACAAATGTGGATTTAAGCCCCGTGACAATGATGTTTGTGATGCTTGCCGGAGCCTCGGTTTTCGGTTTTTTGGGCATTGTTTTTGCGGTTCCGGTTACGGCGATAATAAAAGCCATTTTCTTTATGCTGGTAAAAAAATATAAAAATGCTTTTTAAAGGGATTTGACATGAATAACAAAGTTCAGGGTTTTTCGCTTTTTACCAAAGACGATGTTCATTTGTTCCGGGAAGGAAGTCATTTCAGGCTGTATGAGAAAATGGGCTCCAAACTTATATCCAAAGACGGCGTCAACGGCGCGTATTTTTCGGTTTGGGCGCCGAACGCGAAGAGCGTTTCGGTAATAGGCGATTTTAATTTTTGGGATAAAGCGGCGCATCCGCTGTTTGCAAGATACGACGGTTCCGGGATTTGGGAAGGATTTATTCCGGGAATCAAGGAAGGCGACACGTATAAATATTTTATAGTTTCAAATTATAACGGTTACAGCGTCGAAAAGGCCGATCCTTACGCTTTTCACGCCGAAACTCCGCAGAAAACAGGCTCGAAAGTCTGGGGTTTGGATTATAAATGGAATGACGGCGGCTGGATGAAAGACAGAAAATCAAAAAGCACCGTTAACGCCCCCGTTTCGATATATGAGGTTCATCTGGGTTCGTGGCGCAGAAAGCCCGAAGACAACAACAGATGGCTTTCATACCGCGAAATGGCCGGAGAACTTGCCAATTACTGCAGTGATATGGGATTTACTCATGTAGAAATTATGCCGGTTATGGAACATCCTTTCGGCGCTTCGTGGGGTTATCAGAGCTTGGGCTATTTCGCTCCTACGAGCAGGTTCGGAACTCCGCAGGATTTTATGTATATGGTGGATGTTTTGCACTGCGCCGGGATAGGCGTAATTTTGGACTGGGTGCCGTCTCATTTTCCGACGGATATGCACGGGCTTTCGTTTTTTGACGGGACTTATCTTTACGAGCACGCGGATTCGAGGCTCGGGTTTCATCCCGACTGGAAAAGCGCGATTTTCAATTACGGGCGCAACGAAGTGAATAATTTTCTTATATCGAGCGCGCTGTTCTGGCTTGACAAATACCATATAGACGGGATAAGGGTCGATGCCGTCGCGTCGATGCTTTATCTTGATTATTCCCGCAAAGAAGGACAGTGGCTTCCTAACAAATACGGCGGAAAAGAAAACATAGAAGCCATACAGTTCCTTAAAAGGTTTAATCACGTGGTATATGAAAACTATGACGGAGTGCAGACTTACGCCGAAGAATCGACGTCGTGGGCTATGGTTTCCAAACCCACTTATCTGGGCGGTTTGGGGTTCGGATACAAATGGAATATGGGCTGGATGAATGACGTTTTAAGCTATATGAAAATAAATCCGGTGTTCAGGAAATATCATCACAACAAGCTGACTTTCAGTTTTTTATACGCTTTCAGCGAAAACTTCGTTTTGCCTTTTTCACACGATGAAGTTACGCACGGGAAAGGTTCGCTTATAGGCAAAATGCCGGGAGACGAGTGGCAGAGATTTGCGAATTTGCGCCTTGTGATTGCGTATATGTACGCGCATCCCGGTAAAAAACTTTTGTTTATGGGAAGCGAATTCGGGCAGGTCAGGGAATGGAATTACGACGAAAGCCTTGAATGGCACGTTTTGCAGTTTACCCAGCATTCCGGAATGCAGAATTGGGTGAAAGATTTAAACAAAGCGTATAAAAATAATCCGGCGTTTTATGAAAACGACGGCAATTGGGAAGGTTTCAGCTGGATCGACGCGAACGATTCCGACAACAGCGTCATAAGTTTTATGAGAAACGCCCCTAAAGCGAGAGAGACTGTTTTGTGCATTTTGAATTTTACGCCGATACCAAGGCACAATTATAATATCGGAGTCGACCACAAAGGCCGCTGGGAAGAAATATTAAACAGCGACGCTCCGGAATATTTCGGCAGCGGGATAGGCAATTTCGGTTTTAAGGAAACGTCGGATTGGGGCGCTCACGGAAGGCCTTACAGTTTAAATATATCTATCCCTCCTTTGGGAGCGGTTTTTTTCAAGTTTAAATACTGACCGGTAATTGTTTACGGCAAAAAGACGGTTCGGATATTGTCATGAAAAAAATTATCGTTTCGATTCTGGTTTTTTCGGGTTTCACGGTTACGGCGGCGGCGGATAATTCCGCGCGTTTGCCGCGGGTTTATGCGGGAACAACGCATTCTGTTGCCGTTGATTCGCGCGGCGGTCTGTGGTGCTGGGGCGATAATTATTACGGACAAATCGGAAACGGCAAACAGACAAAATACGGCGGCGACTTCCGGATTCTGGAAAATAACAATGCATCCAGGCCTGTCAAAATAATGAGCAATATCGCGTGCGCCGCGGCCGGGGACGGATTTACTCTTGCGCTTTCAAATACGGGAGTTTTATACGGCTGGGGCAACGGTACCCTTGTTCCGTCGGAAATAATGAATAATGTCGTTTATGTAGAAGCTCACGGCAATGCGGCGATGATCATAAAAACGGACGAATCCCTGTGGATTTGGAACCAAAGCGACAAAACCGGCGGCCCGTTCGCTTCGGCAAGAAAAATATGCGATAAAGTCAAAGGGGCGGCGCTCGGAGACAATAGTCTTGTAGTATTAATACGAAACGACGTTTTATTTGTCTCAAGACCGTACAGCCGGGATATAGAGCCTGTTAAAATTATGTCCGGAGTCCGCGAGGTATCTTCGGGACGCCAGCAGTTTTATGCCGTTACCGAAGACGGAACGCTTTACTCATGGGGCTCAAACGGCACGTACGGGCTTGCAGGAGTCGGCACGGACGAGCTTATGATTATGACTCCGACTTATGTTGCGGACAATGTAAAAAGGGTTATAGGAAACGGCGGCATGCTCATAAAAACGGATAACAGTTTATGGGTATGGGGACGCATTCCGGTTTTTGTCGAGTTTAGAAAAGCCGGGGAAGTTGTAAACAGCGGCATATGGGGCGATTTAAAAACGTACGGTAAAAGTCCCGTAAAAATTTTAGACAATGTGACGGATGCCTGCGGCGAATACCACTATCTTGCCGTAAAAGAAAACGGACAGTTATTCAGCTGGGGCGGAAACGAATACGGGCAGCTTGGCAACGGGCTGAACTCCGTTGTGGAACGTTCCGAAATTGTAAGCGGGGAAGTCATAGATTACGATTTTGACATTCTTGAAAAGAATAACAAAAATGAAGAGAAACCCAAATTTACCGGTTTCAATCTGATAAACATAAAATAACTGAATTATAGTTGTCACCCTGCGGAGGCGAAGTCTCCCGCGGGGTCTATGGAAAAGCCGTTATTTATAGATCCTGCGGCTACGTGCGGGATGACGGACTTTACTAATGCGCACAATGGGATAATTCCGTAAAATAATACTTTGCGGTATCATTAAAAACAAACGGCGGGAACAGATTAATTTCTGTTCCCGCCGTTTGTTTTTGCCGTTAAATACCCGGTTGTGTCTTATATACCTTATCCTGCGGCTGACGCGCAGTATGACAAAAGAGAGGATTTAGAACCTTGCTTTTGTCACTTATTTCTCAAATCCGTGAATGATTTTACCACAAACACAATTGCTGCTATAAAAAATAACGCGGCAAAAGACATTCTTACCGATACGTTTGTCAAAACAAGAGCGAGTTCCAAAGCAAGCAATCCGAAAAGCGTGGTAAATTTTATTATCGGATTCATAGCTACGGACGAAGTGTCTTTGAACGGATCGCCCACGGTGTCGCCTACGACCGTAGCTTTGTGAAGCTCGGTTCCTTTTTCCCTTAAATCTACTTCCACGAATTTCTTCGCATTATCCCACGCGCCGCCTGCATTTGCCATAAATATGGCCTGAAAAAGTCCGAACAAAGCTATGGAAATAAGATAACCTATGAAGAAATAAGGCTCGATAAACGCAAAAGCAAGCGTTGTTAAAAACACGACGAGGAACAAATTTATCATTCCTTTCTGCGCGTACTTTGTGCAAATTTCCACCACTTTCTTCGAATCTTCCGTTGAAGCTTTTTGGGAAGAACCGTCGAGTTTAATATGGTTTTGAATGAATTCTACGGCTTTATACGCTCCGCTTGTTACGGCATGGTTTGAAGCGCCCGTGAACCAGTAAATTACCGCGCCGCCCGCGATGAGTCCCAAAAGGAAAGGAGCGTGCAGAAGCGATAAATTTTCAAGCCCCGAAGTAAGGCCGTTTGTAAGCATTACTATGGTTGAGAAAATCATTGTGGTCGCGCCTACTACGGCCGTACCTATAAGAACCGGCTTTGCCGTAGCTTTAAAAGTGTTTCCGGCGCCGTCGTTTTCTTCAAGGAGTATTTTGGATTTGTCGAAAGCGGCTTTAAA
>JAISVT010000017.1 GCA_031271405.1 Candidatus Endomicrobium macrotermitis | reverse complement strand
ATAATCTTCAAGTTTTTCTATCTGAAATCTGCCGCCGTTTGCGTCAAAGGCGTTTACAAACTTAAAATCCGGCTTTTTAGCGCCGGCGGGTATGCTTAAATAACCGGCATTGTCCCTTGCGGCAAATATAATATGATGATTGTCTTTGCGTCCCAGCGCAGCGTGCCATTCGCCGGCGTTTAAAACCGAAGGAGTATGGCCTACGATAAGAGCTCCGTCTTTAACGTTAAGCGAGTTCAAAAAAGCGTCAACGTCATGCTGGAAATAACCGCCGCTGAGATAACCCATCCTGTTCCAGATAAGCTGGAAAATAAAATCCGAATTTTTAAAATTTTCGTTCGATTGCCGCGTATTAAAACTTTCTACGATGCCTTCTGTCCTTAAAAAAGATTCCATATCCGGATTTTTATTCAAATCCGATTTTCTTACCGGACCCGCATGCGCTGCCGCGAAAGTATCGCCTACGGCAACCAAAGCGCTTTCAAATATAGCTTTTCTGTAAAGCCTTGCGTATTGCGGTCCCATGCCTTCGATGTATTTTCTGTAAATCATTCCCTGATTGACGTTTCCTTTTCCGGTATAAATATCTATAAAATCGTGATTTCCCAAAAGAACGTAAACGTTTTCGGGGCCGGCGACTTTCAGGCGCATTATGCGTTCCATGGTTTTCAAAGAACTTTCAGTTTCGTGAAGTTTATCTTCTTCTTCGCTGTGTATTATGTCTCCGAGAAAAACTATTACGGCCTCTCCGTTTTTAATTTTTTCTTCGTTGTTATTGCTTTTCAGTATGTTTTCAAGGTTGTCTTCCCTTGCGTGAAGGTCTCCGACAAGTATAATTTCTTTTTTGACGCCTTTTAAATCTACAAGGGCGCCTTTCTGATATCCCGATTTTTTTCCTTTTTCGAGCGCAATAATATAATCGCGCAGCAGAGCTTCTCTTTCTTCATGTTCTTGGGAAACCTGCTTAAAGAACTCTTCAAACTTTTTGAGCGGCGAATCGGGCGTTTCCTCCGGCAAAACGGACGCCTTTGACTCCTTTTTAAGAGGAATTTTTACGGCTTCGCCGCTGTCATCTTCATAAACCGTAGCAAAACCGCTTTCTTTTGCCTGCTGCAATATGAAATTTTGAAAAACGTCCGGCATCCTTGCGATGACCGCTTTATCCATGCCGTCAATTGAAAACCTTCCTTTGGCAAAGGTTCCCAGAGCGTCTTCGATTTCGCCGGTTAAACCGTCGGCAAAAGAAAAACCGTTAAAGCCGTTATCGTAGGCAAATTGAAAGAATTTTTTGATAAGTTCGTAAACGATTTTAAAATCGCCTTTAAGGAAAGCCGAAGAGTCCGCAAGCAAAGACTCTGCCAGACTTCCCGAAACGGAAAAAATCTCCCTGTTTGCAAATTTCATTTCGGGCTTTGCGGCCTGTTCGTCAAAAAAACTTTCTTTTACGGACAGCTTGCCGCCGTCATTTTGTATAGTTATAAAATTTCCGTTTGAAAATTCTATTTTGGTTTCCGATTCGCCGAAAACCGGCGCCCTGACAAAATCGCCTCCGGCGGCGTTTGACAGTTCTTTAAACAATAAATCTACGGTTTCTTTCGAATATCCGGCATTTTCAAGAAATTTTACGCCCGCGTTAGCCAAAGCGGCAAACTGTTCGGCTTTCGCGGCCTGCGAAGCTATCGTAAGGGCAAGAGCTTCCCTTGCGAAAGCGTTTTGCATTTTCAGTATTTTTTCATATAAATCTTCGGATTTTTCGGTTCCGGACATTATTGACGGGGTGATTACCATATTCGTTATTTTTCTGTCCTGCAAAAGCTCCTGAAGCCCTTTACTGTGGTATCCTCCGGTCACGGCTATAATTATGTCTCCGGATTCTTTAAGGCATTCTTCGTCCGTTCTGCCTTGAGCAGGCTTTTCTTTGCCTGCGGACAGATTGCGGTTTTTTAAAATATTGTCCACAAAAATAGAGTTTCTTTGATTGTTCAGGCTGTAATAAGCGTCAAAAACCGGAAAATCATTCTCTATTTTTTTAAGGTTATCGGTTACGGCATATTTGGCGTAAAGTTCCCTGAATTTCGGGAAACCCGCGCTGAAATACGCAAAATCTTCGGGAAGAAGCTTGTTGGTAAGATAGTCGGACAAAACGGGGTAAAAGTCGCTTAAAAAAGTTATTTCGCTTTCGGCGCGGCCGGAAGACAAAGCGATTCTCAGTTTTTCCGTAAGAGCCCGTTCTTCGTAAATCATTTTTACGGGGTTTATGCTTCTGTTTAAATCCTGCATTTCAAGAAACGAAGCAAGCTCTTTATAACCCGCGTTTAAATCTATGCCGTACTCCCTGCATATGCCGGAAAGAAAAAACGACAGAGATTGCGCATTCGACAGGTTTTCCGTTTCTTCAAGAAGGGTTTTATATGCCAGATAGGGCAGTTTTTCTTTCAAAAACCCCAAAAGGGAATGAAGCTGCGAATACACGCGTTTTGCGTCCGTTTTTGAGTTTAGCTGCGTTACGAGCGAATACTTTTGCAGGTTCGGATAATCCTGCATCTTTATGGGCAGTATATTGCCGTACTGCTCGGGGTTTTCTGCAATATTTTCAACGTATTTTCTTATGACGGAATAAAATTTTCCGGAATTCATTTTTCCGGATTTATATTTATCCAGTATTCTTTTAAACCTTTTATTTCTGCCGTTTACGTATTTTGCCTCAAGGTAGCCCGTTTCTTTTATTATCTCTTTAAGAACCGTTTCGTATTTCGGGCGGTTTTCTAAAATGTAACCCAGCCTTGCCAGGTTTTCTTTATGGCGTTTTTCGTCTTCAAGGCCCGAAAGGGGGATATTCTTATTGTTTTTTATATCGTAATATTCCGCGCCTCCGAGCCTTCCCTGCTCTAACATCTCTTCGATAACGGCGTCTTTAACCGCCTGATTTTCTATTTTTGCAAGCCACGAAGTGTCTATTTTGCCGTACGCGCCTTCTACAAAAATTTCTTTTACATTGTAATTTTTATTTAAAATTTCGATTATGCGCGATATATTCCGCTGGGTCTGCGGATGATTGTGCAGGTCCTGGATATTTACGACTACGCTTTCGCTTGCGAAATCGTTTGCCGACGTAATTTTACCGTATTCGGCGGGAATACGCGAAGCATTTTCAAAAACCTTTTTAAATCCGTCTGCCGCGGGCGCGCTTTCCTGCGCCGCCCAAGACAAATTTTGTCCCGCGAAAGAAAGCATAAAACAAAGCGCGGTAAAAAGCGAAATAAATTGTTTTGTAAAGTTTTTACGTCTCATTTTGATAACCTCAAATGAAAAACCCTTGTTTGCGTAAACAAGGGTTTTAAAATATAAAATAAGTTTGATGTTTTAGAAAATACAAAAACGGATCTCAGCATACCTATATATAACAGTATGAAAAATACAAATAAAACCGCGCAGTTGCGCCCGGCAAACTGACTTCGCAATCGTTCAGACGCGGAAAAATCGTAAAACAAAGGGCTTTTATATCCGAAAGCGTGAAAGTTAAAAGAATTATACGAAGTAAAATTAATTTTTTGAACGTCTTTATTCAGCAATGCCGGGGCATTTGAAGAGTCAAAATCTTTATTTGCCGTTCCGAAAAGATTCTCCGTAAACCCGCTAAAGTTTATTTTGGAAGAATCCGCCAAAACAATGTTTTTTGAAAAAGATTTCACGTTTAAATCGGAATATAATTTTTCTTTAACGATAAATTCGGACACAAAACAATAAGCCGGGGCAATAATTATGCCCGATAAAAATAAAACTGCGGCAGATAGCGACAATATTTTTCTTTTCATATTAAATTACCGTTTTTAGTATAATCGAAATTCATTTATTTTTCAATCAAAAATTGCAAAATAAATGCAAAATTTTAAGACTGCCGAAAAGTATGATATAATATCGTAAATTTATGAATTATAAATGCATAATCGAATATGACGGATCAAATTTTAACGGATGGGGAAAACAGCCCGGACAAAGAACGGTCCAGGGTGAAATCGAAACCGCAGTTTTCAAAATCTTTGAAATTCCCGTAAACATAACCTGCGCTGGCAGAACGGATAAAGGCGTTCATGCTTTAGGACAGGTCATAAATTTTAAAGCTCCGGAAATCGACACTCAAAAGCTTACATTAAGGCTAAACTCGCTGCTTCCCAAAGACATAAGCGTCAAATCCATAAAACAGGCAGACGGCCTGTTTGACGCAAGAAAATCCGCCGCTGCAAAAACTTATCTGTATCTTATATACAATTCTCCCGTCCGGTCTCCGGTTTACGAACACAGAACTTTTCATATTTCCGGACGCCTTGATACGGCCGAAATGAAAAAAGCGGCAAAATTCCTGCAGGCAAAAAGGGATTATTCCGCTTTCGATTCTTACAACAGCATTTTTGACTACAAAATTGTGGATTTGCAAAGGGTAAAAGTGCTTAAAAAGGGGAAATTCACGGTAATTTTGGTAAAAGGAGACAGGTTTCTGTACAGAATGGTCAGGAAAATCGCAGGAGAACTTGTAAGAATAGGCTGCAGCAAACAAAACTTAAAAAATTTAAAGAACGCAATACTTTCAAAAAACCGCTCAAAAATCGGCAAACCGGCGCCTGCCTGCGGATTATACCTGCATAAAGTCCATTATTAATTGATAAATGTTACCGTTGAACGAGCGACCATGCCGGCATACCCTGCCGCGACTATAAGCTGATCTCCCTGCTGAGGTCTAAAACCTGTACCTATAGATACCCTGCTGCCGCTTAAAAGGAAAGTTATCTTATCATTAACAGGTGTGGTAACGCCTGTGACAGAAACAACCGATGCGCCCCATGCTATCAGACTTTGCACTTCCGTCGTTTTATCTTCGCCTTTCGCATTTATTACATTTGCCGCAAATATTATTGAAGATACATTTACGCTTACCGGATTGGCGGCGGGCTCAAGCTGGGTAACCGCAATATCCCAGCCCGTATAAGGATTTATTACTTGCTGAGCCTTATCACAAGCATTTAAAAAAAATAATGCCGCCGTTAAAAACAGCGCCAAAACTATTGATTTATTCATTTATCCAAAACCTCGCCTTTTATTTACACAAAGCATATTCTACTTAATTTACAGCAAAAATCAAAATTCATTTAAACCTATATAATCCCATGCCTGTTTATCTTTTTTGGCATTTGAGGGGAACAAGCCCCCTGAACGCCTTATTACTGCCTTATTATCCTTACTTGTCATCCCCGAAATTCGCCGCGGGGATATTATCATCCTTGATGAAAATCCTTAACTTAGATTCCCGACAAAGACTTTTGGGAATAACGGAAAAGCGGCAGCAGATTTAGCCCTTCTCCGGATCGCCTTTCTTTCGCCGGTCATTGTAAGGCACGCAGCAATCCATTTTTTTCTTTGCCGGCCGCCACGCGCGTTATCCGTTTCGCTGAACTGCAACAAGCGGCATCAAAAAACACTGTGAGTGATATTTTATAACTATTAAAGAACAATACTTCGCAAATACAAATTATTCATATTTATAAACATAAATAAACTCAAACATCACAAATAGCTTTATTGTTTACAACTTCATTTTTATCCATTGTACTTAACATAATATATCTTATCGGACATTAATTTTTGGCAATCCCGGTCAATTTTTTTACGCAAAATTTTTAAATTTTGAAAAAACAAGGTTCTTCCGGGTGTGTTTTTAAAAGCAGCTTCCGGCAGATTTTTTTGCAGATTTTTTCTTACGAAATTTTTTTGGATTTTTTGAAATCCGATTTCCGGATTTTCAGATCGTTCCCGAAATTTACTAAAGAAATGTTATTCCTTGACAGCCTGCACCCTAGTGTTTTTGCCGGGTGCAATCCATTTTGTTTAACGCGGATTTCCGATCAAGACACTAAAAAACACCCTTAAAAATAAACGGATTTATCACATTATGCGCATTAGTAAAGTCCGTCATCCTGCGCGTAGCCGCAGGGTGACAACTGCCTG
>JAISVT010000013.1 GCA_031271405.1 Candidatus Endomicrobium macrotermitis | reverse complement strand
TGTTGAAAAACAACGGGTTTTCTCTCGGCGGAAAACTTATAATGAGCGCGACAAAAGGCATAGAAAACAAAACTCTGCTCAGAATGTCGGAGATTATAGAAGAGATTTTTCCGGGAAGTTATGAAAATATCGCGGTGTTGTCAGGTCCCAGCCATGCCGAAGAAGTCTGCAGGAAAATGCCTACGGCCGTAACGTCCGCGGCAAATAATCTTGAAACCGCGGAAAAATGCAGGGCTCTTTTTATGAACGAATATTTCAGGGTTTATAACCAGACCGATATTATAGGAGTTGAAACCGGCGCGGCGCTTAAAAACGTTTTTGCAATAGCGTCCGGGATCGTTGACGGGTTGAACTACGGAGACAATACCAAAGCCGCCATAGTTTCAAGAGGTTTGAAAGAGCTTGCCAGAATAGGCGTTGCTTTGGGCGGCAAAGAGCAGACTTTTTACGGTTTGTCCGGAGTAGGGGATCTGATGGTCACGTGTTTTTCAAGGCATTCGAGAAACCGCGCCGTCGGACAGGCCGTAGGGGAAGGAAAAAGCGCTTCGGATGCCGAAAAAAGCCTGGGTATGATTGCCGAAGGCGTCAAAAACGCGGTAAGCGCTTATGAGATCGGAAAAAAATTGAACGTAGAGCTTCCTATAATAAACGAAGTTTACGGCGTTTTGTTTAACGGAAAAAAACCTATGGAAGCGCTGAATGATTTAATGACCAGAGGACCGAAGCATGAATAAAAACGATATAGCGGATTCTCTTGCCGATATTTTAAGTTCCAAAAAAGAAGCGGCTAAAGCCGTAGATACGGTTTTTGAGAAAATCTCAAAAGCCCTGAGAAACGGCGAAAAAGTGGTCATAACGGGTTTCGGCAGCTTTAATATGTTTATTACAAAGACAAAAAAAGGGCGCAACCCAAAGACCGGAGAAAGCCTTTTTATCTCTCCGATGAAAAAAATCCGCTTTAAACAGTCTAAAGAGTTTTTTGACAAATAGTTATAAATAAGTAAAATATAACGGTTTAGTTCAGGGGAAATGCAAAATGCAAGAAATGCCTCCGATACCGGATAAAGAGTATTTTACTATAGGCGAAGTTTCCCAGATTACGCAGTCGCCTAAGTACACTTTAAGATATTGGGAAAACGAGTTTAAACTTTTGCGGCCGGTAAGGAAAAGTTCGGGTCAAAGGCGCTACCGCAAGGAAGAAGTCGAACTCATATTTAAAATTAAAGATTTGCTGTACAATAAACGCTATACCATCGAAGGCGTTAAAAAATATCTGACCGGCGACAAGCGCAAAACGCAGCTGGTTTTCAAAGATTTGAAAGAAGAACATTTGCCGGACGCTAAAATATTAAGAGAAATAAAAGAAGAACTGAAAGCGGTCATTAAGCTGCTGAAGAAATAATTTTATACCCCTTACCGATTCGTAATTTTGAATTCGTAATTGCCGTTGTAAAGTCGGGGCGTAGCGCAGTTGGCTAGCGCACTCCCTTGGGGTGGGAGAGGCCGCTGGTTCAAGTCCAGTCGCCCCGATGTTTTTAGCTCCTGACGAAGTTTTGGTAAAGTAAATCTGAGGGGACTGCCTTTATGAGGCAAGAGCGAAAGCCGGTGCCCCGGTATATTAAATGTCCGCCGTTGTCGGTATAACGGCGGGCATTTTGATGATATAAGCCTTAAAATATCCTGAGAAACAAAAACTGAAAATGCATATTTCCCGCCGTAAAATAAAGATATTACTTATCTTCGCGCTCATAGCTTTGACGCAGCTTTCTTATGCCGCCTCAGGCAGAAGGAAACATTTTTTGTCGCACGGTCCGGCAGTAGCCTCTTTCGGCGCGGGAGAAACGCTTTTTTCGGGATACAACGACCCTTCCGTAATACAATACAATCCGTCGCTTGCCTCGTTTTTTCCTGAAAACGCAATAGGTTTTTCAAGGTTTAATTTGTACGAAGGCACCTCGTATAACGCCGCTTCGGCAGTTTTATCGCTCGGAAAAAATTATTTTATCGGGTTTTCGGCGGCCGATTTGTCGAGCGGAGACATAGAGGCGAGAAAAGACATTTACAGCGAAAAGACGGATATGTCGGTAAATATCTGGGATTACGTTTTATCCGCTTCGGGCTATAGCGATTTTCTCGGCCTGGCTTACGGCCTGAGCGTAAAATACCTGTATTACGATTTATATCTTAAACAAGGCGGAATGTTTGCCGCGGACGCCGGCGTTTCAAAGTCTTTTGCGGGTCCGGAGATATTTAACAATTTATCTAAAATAAAACTCGGGGTTTCGGCTCAAAATTTCGTTTCCGGCGAATTGAAAATAGACGAAGAAGCCGACGATATTCCTTCAATTTACAGATTAAGTTCCGCCCTTATTTTTCCGGTTTATTACAGGCTTCAGTCGCAGGATTTCGTAAGCGTTTACGCCGATTTGAAGTACGAAGACGGCTTTTTGGATATTTATTCCGGCCTTTCTTACACTCTTGCCGATAAATACCGCGTAAAAGCGGGTTATTATCCGGGACATTTCACTTTCGGCTTCGGCATAGATTTCTATTCTTTTACTTTCGATTATGCGGCGGATTTCAGCGAGCTTGATTTGATAAACAGGTTCGGCCTTGTTTTCAGATGGGGAGAAAGAAAAAGTACCGAACTTGAAAAGGAAGCCAAAGAAGCTTTGGAAAAAGAAAAAATCACTTTGGCAGAAGCCGAAAAACGGTTTAAAGAAGCAAAAAAGTGTTATGATAAAAAAGAATATTTAAGGGCGTCCGATATGCTTTCCGAGATAGTTGTTTCTTATCCGTCTTTCGAGTCTCCCGTGCATTTTTATACGAAAATCAACGAAGATATGCAAAAAAACGCTTTGTCGGATAACGAACTTGATTTTTCAAAACTGACTTACGCGAGAGGCTTCCGCGCTTATTATAATGCCGATTACAAATCCGCCTTGAACGAATGGAACAAATACGTTCATTTTACAGGCGGAAACGATGAAATAGCGGAATATATGAGCAAGATAGACAGCGTATTGAAACTGGAACAGCTTAAAAAGCGCGAAGCCGAACTTAACGCGAAAGCCTATGAGATTTTGCAGTCCGCAATAGCAAGTTTTGATTCGGGAAAATGGATTTTGTGCATAAAAACCATGGAAAGACTGCAGAAATTAGTCACCGGCAGCGTTTTTTCAAAGTCGGTAGAATATTATTCAAAGGCAAAAGAGTATATAAACCTGTCGGTTATAGAGCTTTCAAAAACGATAAAATCCGAAACCGGCGCGCCCGGCGGAGAACCGCAGGCCAAAGAGGAAAAACAGCGCGATATAGACGAAGCCGGCGCCGATAAAAAGTATAACGAAGGTCTTATATTATACGCCCAAGGCCGTTATTTTGAAGCGGAACGCGCCTGGGAACTCACATTGAGATTAAACCCCGGACACAAAAAAGCCAAAATTGCCATTGACAGGCTGCGTAAAAGCAGCGCTGAAAATTAACAAAAATTTAACAAGTCCATCGTTGCAAATTACCGTCCGCAATACTATAATAGATACAGTCGCAACATAACGATTTCACGGGTTATAAATTCCGGTTTTTCTCCGCCGGGATAAACGTAAAATTAAAAAATATGAAACACATAGTTTCGTTATTAACCGCGGCGTGTATGCTTTTGACTTCCGTTCCGGCGTTTTCTGCCGGAAGCGGAACGGAGCCTATTACCCTTAAAAATCTGAATTCGGCGATTTCCGTAACCGGCGCTTCTTTTAAAAACAGCCCGGAAGCCGTTTTTAATATTCAGGATTTGCATTTTAACACAGAAGCCCAGAAGAAAATATCCGCGCTGCTTGAGCAGATTAACAAGGCGTATCCGGATTTCGAACTATATGTCGAAGGCGCGTCGCAAAAAAGCGGATTCGACAGGATTTTTTACAATCTCGGCAGAAAAAACGCGGAAGCCTTCATAGACGCTTTGTTTGAAAGCGGAAATATGAGCGGCGCCGAATATTTTGCCGCTAAAAACGGAAAAACGATTAACCCGCTTGAAGATCAGCAAATTTACGAATCCAACCTTTTGTTGTTTGCCGATTTAATCGAAAACAAAAATAAAATTTCCGCGCTCGTTTATCCGTTAGAATCGAAGTTTTCTTCGTTGAGAAACAAATATTTCTCAAAAAAACAGCATAAAATATTTTCCGCATATAAAACTTACCTGTCAAACGCCGAAGCCAAGCGGCAGTACTACTCGTATCTCAAAGACGAAGCCGTAAAAAGCGGATTTAACATTAACGAATACCCTAACATAGCTTTGTATATGCTAGTTTCCGATATGTCCGCCTCGTCAAACCAGAAAAAACTGAGCGCCCAGTTTCAAAGGCTGTTTTCGGATTTAAAGGGACTGCTGAATTATAAACAGTATTCACAGATCGTATCGCTGTCAAACGGCGAAGGCGACCGCTACGCTTTGATGTCTTACCTTTACGAACACAGGGAAAAAATAGGTCTCGGCAAATATCCGGAACTTAAAAAATTCGTCGTGTCGCTTGTATTGTCCGAAAAAATCAATGAAATCGAGTTTTTATCGGAAGAAAATAATCTTCTTTTATCTTTGGCGTCGTATGCCGCGGAAACCCCGGAAGTGAAAGATATTTTGTTTTTATCGTCATTTTTGGAAATTTACAAGAAAGTTTTGGGCGCTTCGGCGTCTCCGCATGAGTACGATTATTATAAGAGCAACCTTGACGAATTCAAAGAGACGGCGGCTCGCTATGCCGGCAAAGATTCTTTGAGCGCTTTGGGCGGCTATGAAATTAAAGCGCGCGATTTTAACGAAGCCAATCTGAAAAGAAACGAGATATTCTTAAATAACGTTTTCGGGTCCCTGCCGGATGCGAAAACCGCGTATTTAAGCGAAGTTTTCGGCGTTTCCGCCAACGCCGGAAAGATTTTGGAAAGATATCCGGCGCCGCGGGTCAAAGCTATAGTCGCGGGCGGATTTCACACTTCGGGAATCAATGAGATTTTAAACGAAAAGCAGATATCCAGCATAACCTTCACTCCGAAACTCCTTTCGAAGCCCGCGGATTACAGCCAAAGATATGTCGAATACGCGAAATCGCTTTCACAAATACAAAGCAATGCCATTCCTCTTCCTGACGCTAAAGGGCTTTTGCCTTCCGTGCTTGCCGGCAGAGTGCTTGACTGCGTGCCGGATATGCAAAAGAAAGGATTGCCCAATGAAGCGATAATTGCCGGAATCAAAGAATTTATGTCTATTAATGAGAAAATTTCCGATATTGACGCGGATTATGATGAAAAAACCGGCGTTTTTTCGATATCGTTTACCGAAAACGGAAACAGAAGGACGATAGCGGAAAGAATAGACGCTGAAAACGCTTCCGAAGAAGTTACCTATTTCAGCAAAAATATTCCGGCTTTGGCGCGCAGTATTTTTAGCGATATCGTACGCGTATTTTCCAACGACATATTAAGAAGCGGTTTGCGCGCGATGCTGGCTTCGCTTTCTTACGGCGAAAAAGAAATCGAAACGATTTTTGGAGAGGGGCCGGGAAAAATCGAACAATCTTTTTGGGATAATCTGGATTTCGGGGCTTTTTTTGACCATAACAGGGGGCTTTTCGGGAAAATTATAACAAGTATTTTCGAAATGTCCGCAAGCGAAGAATATCCGAGTATTCAAAACCGTATAAAAAACGAAATAATTATGCTTTTCCCCGAAGATACGAGAAACATGGAAGTGGAAGTTATAATAAGCGATTCTTCAATGCTTATAAGCGAAGGCGCTTACTGCGCCGCGTTAATGGAAAGGGACGGGCAGACAAATACTTTGAAATTTTATATTCACGATGAATTCATAAAAGCTTTGGGCGATTTGGAGGCGACAGACAGAAGGATCAAAATACAGAGTTTGATATATCACGAATTTTTTGAAAATCAGGCCTTATATGACGGCAAATCCGCGATATACGGCTGCTTCGGAAACTATCTGGAGTATCTTAAAGCGAAAGGGGAGAACTCAGACAGAACGACCGAAAACTTTCATAAATATTTGGTCTTTGACCCGGATAAAGCCGGAAGGAGCGACAGAGGCAAAGCGCTTGACGATTTCAGGAGTTTCTCTTTCGGAAATTTTACAAAAAGAAATTACGGCACCAATATGCTCGGCAGGCAGCAGGCATTGAATGTGGTTGTGACGGATTTTACGAACGCCGTTACGGGCAAGCATGAAAAGATAGAATATTTATATAAATTGGATTCCCTTGACAATGTCGATGATGCGCTTAAAGACGATATGATGTTTTTGAGAATGGGCGATAAAGATACGGTCGAAAAGTATGCCCGTATGCTGAAAGACCGCCTGCCGGAAATAATAGGAGAGGACGAACCCGGAAATTATGTAATTGCCTTCAGAAATACGTTTCCGATGCATATTATGCAGCAAGTAGCCGAAAGAGCCGTCGAAATGCTTTCCGAAGAAGGCATTGACATAAAAACCGTTTACGTATCGCAGAAAGAATATATGAATTACTCTCCAATTTTGGGAATTCCCGCCGTTCAGGAAGACGAACTCTCAAGAGGCATGTTTTCTGTCGACGGTTCGCAGAAGGAAAAAATTACCGGAAAGAATGTGATTTTTATCGAAGATACGTGTAAAACCGAATATTTGTTTTCCAGAGTTTCGGCAGTTCTAAACGACGCCGAGGCCGGAAAAATCATTCCTTTGGCGCTGTTTGATATGCGGTCCGCGAAAACCCGTTTCGGTGCCGTAGATGAGGCTTTTAACGTCAACAGATTGCTGACGGATTATATAAAGCTGGATCCTAAAGCCGCCGCGAAAAAAATTATAGAAATACAGAATCAGACCGGACAGGGGCAGGCATCGAAGTATTTATATTACGCGCTGTTCGATTTAATGAGAGATAATAAAGACAACGGTAAAAAATTCAACGATATTATCGGCGTTTTGAACGGCGACGGCAAAAATATCGACTCCCAAAAAACCGAAGAGGCTGAAGAGGCGCGGGATGCCCGGCTTGCAAAGCATAAACTTCTTCAAGATATGGCTGAGATACAGCGCCTTTATCCCAAAATAGCCCACAGCGTTACGCCTCTTATATATGCCCTTCTGGTCGAAAAAACGGCCGTTTTTAAAAGTGAAATGCTGAATGCGTTTAATGCGGCCAGGGCTCTGAACCTGTTTGACGAAAAACAGGCCGGAAAAGATCTTATAATTTCAAAAGAAGACGCGGACTTGTGGGTTAAGAGAAATATAGCTTTATTGCCGCTGTATGCCAAGATTGCCGGATATTCCAAAATCATAATAAAGCTTCCGAAAGGCGTTTCGGGAAATAAAAAATCTTCCGAATTAATGTTTTGGCAGGATCTTGCTTACAGCGCGCAAACATTCAACGTAAGCTGTGTCCTGCAGTACGAATCCGAAGAAAATCTTGATTTGCAGGTCATAGACAGATATAAAAGCGAAATGGATAAGATTTTAGACGGTTCCAATCTTAAACTCAAAGTTGAAGGCGCAAAAAAAGAATTCAGGGATATGATAAAAAGAGGCAGCTACGGAGACGCTTCCGAAAAATATAAAGAGAGCATAAAAAAAATAATGCGCGATACGGATTCTCTGGTACGAAAAGCGCTTAAAGAAAAATTCAATATAGGCATAAACCGTTTATCGTATTCCATAGTTTTGGGCGGTTCGGAATCGAAAGGAAGCGCTACTCCGGATTCGGACATATATTTTGACATCATAGCCGACTCAAAAGAAACCGCGGAATTCCTGGAAGATTTTTCATTTTTATACCGCTATGCGCTGGACCGGTCGGGAATAAAGGCTTATATGTCCGGCAGCGACAATGTAAGTTATGTGGGGGAACAGATAACTTCTTTGAGCCTGGCTGCCGGTTCGGATATGTCCGACGAAAGAGCTGTAGCAAAATTTTTTGATTTTGAACCGATATCCGAAATCGGAGATAAACAAAGCTCCGTGTATAAAAAATATCTGAAGGACGTCTCTAAATCATTAAAAAACAGCGGCATTATTGATATTCTGCAAAGAGAAATAATGCATATAAGCCGGCCGTATTATGAAATTTTGCTCAACGGCTCATACGGAAGCACGGACAACAGGCCTCCTTTTTTCGGAAACTTATATGCCGCCGCTTACAGCAGCGGCGTTAATGAAAATGGCAAACGCAGACAGCATGATTACAGATGGGTGTTAAGATCTTTTGAAATAGGTCTAAAAGACATTTTGATAAGAAACGCGGATAAAATCGATTTGCTCGAAGTTCCTAAAAATACAGGCGCTCTCATAAGGTATGTTTTCGACAAAGGTCTTGTCAGCATTGATTTAGGCAATGATACGGAAGAATTTGTCAACGGCCTGGTAAATGCATGGGAAACGATAGCCTTCGCCAGAATGAAAAAAGACGCGGACGGCATGCATTATGAATGGACGGATATGGGAGATGAAGAAGTAAAGGCAATAAATTTTTTCAAGAATATAGTTAATGAAGAAGTTATTCCGAGAGCGCGTAAAGTAGAAGAGAGTCTGCGCAAAAAACTTATAAGCAATGACGCCATGAATTTTATAATACGCGAGGCGAAGACAAGATATTCGAAAAAAGAAGAAGAGAAAGCCAAGGACAGAATAAATTATTATATGGAGTGGGCAGGGAAAGAAGCGACCGATGAAATGATGATGGCATTGTATCTCTGCGATTTAAGCAAGGATGTAATAGAATCGATACTTGACGGAATCGGTTTTTTGAAAAAAAACCGCTCGAATATAATGGGCAACGTAGTGAAAATACAAAAGGTCAGAAGTCTGCCGAGTTACAGTTCTTTGAACAATGCTTTCGCCATGCAGAACTATATGGACTATGTGCTTATGCTGGCGGACAACAGCAATTCGCTGGTCGCCATATTTGCAGACAGGTTAGTAGAATCTTTAAACAACGCTGAAGATGAAAACGCAATAGCGGATTTATACGCTTTCTATGTTCCTCTTTCCGAAAGGGTCGGGCAGAAAGACATATTTGAAGGTATCAGGAACGCTTTCTTTATGGAAACGAATAAGGAGGGCTATAGCGTAATGCGCTCAAGGGCTGAAGAACTTATTGCCTCAGAGAGAGGTTACGGATCTTTCGGAGAAATTTTGGCTTCTTTTGAGGATGACGTTAAAAAAATGCTTGACGTAGAGTATGAAATACACACGCGCGTCAAAAGCATATACAGCATGTACGAAAAAATTACTTCGCCCAGAAGAAACGCCGACGGTTCGGAAGAGCGGATAGATACGGAAAAATTGAGAACCATAAAACTTGACGATATAAAAGGAAACATGCAGGACATTCTCGGTTTGCATGTGGTGGTAAAAAAAGAAGATATGGATAAAGCCATGGCTTCCATAGAGAAGACATTTGAGGATTCCAAAGATAAAGCATTCGGCTTTACACTCGAAAAAGAGGAAAAAGGCGGTTTCTCGTACGATGTAACCAAAGGTTACTCCAGCATGAGATATAAGTTCAGATACAAGGGGGAAATCGTAGGGGAATTGATTTTATACACGGAAGAAGAATATAAAAACGAGCATTACGGCATGCTTACGGATACGGCTTATAAATACGCTATGCCTCACTGGATTTATAAGCTCGGTACGGAACAAAAAGATCTTATCCGGGGACATTATCCCGATAATGTTTTTGCGATTAACGTGTCTTTGAGGCATCTTTTCCGGAGAAACAATCCTCCTGAAATTGTCAAAGACAAGAATTTTTATTTTTACTCCGACGCAATAGATATGACAGGCCGTTTTGACGAAGATTTCAGGCTTCTCAGAAAAAAGGTTGCGGCTAACGGCAAATATGTGGTTGTAGAATTTGACGACGGAACACATGAAATCGTGCGTCTGCCTCCGAGCGCTACCGGGTATGATCTTTTAGCGGCGATTTCCGGGCAGGACAGCTACGGAAATTATGAATTTCCGGAAGTAGAGGGTCTGGGCCGCCGGGCGCTTCATTTCCAAGTTGAAAATCTGGCTGTTTTTAAAGCAAAACGCCCGCTCGGCCTCGGGCGTAATCCTTTTGAAAAAATAAGGCCTTCCGGCGCGCAGATTTCTTTGAAAGCCAAAGTTTTTGCGCACGCAAGAGGAAGCTACGGAGAAATCTGCGGTATGTCCGACGGATTGCCTGCTTCGGAACTCGCGATATACGGCGAATTTGCCGGTTCAATAGGGGTAAGCGTTGACGAACTTTTATACGCTATAGCAAAAGGACTTGTCGATATAAATGAAATTTCGGCATACGCAAAAATAAAAGGCATGCATATTTTTGAAGTGAAAATCAAAACGGAAGAGAAAGACGGGAAAAAGAAAGCAGTTGTGCCGGCAGACGAAATATTGAAAGGCGATTTATTCAATGTCACAAAGATAAGCGCTGAAAAAGGATACGACGCTTATAAAGTAATATTTTCCGGAGAAGAAGGACAAATAGAAGATATTATTCAGACCGTTAAGGACGCAGGGTACGAAATAATCATGCCCAAAGGGGAAAAGTCAGCAAGAGATTCCATAGCCAAAAAAGTGGCCTATCTGCCTATGAGGGCTTTGGGTGTAAATCTTGCCGGGCTTTTCGGAATATCGCAAAGCATGAAAGATTATCCCGCGGTTTCGGCAAGCGCTTTAATAGCGCTTTTTGACAGCGGGGCTTTTGACGGAACTTTTTTTGACGAAAGCAATCTTCTTTTGCGCTCGGAAGCGAATAAAATAATATTCGACCTCAGAAAATCTTTTGAACGGGAAAAAGATTTCGGCAATTTTAGTTTTGAATTAAAAATTTCGGATAATCCCGCGCTTATAACGGAAGACGCTTTCGCGCTGTCAACTTTGGATATTGACGCGGATAACGGCAAAATAACATTATACATACATAAATCGTTCCTTGAAGCCATGGAAAGCCTGTCCGATGAAGAAAGAAATTTTTACCTGACGCAGCTTGTCATCCACGAAGCCGGCGAATATTTCGATTTGGCGGGCGGGCGGGCAGCCGATTATGAAGAATACCACAAAAATATCGAAACTTCGGATCCCTCCCAGGCAAAACTTATGAGGTTTGCAGCTTCTGCCGCCGGGTATAATCCGGCGGCGGCAGTAAGTTCCGAATATCCGCATATATCGCAGTCGGCTCTTAAAACCGCCAAATCTTCGGTTACGGGACTTCCGTCAATCCTTTTAAAATATTTAAATGATTTGAACAATAACAGGCAGGAATACGCCGCGGAAGATTTAAACAGAAATATAGACGCTTATTATGAAGCTCTCCACGAATACATAGAAAGAATAGAAACCTCTTCTTTGCCTAGCGGTTTATACAATGAAAAACTGCCGGTTTCGGCTGTATTAAAAAACAATACCGGAATAGGTGAACTTACCGCTCTTGCCGGCTATTCGCAGGGCGTTTTGAAAGAAGCTTCCGTAAAAGGCTTTACAATGTTTGACTTGTTTATGCCGTCAAACCCTATGGCTGCAAATTATTTGCTGATCGACTGGTCGGATATCGAAGAAGCGAAAGGCATCGTTTCGGAGGAAGAATTATCCGCCGCCGTCGAAGAGATGGATTCTCCCGACATAAATGCGGTCGCAAAAAGAAAACTCCGCGCCGCTCAAAAAGTTTATGATTCGTTAAATCCCGAACAGGTGAAAGCTGTAGGCGATTATTATGCGCAAAATTCTTCTTGGATAGACGCTTTGGTTTCTGCCGAAAGTTTAAAATATGCGGTCAATATGGATGCCGGGGTTATGGCAATGCAGCAAATGTTTTTTGAGCGCCAGCTTAAACAAACTCTGGCAGAAATTTCAGGAATGAACGTTTCTATGCTTTTAAAAGAAGTGACCGCGGCAAATGCCAAAGAGCTGATACTCAAATGGTCGGAATTGGGGATAGGCTCTTTCAATATAGACATTGAGAATATAAGCGATGAAATATTGGAAAATTTAAGGCAGGGCATCGACGAAAGCGGAAGATTCGCAAGCGTTTTTATAAGATCGGCAAACCAGAACGCGCAGAGCGCGCAAAAAATATCGCAATACGGCTTCACGCCCGTTATTTCTTTTGAAAAACTCAATCAATTCAATATTTCGAATTCGGATTTCAGAGTGGAAATTGACGATGAGACTCTTATAAATAACGCCGATATAGAGGCACTTTTGAAAAAAACCGTCAATTCCGGCGCGAAATACGTGGATTATCCCGTAGGGCTTTTGTGGGGCGACAGAATTTCTTCCGAACATATGGACGAATACAGGGTTCCGCCGAAAGGTTCGGGTTTAAAACTCGGATTATTCAAACGCATTCTTCAGGATACCGTTCCCGGAGCTTATTCGAAAGGTTTTGAAACCGGCTCTAATTTCAGAGTCCCCGAAAACGCAAATATTCAGATTTCTGCATCCGTATGGGTAAACGGCAAAGAGCTTCCTTTGATGTTTGCCGCGGCATTGGCGGCCGGTCTTGCGGGGCAAAACAATCTTGGCGCGTTAAGCGGCGCCGATTTTGAAAATATTGCCGAATCTTTCCGCGTTTCTTTAAATCTGGCTTCCGTTATGCCGGAAGCGTCGGTTTATATCAAAAACGGATTAAACCGTTACAGAAATGCGGCAGGCGAAGAGGAAAAACGCATTGAGGCGGCGCGGCTTGCGGGATTTATTCAGGGGTTAAACGAAAATATCATAATAAGCGGCGCAAAAGTAAAATTCGTTTCAAAAGGCGTCGCGGGCATTTATTCAAGGCTTGTCATCGAGCGTTCTTTATTCGAATCCGGATTTTTCCCGGCAGGCCATAAAGGCGTTTTGCCGGTTGAAATTATAAACGGAAAAATCAATGATGTTTTAAATACGATGAATCTCAAAGGCGCATCCGGCGAAACGATAATGCTCTTGAATAATCTTTCCGCGCGCGCGGGGGAAACGGGTTTTACTTTTGATTTTCAAGGCCCGGAAAGTTTGGCGGCGGACGGCGTTCAAAGCGAAAAAGCCGCGCAGACGTACTCGGCCGTTATAAACGTAATGCTTGATATTCTCATTGATATCCGCGTAAATAAGGAAGACATAAAAAAATCCCTCTCGACCGTTCCGTATAAGGCGGTCATAAGCATATTGTCTGCCGCATAAAATCCCGGAAAAACTAAATTTTGCTTGACTCAAATTTTACAAAAGTATATAATAAATGAGTTATTTTTATTAAAAAAATCAATAAATTTTATATTTATATAATATTCGGGGGATAAATGGCAAACATCATTTTAAAAAACGTTTGGAAACGCTACGGCGAACTGGATATAGTAAAAGATTTTAATATAGAAATACCCGATAAATCTTTTTGCATTTTGGTAGGGCCTTCCGGATGCGGAAAAACGACTACTTTGCGCATGGTCGCCGGCCTTGAAGAAATTTCCGAAGGCGACATTTACATAGACGGATTGCGCGTCAATGACATTCCTCCGAAAAAACGCGATATTGCGATGGTTTTTCAAAGCTATGCTCTTTATCCCCATATGACCGTTTACGACAATATGGCTTTCGGTTTAAAACTCAGAGGCTACAGCAAAAAAGAAATACAGCAAAGGGTAAACGAAGCCGCGGAAATTTTAGGCATCGGCCATTTGCTTGAAAGGCGTCCGAAACAGCTCAGCGGCGGACAAAGGCAGAGAGTTGCGGTAGGAAGGGCCATAGTGCGCAAACCGAAAGTGTTTTTGTTTGACGAACCCCTTTCAAACCTTGACGCGAAACTCAGAGGGCAGATGAGGGCCGAACTTAAAAAACTTCACGAAAGGCTGCAAAGCACCATGATATACGTTACTCACGACCAGACCGAAGCTATGACAATGGGCGATATGATTTGCGTTATGAAAGAAGGCAGAATACAGCAGATCGCGGGCCCGATAGAGCTGTACGACAATCCGGCCAATAAATTCGTGGCGGGTTTTATAGGAAGCCCCGCGATGAATTTTTTCGAAGTCGAAGTGTTAAATAAAAACGGGGAAATATTTTTAAGCGAAGGCACTTTTGAATATCAGGCCCCCGCGCAGATAAAAGATAAAATCGGGCAATATGCCGGACAAAAAGTGACTATGGGCATAAGGCCGGAAGACATATACGACAAACTTTTCTTTAATCCCACAAACAAATCCGCAGTAAGCAGTTTCAGCGCTACCGTAGAAGTTGTCGAGCCTCTCGGAAGCGAAATTTATCTGCATTTAAACACAGGCAAAAACGAACTTGTCGCCAAAGTGGATTCCCACAATCAGGCGAAAACAAACCAGATAATAGAGCTTGTGTTTAACATTTCGAAAACTCATTTGTTTGACAACGAGACCGGCGCAAAAATAATGTAAATTTTTTCCGGCGGAAAAACGATGAAAAATTTTTTGACGCGTATTTCGATTGTCTCCGTACTTGCGATTTGCGCCTGCTCGGATAAAATAATAAACCCCGTAATTCCTCCGGCGCCTAAACCGAATAATAATTACGATATTGCGGCAGTGGCCGTAAAAAAAGCGGATTATTACGTCCGTCTTGTTTTTGATCTCGGCGACGGGTATCTTTCCGACGACAATGTTGCCAAGTTAAGATACGGCGGCGACAGTAAATATGTGGAATCGCTGGATTTTTCAAAAGCCGAAATTCCGGGCGTAGGCATTATCCATTCAAGAGCGCTCGGCTCTTTTGATTTTTATTATGAAGGCCGTACGGCCGCAGATAATCCTGCTTTGCAGCGTATATACGAATATACTCTTTCCGGATACACGTCAAACACTCTTAAAAGAAGATCTGTTGTCGACACAGCTATGAAAGGGGAATTGACAGGCGCTAGAGTTATGCATATAGATTTTTTTAACACAGACATATATGCAGAAGCTCTTTCTTTTTCACTCGTTTATACGGAATCAGGCTATGACACGTCAAAAGGCGCAAGTATGAGCGGCACGATTTCATTCGGCGTCATAGATTCGTCAAATACGTATAATGCTTTTGACGTTACTTATAATTTAAGCGGCAGACTTAAATTTGCCGGCGCACATGAAGCAGAAGGTTATGTTGCCGGTACAAAATATAATTTTATAGTTGAAGGCACTATGGAAGTTAAGGGGAAAACGGGCGAACTCGCCGGGTACGTAATATCGCTCAATTATTCAAACGATACGGGCTCCGGACAGTTTACAGTCAATTCAGAGCCGTACGCGGCATTTACCGTCACTAAAAGAGACGCGTATTACGAGAATGCCGGACAAATACACGTTTTGTGGGACTACCCGTTGTAAGACAGTTCGGAGTTAGGAATTAACCGCAAAAAAACAGGGACAATAAAATAATGGCTAAAAAACAGAATGTGAAGAAACTTTTAAAAGCTGCGCAGGAGCCTTCGAGGCTTGCGCGAAAACTTCATCCTTTTTATAAAGGCAAAATCGAAGTCGTTCCCAAATGCAGGGTAAAAGATTTTAACGATTTTTCAATATGGTACAGCCCCGGCGTTGCCGCGGTATGCACTGACATATATAAAAATCCCGGACTCGTTTACGAATATACAAATAAGTGGAACAGCGTGGCCGTGGTAAGCGACGGCACAAGGGTTTTGGGTCTGGGCGATATAGGGCCGGAAGCCGGAATGCCGGTCATGGAAGGAAAAGCCCTTTTGTACAAATATCTCGGCGGCGTTGACGCTTACCCGATTTGCCTGGATACAAAAGACGAAAAAAAGATTATAGAAACGGTAAAAATTTTACAGCCTTCTTTCGGCGGCGTCAATCTTGAAGATATTGCGCAGCCGAAATGCTTTACCATACTGCGCACTTTAAGAAAAGAGTGCAGAATACCCGTTTGGCACGACGACCAGCAGGGTACGGCTCTCGTGACTCTTGCGGGTTTTATAAACGCTTTAAAAGTAGTCGGCAAAAAAATCGGAAAAGTTAAAATTGCGATGATAGGAGCGGGTTCGGCAAATATCTGCATAGCAAGGCTTTTGATGCTTTACGGCGCAAATCCGGCAAATATAATAATGACTGACTCAAAAGGCACGCTTCACAAAGGAAGAAAAGAACTTAAAAACACGCATCCCGAAAAGTGGGAAATGGCCGTTGAAACGAATGCCGGAAACGTTCAGGGATATATCAAAGAAGCAATGGAAAACGCCGACGCCGTAATCGCTCTGTCAACGCCCGGGCCGGACGTAATAAAAAAAGAATGGATTAAAGGCATGGCAAAAAATCCCATAGTGTTTGTCTGCGCAAACCCCGTTCCGGAAATATGGCCTTGGGAAGCAAAAGAAGCCGGAGCGGCAGTCGTGGCTACCGGAAGAAGCGACTTTGAAAATCAGGTTAATAATTCGCTCGGTTTTCCGGGAGTGTTCCGCGGAGTTTTAGACGTAAGGGCTTCGACAATAACGGATTCTATGGCAATAACCGCGGCAACCGAGCTTGCTTCGTGTATTGCCGGCAACAAAATAAGGCCGGACAGAATTATCCCTGCAATGGACAACTGGGAAATTTATCCCAAAATAGCCGCAGCGGTCGGCGTAAAAGCGATAAAAGAAAAACTCGCGGCGAAAAAGTTGAGTTATGACGCCATTTATTCTCAGGCTAAAGAAATGATAAAAAGAAGCAGGGCTCTGACCGATACCATGATGGCTAAAGGGTATATAAAGAAAGTGAAGAGTGAAAAGTGAAGAGTGAAAAGGCAGTCCGGATAATAAAATCCGTTGAAATATCTAATACCGTTGAAAAACTTTGCGCGGACGCGAATTATTTTCTTCCTGACGATATTTTAAAGTCTTTGAAAGAAAATGCCGAAAAAGAGACCGGAACCGCAAAAGATATTTTTAACGAAATAATAAAAAACGCGGAAATCGCAAAAACCGAAAAAATCCCTTTGTGCCAGGATACGGGCTCTGCGAATTTTTTCATAAAACTCGGCAGAGACATTGCGATTGACGGCGGGGATATTTATTCCTCGGTCAATAAGGGCGTTGCCGAAGGCTACAAAAAAAATTACCTGCGCAAATCCGTAGTTTCCGACCCCGTTGAAAGAAAGAATACCTGCGACAATACCCCCGCAAACATATATATAGATATCGTTGACGGCGAAAATATGGAAATAACATTTCTCCCTAAAGGCGGAGGAAGCGAAAACGCAAGCGCTTTAAAAATGCTTGCTCCTTCGGCAGGCTGGGACGGGATAAAAGACTTTGTTTTAAGCGCGGTTAAAGAAAAAGGCGCAAACGCATGCCCGCCTTTGATAGCCGGCATAGGAATAGGCGGGGATTTTGCAAGCGCAGGTTATCTTGCAAAAACGGCTTTGCTTCGGGAAATAGGCTCGCAAAATCCGAGTTCTTATTACGGCGAAAAAGAAAAAGAGCTTCTTACGGAGATTAATAAATTGGATATCGGGGCCATGGGGCTTGGAGGAAAAATTACCGCCCTGGCTGTTTTTATAAATGTAAAACCCTGCCATATAGCGTCTCTTCCGGTCGCAATAAACATTCAATGCCACTCTTGCAGAAGAAAGACTGCCGTTATATAAAGAGATGCTTGGAGTTTTGGAGGCATAGAGGCGCGGCAAAAACAAAGGAAATGCTAAATCCGAACTATGAACATTCAGGAATTATTGTTAAATATTGAAGATATTAAGGCGGGGCAGCGCATTTTATTAAGCGGGACGATATATACGGCCCGCGACGCCGCGCATAAGAGAATAATAGATATTCTTAATAAGGGGGAGAATGCCCCCTTTGAGTTGAAAAACAGCGCCGTGTATTATTGCGGCCCGGCTCCGGCAAAGCCCGGCGAAATTATCGGGGCCTGCGGGCCTACGACTTCCGCAAGAATGGATGTTTTTACTCCTAAAATGCTTGAAGAAGGAGTAAAAATCCTTATAGGAAAAGGCGCTCGTTCTGAGGCCGTTTGCGATTCCATAAAAAAAAATAAAGCGGTTTATATGGCCGCTGCGGGAGGCGTTGCGGCGCTTCTTTCAAAAACAGTTACGTCCTGCGAACTTATCGCTTTTGAAGATTTAGGTCCGGAAGCCGTTTATAAACTTGAAGTCCGCGATATGCCGCTGATTGCCGCGGTTGACTCAAACGGAAACGACGTTTTTAAAAAAGCAGAAGTTTAGAAGCTTTAGATGTTCGGAAATTTGGCAAAGGCATAAAAGCATTTGCCGGACGTCTGAACTTCCAAGCCCTCCAATCTTCTATTCGGAGCATATAATGTTTTTAGCATTAGACATCGGAAATACCAACATAACCGTGGGTTTGTTTGCAGTCGAAAAGAACAAAGTCCTTTCCAAGCCTCAAAAAGTCTGGCGCATGTCGACTTCAAAAGGCCGGACTGCCGACGAATACGCCACTCTTT
>JAISVT010000004.1 GCA_031271405.1 Candidatus Endomicrobium macrotermitis | reverse complement strand
TACTGAAAGACACGCTGGCGTTAAGAGCTGGCGGCTGGGCGGAACAGTTGAACTTCGGATTGGGATATAAATTTGAATTTAAAGACAAAGGCGCATTATACATAGATTACGCTTTCGGCCTTCCGCTGAAAGTGCAGGAAACCTACGGCTCACACTTCTTCAGTTTAAGCTACAGATTTGATTAAATGGAAAGCCGCTTCGCCGGAAGCGGTAATATCCATAGATTCTGCGGCTTCGCGCAGAATGACAATACAAATATGTGGAATGACGGCAATGTTTTGTCTTCTGCCGTTGCCGAGCTGCCGAACTTCTGAACTTCCGAGCTTCTGAGTTGCTGAACCTGCGAACTTCCAATCTTCCAAACTTCGCCGCAAAGCGGCCACGCCGTTGCCGAGCTTCCGAACTTCGCCGCGAAGCGGCCATTCAATTCGTAATTGCTTTTGTAATTTAATATAATTTCCGTTATGAAATTGCGTCTGAAAACACATAAACTGACGTTAATAATTCTTTTTATGTTTGCCTGCGGCATAAGCGCGGCCGACTATTCCCCGAAAAAGAAAAAATATTCGATTATTTCCCACAATGACGAAATTTTTACCCAGTTTGACGAATACTCCCAATTCCGAAACATTACCGTTACCGAGCCTTCCGAAGCCATAATTTCGGAAGAATATTTATCTTTATCCGATTCGGATATTTCAAACCCTTCAAGCGTCCAGTCTATAGCCGGACAGGAAATTTTGAATTACCTTGACGGCAATCTGCTTAAGCGAAAAGGCTATTCTCCGGAGAAATGGCGTAAGAAAGACACCGTAACCCAAGATTACGGCACGGGCGTTAAAAAAGAGGAGCCTCAGCAGCTGCCCCCAGGAATTATGGCAAAACTTCCGTTCGAATCCCGGCTGTCGCTTTCCGGAAGAAAACTTATAGCGTTTGACCTTACGTCGAGAGTTTACGACAAAGAAGAAGACGGAAAAAGAAAAAACACGTCCAATTTTAAAATGGATCAGGAACTCCAGATGCGCATCATGGGAAGCGTCGGAGACAGGCTCAACATCAACGTGGATTACGACGATACTGCCGACAAAAGGGATATTTCGCTTATATATAAAGGGCAGCCCGGCGAAGTTATACGCGAAGCGGCTTTCGGCGACATTTCCGTTTCCCTTCCTACCACCGAATTCGTAGGCTATTCGAAAGAGCTTTTCGGTTTGAAAGTCGATGCGGGATATAAGAGACTCGGCGTTAACGCTTTTTTCAGCAAAACCAAAGGCTCTTCCGAAATGAAGAGGTATACGGGAAACACGCAGCTGGAAAGGCGCACCATTTCCGACACTTCTTACATAAGGCTCAAATATTACTCGATATTAAAACCTTCCGCGGGAAAAACGATAATGGCCGGCTCGGCTATGGTTTATATGGACTATCAAAGGATTGATCCGCGGTTTAACATTTCGATTTCTACGGACATCGTTCTCGGCGATATAAACAATACGGGAAACTCATACAGGGGCAATTTCGTTCTTCTTGTCGCAGGACAGGATTACACAATAGATTACAATACGGGCATTCTTTCTTTTAAAAACACTCTGGCAAACAATTATTCCGTAGCCGTGGACTACCAATTTACGGACGGCTCGTGGCTCAGCGATACGTCCGGCGGGCTGCCTCTTGTGATAAAAGACGCCAACAATACCGCCGGGATCACCACGGAAGTCATGACGTTTTACAATTTGGGAAACTTGAAAATAAACCGCGACAACGGAAGAGGAAATTTCGTGCTTGAGATACAGGATTTAAACGGCGGGATTCCCGCGGATATAGACGGGCGCCCCGTTCCGAAATATCCGTCGGACATAATCGTGGACTTTGAAAACGGAGTGTTCCGGCTGGCAAATCCTCTGCACGCCGACCTGTATTCGTTAAACGGCCATAAATACAATTTCATTACGGAATACCAGTACAACGCTAAAGTCCTCACTTTAAGGCCGGGTATAGTTCCGCAGTCGGAAAAAGTCGTTGTGGACGGGCGGACGCTTACGCACAACACTGACTACATAATAGACTACGATATGGGCATTCTGACCATACTGAAAGACGACATCGTTCTCGAAACTTCCGTTATCGACGTCTCTTACGATTATTCTATGTTCGGGACAGAGTCGGAATCGACGCTTATAGGAGCAAACTCGAGGCTTGATTTGACGGACAATATTTCCGTCGGCGCGAGCGTTTTGTACAATTCGACGGCCAAAGGAAGCGCTCTGCCCGACATAAGAAGCACGCCGGAAAGCCTGCTTGTCACGGAAGTGGACGCGAAAATCCTGGATTTGGACATAGACGCGCTTAATATGAGGATCAACGCCGACGCCGAGTACGCGGTAAGTTCGCAGGACGACAATACCGCCGGAAAAGCGCTTGTGGATTCGATGGATAATTCGCTTCAGGAAGATACCGTAAGCCTTATCGACGAATTTTGGGTGCATTCCGCCAACGCGGGCAAATCGATACCGAGCCCGGACAACGTTACGGGAAGCGTTCAAACCGGCAGGTATTTAAGAGATCTGTCGTGGAGAAGCAGGGAAATCAACATAAGGGAAATAGATCCCTCTTTGGAAACGGTTGACGGGCAAAAACAGCTGGTGCTTGACGTGAATTATAACCTTTACAGCGCTTCGGAACTCGCTTTTTCCAATGTTTTGTCTTTGGCGGGCTATGATTTTTCAAAGAAACTTTACGTGGATGTATGGATAAAAGACAATACGGGCGGCGCGGACTTTGCCGTAGATTATCTTGCCGCGATAAACGAAGACGCCGACGCGAGCGGTATGCTGGACACGGAAGACAAGCAGGCAAAAGGGTTTATAAGCCCGTGGGAAGATACGGGACAGGAATTCCGCGATATGGGAAATCCCGGCGGCTCGCCGTCTTTGATAGGCGCGCATAACGGAAAACTCGATACGGAAGACTTAAACGGCAACGGGATTTTGGATACTTATGAAGAATTTGCCGGAAGTTTCCTTGTGAGTTCGGGAATGGTCATAAAAGAGTCTAACGGATGGAAACAGATAAGAATTCCGGCGGACGCGCTTACTCCTTCGATTATCGGAGGCAGAAAAAACGTAAGATATTTGAGGTTCAGGGTCATAAGAGGAGCTGGCGGCCAACAGGCCGGAAGTTTCAGTATCGGAAAAATAGCGATAGTGGGAAACAGGTGGGAACAGGTATCAGCCGGCGATCAGGATTTTTCCGTTTCTTCCATAGGAAAATACGACCCGGATTATGAAACGATTTTGGGAAACAGCGAATACCGCACCTTGTACGATATTACCGGTTCTCCGAGAAAAGACGATCAGGCTTTGAACATAACTTACAACATAATCGGCTCAAGGCGTCCGGCTTTGGCGCGTTCGGTTTATACGGGCGATTATCTGGACATATCCAAATACGAAAGCATAAGGTTTTTCGTTTACGCGAGATTTGCAAACCCCGGAGACGTCATAGTCTTCAGGGCGGGGGGGAACGACGACAATTATTTAGAATATTCGGTTCCCGTTACGGCAGACGCAAGCTGGAAGGGCTGGAAACTTATTACCATAGAGCAGAAAGGCTACGGCAGGGGCGCTTCATGGTCGTCGCCGGATCCGTCGGCCGTAATAACAAGCAGCGGAATGCCCGCGCTTGACAGAGTGGCGCAGTTCACTTTGGGCGTTTTGCCGGAGGCTTCGTCTATGTCATCGGGGCGGGTGTGGTTTAAAGAAATCCACGTTTCCGGAAGCAAAACTTTGGACGGTTCCGCATGGAAAGCCGGCGGAAATTTAAGGTGGAAAGGAAACGGCGCGATAGGCGCTATAACGGCGGGCGTTTACAGAAAGGCCATAGACAGAGATTTCCAGACTATTACCGCCGGAGTTTATAACAGGGACTATCTTGAAGACAGCGCGTATGTGGATTTTGAAGGTTTAAAAACGCAGACGCTTACGATACTTCCGGTAAAAGCCGGGATCACGAAATATAAAACCGTCACGCCTGACGTTATGGATAACAATTCGAATTTGATTTCGATAAACGAGCAGGGAACGGTCACGACTTACACCGGCTATGCCGAAACTAATCTTAATCTCGGCGTGGATCTTCCACAGATAGGCGCGCAGTATTCAAGGTCTATAATCGACAGTTCGGAAATAAAGCGCCTTGAGGACAGGGAAACCTTATCGGGAAGCCTTGTGTATAACAATCCCGTTTTGTTTCCGCTTCTTCCGACAAACGTTACCGCAAACGCCAGAACGGTCAACTCTTACTTCAAAGTTTATCCGGACAAACCTATAGCCGATTCCGAAAGTTTTTTGGGGCTGGACAGCATACAGGATTATCTTTCCTCGGGCGATTACCATACTTTGGAACAGACGAAAATGCTTTCCGTAAAACTTCCTTTCAAATTTTCAAAAGGCATCATTTTTTCTCCGGCTTACGTGATAGACAATATCAACGAAAAAAACAAGGATTTCCCGACGGAAGTAAGCTATGACAAATCCCGCAACCAAAGCGTGGGCGCCAGCCTTGTTTTGGGCATAGTCAACTGGTTCAGCCCGACGTTTACCTACAATATAAACACAAGGGAAAATTACGACATATATTCAAGCACGGGCACGGGAAATCCGTCGGATCAGGTTATACTTCCCGGACAAAACAAGTACATAGAAAGAAACGGCGTAGGCGAAATCTCATGGAATTTGAACGCTTTCGACATAACAAAATCCAAGTTTCTCAAAAGCCTTACTTTTTCGGCTTATTACAGGCTTCAGGATTCGGATTCTTACGAAAATGTCGATAAAAACTTCGATTCTATGGGCTTTGCCGCGGATAAACTTTGGATAAGAGACAATATGCTTATGGAAATGCAGCCGTCGTATTCGACAAATTCTTACACGGTTAAAACCGTTATGAACCGCAACGACGTGCGCGTTATCGGGCGCTATATGCCTTTTGAGGCTTTCGGGTTTAAGGGGAGAATGTCGCCGCTGGGAAGCCTGAGCGCGAATTTCACTTACACCGAAGGCAGCGAAGGTTCTTATATCACGGGAACGTCAAAAGACGTCTATACGAAAATTTTTCCGGAACTGCTGCTGGGCATATCCGGCATAGAAAAATTTTTCTGGGGCGAAAAGTGGGTAAGCGATTCGCAGATAAATTTTAAATATTTCGACAAAAATATAACCACTTACGGCATTTCGTATATAGACAATTATATGCACGGTTTCGATTACAGGTTTAAAGTTTTGAAAAAACTTGACTTGTATTTTGCGATGGAAAGCACGGATTCAAGCGAATCCGATTACGTTTTGCTGGGTTCTCTTTCAAGCGGTTTCACGAGAAAATGGGTCGGTCAGGGCGGCTACGATTACGGCAGGTGGAGATTCAGCCTGCGTTACGAAAGCGAAGAGCAGTGGCAGAAAAACGGTTTGGGAAACTATTCGTCGCAGGTTTTAAGAAACAGTTATCTGGGGCAGATCAACGCCGACCTGACGTTTCCGGCGGGAATAAAAATTCCGTTTTTCAATACGGTCATACCGCTGAAAAACAGGCTTATTTTGCTTTCAAACATAAAATACATAACGCAGGAATCCGCAATCAACGTAGAGACCGACAATAACGTAAATTACGGCTTTTCGGCTGACGCGGACTACGAAGTGTCGAAATACCTGAGGCTTTTGATCGGCTGCGCGTGGAGCAAATTCGAATATACGTACAATGCCGACTTGAATTATTCCGATATATCCTTGATAAGCAAACTGACGATACAGTTTTAAAGACAGAGCATAGCCGCTTCGCGGCGAAGTTTGGAAGTTTAGAAGTTTGGCAGCTTGGCAACGGCAAGGCCGCTTCGCGGCGAAGATTGGAAGCTCGGAAGTTCAGAAGTTCGGAAACGGAAAAAGCAAAAGGACACCACCCCGCCGTCATACCCGAAAGTTTTTGTCGGGTATCCACGTTTCTGAAAATATTTTTATTCCTTCCGGGAGAAACGGGGAGAGGGACTTGCAAAGCAAGAGGATGAGGTGTATTGACTTTGCGGCGGAGTTCGGAAGTTCGGCAGCTCGACAGCTCGGAAACGGAAAAAGACAAAACATTGCCGTCATCCCGGATATTCGTATTGTCATCCTGCGCGCAGCCGCAGGATCTATGAATATTACCGCTTCGCGGCGAAGTTCGGAAGTTCAGCAGCTCGGCAGCTTGGCAACGGAAAAAGACAAAACATTGCCGCCATCCCGGATATTTGTATTGTCATCCTGCGCGAAGCCGCAGGATCTATGAATATTACCGCTTCGCGGCGAAGTTTGGAAGTTTAGAAGTTTGGCAGCTTGGCAACGGCAAGGCCGCTTCGCGGCGAAGTTCGGAAGTTCAGCAGCTCGGCAGCTTGGCAACGGAAAAAGACAAAACATTGCCGCCATCCCGGATATTTGTATTGTCATCCTGCGCGCAGCCGCAGGATCTATAAATAACATAGACCCTGCGGGAGACTTCGTCTCCGCGGGGTGACAACTGCCTGTCAGGGGATAATTCAGATTAAAAATGAATAAAATTATTCGTCAAATCATCTCTTGTATTTTTCCTATCACCTGTTCGTCCTGCGGGGCGGATATGCCTTTTTCTGCGGACTTCAGGATTTGCGAAGCATGCAAAAAATCTTTTTCCAAAAATAACGGGCTTATATGCAAAAAATGCGGATTGCCTCTCAAAGACGGCGGAGAATACTGTTTCGTATGCGGGAAAAATAAAAAAGAATACTCTTTCGATGTTATGCGTTCCGCTTATCTTTACGAAGGCGCTTTAAGAAAGCTTATTTTGAAGTTCAAATATTCCGCAAGGATGTTTCTTTCAAAAGATTTCGGCGCGGAAATGTCGAAAACGGCTGCGGAAAACGGTTTTTGCGAAACAACGGACATTATAATTCCGGTACCGTTAAATATTGTCAGGCGCGTTAAAAGGGGATACAATCAGTCGGCGCTTTTGGCGGGCGCGGTATCCGAAAACATAAAAAAGCCCGTTCTTTACAATGTTTTGTACAGAAAAAAGATAACAAAACCGCAGTTTAAACTTTCAAAAGCCGAAAGGGCGGAAAATATCAAAAATTCTTTTTTGGTAAAAAACGCAGGGTCTATAAAAAGGAAGAATATTTTGCTTGTTGACGATATAGCCACTACCGCGGTCACCGCGTCGGCATGCGCTCAGGCATTAAAATCTGCAGGCGCGTCAAAAGTCGCGGTCATAACGGTTGCGAGAGACTGAAAACGGCAATTAGAAATTACGAATTACAAATTACAAAATAACCCCGAAAAGTTATTAGTAGAATTATACCTTTTGTCACCATGCGTGAAGCAGCTTTGCCGCGGAGCCGCAGTTTATAGATTCTGCGGCGGACTGTGTCCGCGCAGAATGACGGCGCTAGGCGCTAAGCAACAGTTTACACTTCGCAGTTTTCGGTTATTTTGACTTCAAAAATTCCGGATTGTTTTTCGGGGATGCGTACGGTTATATAGTTGTCCGTCAGGGCTTTGTTTTTTCCGGCGTATACCGCTTTTCTTTTTGTTCCGGCATGCCTGCTTAAAAACGTTTTTCTTTTTGTTTTGTCGATGCGGAACAAATCGTCCGACCTCTTTTTTATTTCTTCGGTTTTTACTTTATCCGGAAATTGCGAGGCTTTTGTCCCGCTTCTGTCCGAATATCTGAAAATATGAAATCTTGAGAACGAAGTTCTTTTTACGAAATCGCAGGTTTCGCCGTGGTGTTTTTCCGTTTCGCCGGGAAAACCCGTTATTATGTCCGTAGTGACGGCCGAATCCGGAAGTTCGGTTAAGATTTTATCCGTTTTGCGGGCAAAATCTCCGGTTGTATAGCGTCTGTTCATTTTTGCCAGTATTTCATCGCTTCCGGATTGCAGAGGTATGTGCAGATGCCTGCATATTTTTTCGGGATTATCTTTCATAAGCGAAATCAATCCGCCGTCTATTTCATTGAGTTCTATCGAAGATACGCGCACTCTGAATTCCAAAGGTATTTCAATTATCTTTTTTATAAGTTTTGTAATGCCGCCGCCGTATTTCCCGACGTGTATTCCGGTCAAAACTATTTCGGGATATCCGGATTTGACGAAATTTTCGATTTCCGAAAGAACTTCGCTTTCCGGTTTGCTCCAAAGCCTGTTTCTTACAAAAGGCACTATGCAATAACTGCAAAAGCTGTCGCACCCGTCCTGTATCTTTAAAAAAGCCCTTGAGCGCCCTTCAAAAGTTTTTACGGATTGTTTTTCGGGAGCGGCGTAAAGTTCATCTTTATTTTCTACGATTTTTACTTCCGGAAAAGAATCTCTCAAACGGGGCGTTTTATTTTTTGCCATACAGCCGGTAAGTATTATTTCCGGGCGGCTGCCCAGTTTAAGGGTTTTACGCAGATAATATTCGCATTCTTTGTCGGCTTCGGCTGTTACCGTGCAGGAATTGAAAATTACAATGTCGGCTTCTTCCGGGTTTTGCGCGGGTTCGAAATTGTCTTTTTTAAATTTTTCGGAGATAAGGCGCGTTTCGTATTGGTTGACCTTGCATCCGAAAGTGTATATGTAGTATTTTTTCACCTGTAAATTCCTTTGTAACCGGCGGAAAAAATGTTGTCCTGCCGTGTCCCCGGCAGGGGTTTGTAAAGCAATTGCCGTTAATCTTAATGCCTGCCTGTTGCGTAATTCAAAACCAAAACGCTTGCGGCAAGCGCCGCCGTTTCCACCCTCAATATATTTTTCCCCAGGCTTACGGTTTTTATTCCCAGGCTCAATGCGAAATCCGCCTCGCCGTTTTCAAATCCGCCTTCGGGGCCTATGAAGATATTTGCTCCGGCATATTTTATTTTTTTTGAAAAAAATTCGGCAAGAGATTGGTTTTCGGCGGCAGACTCCCATGCCATAATATTTATGAAATCTTTATCCGCCGAGGCCTGTTTGCAGGCCGTGCGAAAATCTGACGGGGGATAAATTTTCATTATGTCGTTTCTTCCGCATTGCGAGCTTGCCGCGAGAGATATTTTTTCAAAGCGTTCGGATTTATTGTCCGAAAAAGACGTTATGACGCTTCTTTTGGCGTTTACGGGAATAATGCCGGATATTCCAAGTTCGCCGCATTTTTCTATAAGCCATTCGAATCTGTCGCCTTTCGGTATCGCGGTGTAAAGATTTACCGTAAACTCCGGCACCCGGTATGAAGAAGATATAATCTTTCCGGACATATGTTTTTTATCGGCAGACGTTAAAACGGCTTTATAAGAATTTCCCGCGCCGTCGAAAATCATTATTTCGTCTCCGGTTTTAAAACGCCTCACTTCGGACAGATAGTGAAGCTGCTCCCCGTCAACGGAAAACAGTCCGTTTTTTATGTTTTCCGGCTTTACGTAAAAGTGAGGCATAAAGACTCCGAATTAACAGTTAATTAACAAATAACAAATTTTAAAATTGCAAAATACGCGTATAATTGTAAATTGTTAATCGCAGATTGTCAATTTGACATAACGGGCTTTAATATAATATAAGATACCGTATGAAAAAAATTATCCGATATCCTTTTACCGTTGTGCGGAGACTGTACGACTGGACGGCAGGCTGGGCGCATAAAAAAAGTTCAGATTACGCGTTGTTTTCGATAGCGTTTATAGAAAGTTCTTTCTTTCCGATCCCGCCGGACGTGCTTCTTATTCCTTTGGTCGCGGCAAATCCCGGGAACTGGTGGAAAAAAGCCCTGATATGTACGTTCGGTTCGGTGTGCGGCGCGTTTTTGGGTTACGCGATAGGCTATCTTTTTTACGAAACGGCGGGCATTATCATCGTAAATTTTTACAATATGCAGGACGCCGTTAAAATTCTCGGCGAAAAATACGCGGACAACGCTTTCCTTGCGATTTTTGCCGGCGCTTTTACTCCGATACCTTATAAAGCGATGACGATAACCGCGGGAATGTTTAAGATTTCACTGCTGACTTTGTTTATTGCGTCGGTTATCGGCCGGGGAGCAAGATTTTTTATGGTTGCCGGAGCCTTAAGGATTTTCGGCGAAAAAATAAAATATACCGTTGAAAAATATTTCGACGTGCTTTCGATAGCGTTTTTAATCCTTCTTATAGCCGGCTTTGCGGCGTTTAAATACTTGTTGAAGTAGAGTATCATGAATAATATGATATACGCGGTTGACGATGAAGAAGATATCCTTGAACTTTTGGAAGTCAATCTTAAAAAGAATTTCTTTAAGGTAAAAACTTTCTCAAGTTCGTCTTCGTTTCTTAAAGCGCTCGAAAAGCAGAAGCCCGGCCTTGCCGTTTTGGACATAATGATGCCTCATCCCGACGGCATAGAAGTCGCGAAAACAATGAAAAACAATCCGGAATACTCGAATATCCCCGTAATTTTTTTGAGCGCCAGAACGGACGAGAGCGACAAAATAACCGGCCTTGAAGTCGGGGCGGACGATTATCTTTCCAAGCCGTTTTCGGTCAAAGAACTTATCGCGAGAATAAAAGCCGTTTTAAGGAGAGCAAACGCTCCCGCGCCGGCGGACTCTGAAACCTCTTCGCGCGAATTGCGCGAAATAAAAATAGATAAAGAAAAGTTTACGGTCCTTTCCGGAGGGAAAAAGATAGGTTTGACGGTTACCGAATTTAAAATACTCGAGCTTTTGCTGTCGAAAGAGGGAAGCGTTTTTTCACGCGATAAAATGCTCGACTATCTCTGGGGCGACGATAAGCTTGTCATAGACAGAACCATCGACGTCCATATAAAGAACTTAAGGGAAAAACTCGGCAAAAACGGAAAGCTGATAAAAAACATACGGGGAGTAGGCTATAAAATTGAAAAATAAGGGAAGTTTTTTTGCAAAGCTGTTTGCGTTTTTCATAGTTAACTCCCTGATTTTGACCGTTATTTTTTTTGCCGCCGCAAATGCGTACATAAAATCTTCCAACATAGATTTATTTTCCCGCGAATTAAAAACAAGCGCCGTTACAATCGTTCCTTTTCTTGCTCCGCTTATAGAAAAAAAAGATTTCTCCGCTTTAAACGCGTCGGTTGCCGACCTTTCGGAGCGTTTGGGCGACAGAATCACAGTTATAGGCCTTGACGGGGCGGTTCTGGCCGATTCCCAAAACGAATATTCGTCTATGCAAAATCACGCAGGCAGGGACGAAGTCAAAGAGGTTCTCGGCGGAAAATCTTTTTCATCTTACGTAAGATACAGTTCCACGCTTCAGGAAAGCATGCTTTACGCGGCCGTTCCGGTCGAAACGCGGGGTAAATCTATTGCCGTGCTTCGTTTGAGCATGCCTTTAAAAAACATAAATCTTTTTACCGCAAGGGCGATAAAACATATTTTTCTGATTTTTCTGGTTTCCGCGGTCATTTCATTTCTTACGGCTTACATAATGTCCGGCAAAATGACGCGCGGAATAGAGTCTTTAAGCAGGGCTGCCTCAAGCATTGCCGGAGGGGATTTTAAAACCAAAGCGGAAGTTTTTGCCGACGACGAAATAGGAGCGCTTGCGGTTTCTTTTAACGCCATGTCGGATAAAATAGACGCTTTGTTTAAAGAAATAAGCGATTCGAAAGATACTCTGGACAAAATCCTTTCTTCCGTTTCGGACGGCATTATTCTTGCCGGCAAAGACGGAAAAGTATTCGTTTTAAACGAGGTCGTGAAAAAACTGTTTCCGGATTCCGCTCCGGGGCGTTACGTATGGGAGTTCTTGAGAAACAAAGACTTCGGCGAAGCGTTAAAAGCCGCGGCGGGTGGGGAAAGCCGGACTCTTTCCGGCGAGATAGAACATGAAAAATCCGTGTTTTATTACGCGGTGTCAAAGGTTGAAAATGAGGACAAGTTCGTCATACTGCTAAGCGACATTACAAAAATAAAGCAGCTTGGCGATTTGAAAAAGGAATTCATAATAAACGCTTCGCATGAATTGAAAACGCCGGTTACTTCGATCGCGGGTTTTGCCGAAACGCTTGAAACCAAAAAACTGCCGGAAGAAAGCGCCCGCTATATAGAGATAATAAAAAAACAGGCGCAAAGGCTTTCGAACATAGTGACCGATCTGCTTTCTCTTTCTTCTCTTGAAACGATGAAAGAAACGGAGCGTAACGACGTCGATGCGGCGCAAATAATAAAAGAGACGGCAAAGCTTTACGAAAAAAAAGCGTCTGAAAAAGGTTTGGAAATAAAAACAGACATATCTCCGGACTTAAAAAAAGCCTATGTGAACGAATTCAATATTGAGCAGCTTTTCGCAAACCTTATAGAAAACGCGGTAAAATATACCGAAAAAGGCGAAATTTCGGTAAAAGCCCGCAATCTGAACGATGATTTTATTTCCGTTTCCGTTTCCGATACCGGAATCGGCATTCCGAAAAGCCGCCTGTCCAGAATTTTTGAAAGATTCTACGTTGTTGACAAAGCAAGGTCTAAAAAAAGCGGCGGCACGGGGCTTGGACTCTCCATAGTAAAACACATTTTAAACGTTAACGGCGGAGACATTTCCGTTGAAAGCGAAGAAGGCAAAGGCACTACGTTTACCGTAAAACTCCCGACCGATTAACAAATCAACGGCGCAGCTCGGCAAAGACTTGGCAGTCGCCGAACTTCCGGGCTGCTGAGCTTCCAAACTTCCAAACTTCCAAACTTCCAAAACTCCTTAACAAAAAACTAACAAACTCTTTATTTCTTCTTAATTCGGGTTTTGTATCATCTACCCGTAAAGGACGGATTATGTCCTAAAAAAAGCGGTTAAAATGCCGCAGGGGTAAAGCCCAAAGGAGAAAGTAAAGATGAGAGTAAAGTTAGGGACAAAGCAGCTGCAGAAAGTCGTTTTGGCGTTGACGGCAGCCGTATTTATGAGCGGCGCGGCGTTTGCGGGAGAGGTTGACAAACTGGCATCTGTTCTTGCCGAAAAAGGCGTAATTACCTACGGCGAAGCGCAGAGAATTACAACCGAAACCGGCGAAGACATAAAGGCGCAGACTGCAAGCGGTACGAATCCCGCGATTCCTGCATGGGTTCAAAACATTAAATTCAGCGGAGACATAAGGCTCAGATTCCAGAGCGACTGGAGCGCCGGCGATAATACAAGAGACAGGGAAAGAATGAGGCTCCGCTTCGGATTCGAAGCAAGACCCGTACAGAACGTAACCGCGGCTTTCGGATTTGCCACCGGTAAATTCGGCGGAGTTGACGGAGCCGACGCCGAACCTACTTCGACAAACGCCACATTCGCCGGATTCAACAAACTGCCTATAGGCATAGATTACGCTTACTTGTCATATGACATAAACAATATCGGCAAAATAAGCGCGGGTAAAATTAAAAGCGGTATGACTGCTTGGAATTTAAAACAGCTTATATGGGACGGAGATATTAATCCGGACGGCGTAAGCTTTAATATGAACAAAGATTTGGGAAAAGGATTTACTTTTTTCGGCAATGCCGGCTGGCTTATTATTAACGGCGACGTAAGAAGACAGGCCGAGCTTGCGGACGTTTATATACTCCAGCCCGGCGTGACTTATAAAACCGGAAACATAGGCATTAAAGCCGCTCTCGGATACCAGCAGTTCAATACGAAAGGCAGACATATTACTGCCAATAACAATATCGCTTTTAACTCCGCGACGGATTACAGGCTTATAAATCCCGCCGTTGAAGCTTCGGTAAGCGAAGTTATCGGAAAATACGTCGTAAAAGTTTTCGGAGAATATGTAAAAAATACCGATGACGCCTTATATAAAAATAATAACGAAGGCGGTTTATACGGTATAACTTTCGGAGACGGTAAAATAGGCAACCGGGGCGATTGGAACATAACGTATGCGGGAAGATACCTTATGGCCGGCGCCGTGCCTGCGGCTCTCAGCTTCTCGGACGCTTACGGCGGAGCGGCGGACGTAAGAGGTTTTGAAATAGGCATTAATTACGGTTTGACGAAAAACACGTCGTTTGCTTTCAATTACCTGAGCTATGACCGTATCAACGGGGCAAAGGATCCCAGAAGCCTTGCCCAGTGCGATATAAGCTATAAGTTTTAATTTGACTTTAGTACGGTGTAAATTTTTAATAAAAGCGGATAAAGGAGAAAGAAACGATGAAGAAAGCATTAGCGGCAGTTTTAGCGGTATCGTTGTTTGCCGGAAACGTTTTTGCCGGCAAAATTATTATGGAAGGTTCGACCACGGTTCTTCCGATAGCCCAGAGAGCGGCGGAAGAATTTATGGATGCGAATTCTTCCGTTGACATTACGGTAAGAGGCGGAGGATCCGGAGTAGGGATCAACTCTTTGATATCCGGAACTTGCGATATAGCAAATTCCTCAAGAGCGATAAAAGATACCGAAATCCAGGCGGCGGTTTCAAAAGGCAGAAAAGCGAAAGCTTTCGTTGTCGCGATGGACGGAATAGCCGTTATCGTAAACAGCCAAAACCCGGTTTCGAAACTTTCAAAAAAACAAATAATGGATATTTACACCGGCAAAGCGGTCAACTGGTCGCAGGTCGGCGGAAATAATTCCAAAATAGTAGTCGTTTCAAGAGATTCCGCCAGCGGAACTTACGAATCGTTCGGCGAACTTGCCCTGAACAAGCAGAAAGTCATAGGAAGCGCCCTTATGCAGGCTTCCAATCAGGCGATCGTAACGGCGGTCTCCAAAACTCCCGGCGCAATAGGTTATGTCGGGGTAGGTTATACGGGCGGCGGCATCAAATCCGTAGCTATAGACGGAGTTGCCGCAAGCAAAGAAACCGTTCTGACCGGAAAATATCCTTATTCCAGGCCTTTGTTTATGTACACCGACGGCGAGCCTAAAGGCGATACGAAAAATTTCATAGATTTCGTTTTGAGCGCCGACGGACAGGCAATAGCCGAAGAAGAAGGTTTTGTTCCTTTGAAGTAAACCGCATATATCCTTGCCCTCTCCCGTCAGGGAGAGGGAGGAAAATAGAAAAAACGTCCGCGTAAGCGCGGGCCTGACGGTCTGAAGGCGGCGTTACCCCCGCCGCCTTCAAAGGTCATAGGGGAAGGGGATAGAAATGTACAGTAATAAAGAACGCGCGATAAAAATATTATTTACCGTTTTTGCTTTTGCTTCGATGTTTTTCCTTGCCGGAATCGTATTCGTTTTATTCAAAGAAAGCCTGCCTTTGATTTCCGAAGTAGAACTATCGAATTTTTTCGGTAAGCAGTGGTACCCTACGTATGAACCTGCGGAATTCGGAATTTTGCCTTTGATTTTCGGTTCGCTGTGGGTTACGGCGGGCGCTTTATTCGTTTGCGTGCCGCTCGGCATAGGAACCGCCTTATATGTATATGAACTCGCCTCCCCCGGACAAAAGCAGGTTTTAAAACCCGTTATAGAAATTTTGGGCGGGATACCGTCTATAGTGTACGGCTTTTTCGGCATGCTTATAGTCGCGCCTTTCGTGCAAAATCTTTTTGATATTCCTACGGGGCTTTGCGCCCTTACGGCCGGCCTTGTTTTAGGCATTATGGCTATACCGACTGTGGCGAGCTTATCGGAAGACGCTCTGAGTTTTGTGCCTAACAGTTTTAAAGAAGCGTCTTACGCTTTGGGCGCAAACAGATGGCAGACGCTTACGAAAGTTATTATTCCGGCCGCGGCTTCGGGAATATCCACTTCCGTAATTTTGGGCATGAGCAGAATTGTCGGAGAAACCATGACGGTTTTGATGGTTTCGGGCGGTTCGGCCATTATGCCGAAATCTTTTTTCGACCCTATACGCCCGATGACTTCCGCGATTGCCGCGGAAATGGGGGAAGCGGCCGTGGGGAGCGTTCATTATCACGCGCTTTTTGCTATAGGCCTTATTTTATTTTTGATTACTTTGATTTTTAACGCCGCTGCCGAAATCATAAGTAAAAAATACAGAGTGAAGCTGGGGTTAGACCGATGAAAAATAAAATTACGGAAAAACTGGGATTTATTTTAATAACGTCAAGCATAATCGTCACTCTGGCGTTTCTAACCGTTGTTATTTATATGATATTTTCAAAAGGCTCAGGCATAATTTCGTGGGAATTCCTTACTTCCGTCCCGCGCAGGGGAATGACGGCGGGCGGAGTCGCCCCCGCGATAGTCGGAACTTTTTATCTGACCGTAGGCGCGGTGATTTTTGCGCTTCCTTTGGGGCTTGCCTGCGCCGTATATTTAAACGAGTACAGCCCGAAAGGCTGCATAGTTAACATTATAAGAATGAGCATAAACAACCTGGCGGGGGTTCCGTCGGTCGTATTCGGACTTTTCGGCCTTGCGGTGTTTGTCAAATTTTTCGGGTTCGGCGTTTCCATACTTTCGGGAAGCCTTACTTTGGGAATTTTGATTTTACCCGGAATAATATCCGCGTCGCAGGAAGCTCTTACGGCGGTTCCGCAGTCCATAAGGGAAGCGTCTTTGGCGCTCGGCGCGACGCAGTGGCAGACGATAAGAAAAACCGTTGTGCCTGCGGCTATACCCGGCATAATGACGGGAGTTATTTTAAGCGTGGGAAGAGCCGCGGGGGAAACAGCCCCGATACTTTTTACGGCCGCGGCATTTTATAAAAGAGGATATCCCGATTCGGTTTTTTCCGAAGTTATGGCTTTGCCTTACCACATATACGCTCTTATGACCGAAGGCACAAAGCCGGATAAACAGACCGTCATAGCTTACGGCTGCGCGCTGATACTTTTGGCGATAGTGCTTTTGATTTCGGCGGCGGCAATCGTTTTGAGAAATAAATACAGGAGCGCTTATGTCAACTGAAAATAAAATAAGAATAGAAGCGGCAAACGTAAATTTTTATTACGGAAACAACAGGGCGATAAAAAATATGAGTTTGAATTTTTACGGCAATAAAGTTACGGCTTTTATAGGCCCGTCGGGCTGCGGCAAATCGACGTTTATAAGGCTTCTGAATAAAATGAACGATTTGGTGTCCGATACGAGGGTCGAAGGCAGCATTTACCTTGACGGCGAAGATATTTTGAACAAAAAAACGGACGTCGTAAAAATAAGGCGCAAAGTCGGCATGGTTTTTCAAAAACCCAACCCTTTTCCGAAAACCGTATTTCAAAATATCGCTTACGGGCTTGAAATAAACGGCGAAAAAAACAAGAAAAAAATTACGCAGACCGTTGAAGAATCTTTGCATAAAGCGGCTTTGTGGAACGAAGTTAAAGACAGGCTTCACGATAACGCATTGAGGCTTTCGGGCGGGCAGCAGCAAAGGCTTTGCATAGCCAGATGCCTTGCCGTAGAGCCGGAAGTCATTTTGTTTGACGAACCGTGCGCCAGCCTTGACCCGATCTCGACAAATAAAATAGAAGAATTGATTTTGGAATTAAAAAAGCAATACACCATAGCGATAGTAACGCACAATATGCAGCAGGCTGCCAGAGTTTCCGATTATACCGCGTTTATGTACCTGGGCGAACTTATAGAGTTCGGCGATACCGATAAAATATTTACCGTGCCGAGAGAGAAAAAGACGGAGGAATATTTGTCCGGCAAATTCGGATAAAAACGGCGCAGGATAAGAAGGCAGGATGCGTATTTGCCGCACTGCGCGCGGAAAAGGCGCGCTTTATAATTCCGTAAAAAGTATAAACCGGGGGGGATATATGTTTCAGGAAAAAATTTTATTTTTGAAAAAGAGCATAGCGGATTATGCCGAACACGTAGAGAAAATGGTAGCCAAAAGCATAGAGGGCACGGTCAACAGAAACGAATACCTGCTGCACGAAGTCATAGACAAAGACGAAGCCGCCGCGAATAAGTACGAAACGGAGTTTGACGAAATATCGGTGGATTATATAGCCCGTTACCAGCCGGTAACAAAAAACCTCAGAATGCTTATAAGCGCCATAAAAATGAGCAACGATTTGGAAAGAATGGCCGACCATGCCGTGAACATATCCCAAAACGGGCTTTTCATTATAGCGCACCCTTTTATAAAGCCGTTTGCGGATATACCGAAAATGAGCGAACTGACGATGAGCATGCTCAAGAATTCTATAAGGGCTTTCGTAAACGAAGACATATGCCTTGCCAAAGACGTTGTCAAAAAAGACGAAGAAATCGATACCCTGAAAGTGTTCATTGTTGAAGAATTAACGGAACTTATGCAAAAAAACGAAAAGACCGTGCCCGGAGGATTGAAACTTATCAATATAGCTTCAAATTTGGAAAGAATAGCCGACCTCGCCACAAATATTTGCGAAGACGCTATTTATCTTTCGGACGGAGAGATTATTAAGCATAAAAAATTCTGCCGAGACCGATAAAACGCCGAAAAAAAACACATAAAAAAAACCTTGCCAAAAACCGCAGAAGCCATTAGAATTGGCTTATGAAAAAAATAGAAAAGGCCGAAGGCAAGGGGAATCAGTATTCCAAAAACTGCGATTGTCCATCTTTAAAATTTCGTAATAGAGTTTTTGGTAGGGCTAAAAATTGCCATAGTAAAATATGGCTGTTTTTTTGCTTTGCCGCCTCCCCCGGGCCCGATTAGGCCTTTCGTATGAAGGGGGCAGCATAATGAAAAAAATATTCTTAGTTTCTTTGTCGATATTGAGTTTTGCCTGTGTAGAGGCATTTTCCCAGCAGATACAGGTTTCCAGCTACAGCTATTTGCAAGATTTGTTCAACCGGCCGGGCAATTACGACGTATTGCTTACAAGCGGCATATCTTCGTCAGCGGCGCTTGGAGACGCGTCAAACCTTAATATGTCCGTAAACGGAAATTATATTTTGTCCGTTTCGAGTTCGCCGGCGGGTGTTTTCGGCGTTTCGTCTTCCTCGTTAACCTTTAATATACGCGAAATCGATTTTTATAACAACATAAAGCCCGGCGGCAAAGGCGGGGTTGTTTTTTCTTCTTATTCTTACGTATCTTTAAACGCGGCCGAAGGTATTTCTTTTTACGGCAACAAATCTTCCGGTCCGGATAATTCAGGCGTTACCGGTTTGGCGGGCGCAATTTACGCCGATAATTCTGTTATGTCTTTTATCGCGGACAATAACGATATTTCATTCGAGTCTAACTATTATTACAATTCCGCTTCGGCAGCCGGCAGCGATAACAGTCTTTATACCGCTTTAGGCGGGGCTGTTTATGCCTCCGTATCTTCAATGTCTTTTGCCGCAGGCGGAAATCTTTTTTTCTTAGGCAATTATTCGGCAAACTCTTTTTCTAACTATGATGACGGCAGTAATAATAACTCCTATAATAACAACTTTGGCGGAGCCGTATATGCCGTTTCTTCTTCAATGTCTTTTACGGCAGACGGAAATCTTTTTTTCAGGGATAACCGTACGTCTAACGATTTTAACAACGATTATTCCAAGGACTCTTCCTATTATAATTATTCCGGAGGAGCGGTTTATGCCGAGGCTTCTTTAATGACTTATTCCTCGGCAAATGATATTTTTTTCACTAATAACGGATCCGAGACCAAATATTCGCCGTATTATTCAAATGAATACGCTAACATAGCGGGCGGAGCAATTTACGCGGCGCCGGAGTCTTCCATGTCTTTTGTTTCCGGCAGGGATATTTATTTTGATGCCAATTACGTATATGGCAGCATTTCCGGCTCCGAGTACGGCTTTTATGTCAACCTGGCGGGCGGAGCCATTTACTCCGATTTTTCTCATATGCATTTTAAGGCGGACAGAGATATTTATTTTTCAAATAATCGCGTTTTCTATGACTGTGATCCCAGCTATTTGTACAGCAGCGGGGCCGGAGCCATTTTCGCCGGAGCTTCTTCAATGTCATTTACCGCCGGCAGCGGAATTCATTTCGGCGGCAATCGAACCAACAATTCCGGCGGCGCAATCTACGCCGTTCATTCCACAATGTCGTTTTCGGCATCTCTCGACGGCATATATTTTGAGCATAACAGAGCCGGCGAATACGGCGGAGCCATTTACGCCGAATATTCTTCCTTATATTTCAATTCTTTAAATAGTATTTCTTTTTTAAACAATTTTGCCGAACGCATCTATCCTTACGGCCGCGGCGGAGCCGTTTACGCGGAGAATTCTCTTATATCTTTTGACGCGCGAAACGATCTGAATTTCAGAAATGACAATTTCGGAGACGTCAATTCTATTCTCCTTTATTATTCTTCAGCGTCGTTTACGGCAGGCCGCGACATATCTTTTTTTAATACCGGTTCAAAAACCGATTCCGGGAGTTATTTGGATGCCGTTTATTCTGACGTATTTTTTAACGCGGGCAATGACATTTCTTTTATTAATGATGATTATTCTCCTTCCGTTTACGAAGGCAGCGCTTTGGACATTTATACGTCAACAATGTCCGTTTTTGCCGTCGGCGGCATTTTTATCGACAGCGTTTCCGGTTATTCAGGCGGAGCCTTATCCGCAATCCGTTCCTCGGCATCATTTTCTGCCGAAAACAATATTTCTTTTACGAAAAATAATGCCAGATCCGCAGGGGGAGCTGTGTACCTTTCGGGCTCGGAAGCAGATTTTGCCGCTCCGTCAATAACTTTTTCCGGCAACGTGGCGCAAAGCAGCGGGGGAGCGGTATATTTGGATAACAAAAGCACCGCGTCGTTTAGGGGCAATGTATTATTTTCGGAAAACCAATCTTCCGGGAGAATCGGCGGCGCGATATTTAACGCGGGAACGTTAAATTTTATAACTCAGGCTGGAAGCAGCGTAACGTTCAGCGGAAATCTGGCAAGCGCGGCAGGCAATGACATATATAATTCTGGCGGAACTGTAAACATAACCGGAGGCGGAGCGGTAATATCGGGCGGTGGAATAGCCGGCAGCGGAACGATAAACAATGCCGCAGATTTATATTTGAACGGGGACAACAGCTTATTTACCGGAACATTCACGCAGACTGCGGGAATGACCGCCGTAAGCAGCAATACTTTCGCAGGACTTCATAACATAGACGGCGGGATACTCCGGTTTGATACCGGCACGATATTGTCTGAGGGTTCAAGTTATGTAATAACAGACAGCGCGTTAAATATAACCGCTGACAATACATTGACATTTAACGGACAGGTGAGCGGAAACGGAACGATAAATAAAAGCGGAACGGGGATATTAAACATAACGGGCGATGAATCCGCATTTACGGGAGATTTTAACCAGACGGCGGGAACAACAGAAATAAGCGGAAATAGTTTTGCCGGACTCCACAACATAACTGGCGGAACTTTGCAGTTTTCCGCCGGAACGATATTATCTGAGCATTCACTCTATATAATAGACAGCATATTGGATATAACCGCTGACGATACATTGACATTTAACGGACAGGTAAGCGGAAACGGGACGATAAACAAAAGCGGGGGCGGCGGTTTATACATAATACGCGATGAATCGGTGTTTACGGGAGATTTTAACCAGACTGCGGGAATAACGACAATAGGCGGGAATAGTTTTGCCGGACTTCACAATATAAATGGCGGAACTTTGCAGTTTTCTACCGGAGCGATATTATCCGAGGGTTCAAGCTATATAATAAAGGACAGCACGTTAAACATAACGGCTAACAACACGTTGGACTTTAACGGACAGGTAAGCGGAAACGGAACGATGAATAAAAGCGGAACGGGGATATTAAACATAACGGGCGATGAATCGGTGTTTACGGGAATATTCAATCAGACGGCGGGAATTACAAACGTTTCAGAAGCCGGGAAGATGTTTTCCGGAACGAATAATATATCCGGCAGCGCATTGACGGTGTACGGAGGGTCAAACGCTGACGTTTTGGGATATAACGTAAGTCTTGGAAATAACGGGATATCGAATTATTACAGCCAAAACGCCGGTATAACCGGATTGCACGGTTACAATCTTGCTTTTACCGGAGCGGGAGGTCAGGCGAACTTCTATAAATCGGAAGAAAGCGCAACGGAGTATGCGAATTATATGCTGAACGGATCGTTTGCGGGCGGTTCGGGAAACAGCATAAACTTCAACGATTCCCTGGTAAGTTTTGCGGCCTATGATTTCAGAGGAAACGTTGAGTACAATTTCAATAATTCGGTAGCGGATATAATCAATCGCGTAACAAACAGCACGAGGACGGTGTTGTTTGATACGCTGAACCTCAAAGGTAACAATAACGGTTTGGCTTTCGGGATAACATTCAGTTCAGCGGCGGGCAATGTTTACGCAATGGATACGGATAAGCTGAGCGTGACATCGGGAA
>JAISVT010000064.1 GCA_031271405.1 Candidatus Endomicrobium macrotermitis | reverse complement strand
AGTAAAGTCCGTCATCCTGCGCGTAGCCGCAGGGTGACAACTGCCTGTCAGGGTATAATTCAGAAAATAAAAAAACCGCCGTTTTTAAAACAGCGGTTTTTCAATTTATGAGTTTTTTGACGTCATTGCGAGGAAATGCCCGGAATTTTTTATTTTTCTTGATGTTCTATGTAGTTTTGGGCGCTTATTGCGGCCTGGGCGCCGTCGGAAGCGGCAGTAACTACCTGCCTTAACTGCTTTTTTCTTATGTCGCCGCAGGCAAATATGCCGGGAAGGGTAGTTTTCATATTTTCATCGGTTATTATGTAGCCGAATTCGTCCAAGCCGATATTATCGGCTTCTTTTGAAAGAAAAGCGGTATTTGGCATAAGTCCTATAAAAACAAACACGCCGTCCACTTTAAGTTCCGATATTTCCTTCGTTTTTACGTTGGAAACTATAAATTTTTCTATTTTATCGGTTCCTTCGATACGTTCCGGAACGGTATCGTACATTACCGATATATTTTTATACGAAAGCATCTTTTCCTGAAGTATTTTTGCCGCGCGGAGCTCATTTCTGCGGTGTATCACGGTAACGTTTTTTGCGAATTTAGCCAGATATATCGCTTCCTGTACGGCAGAATCCCCGCCGCCGACTACGGCTACGTCTTTCTCCCTGTAAAAAGGAGCGTCGCATACCGCGCAAAACGATACGCCTCTGCCTATAAACTGCGACTCGCCTTCTATCTGCATTTCTTTGACTTTAGTTCCGGCCGCTATTATCACCGTTTTCGCTTCGTAAACCGCGTTAGGAGTAACTACGGTCTTCATTGACGCGGAATCCGCTATGTTCAAAACTTCGTCATAAATGATTTCGGCTCCGAAATCCCTTACCTGCTCTTCAAGTTTGACAGCAAGCTCAAAACCGTTTATTCCGCCGTTAAAACCCGGATAATTTTCAAGCATATCGGTAATGGCCATCTGGCCGCCGCATCCGGCTTTTTCGATTATAAGGGTTTTAAGCCTTGCTCTTGCCGTATAAATAGCGGCAGACAATCCTGCAGGTCCGCCGCCTATAATAATAACATCGTATGCCATTTTCACCCTACTTTAGTAGTAATTCTATCTCTTTGTCCCATTCTTTTTCGAGGCCTCTGTAATAGCCGGTATATTTCTTTGCGATATTACCGTCCTTGCCTATTATGAAAAACGCCGGTATTCCGTTTACGTTATATTTCTGCAGAGTCTCGTTATCGCCGAGCAAAACGGTATAATCAATCCCCTGTTTTTTAAGAAATTTGTCAACCGTGCCGTGTTTTTCGCCGGCATTAACGCCTAAAACCGCAGCTTTCGAATCTAAAGAATGCTTTTTATGCAGATCTTTTACGGCAGGTATAGAATCTCTGCACGGAGGGCACCAGCTTGCCCAAAAATCCAAAAAAACGACTTTGCCTTTGTAGTCGGACAATTTTACCGTATTGCCGCTCATATCTTTAAGCATAAAATCATAAGCGCCGCCGCAATATGCCGCCGGCGCAAAAACGAAAAACAATGCCGAAATAAAGAAAAATTTGTTTTTAAACCGCACTGTCCAGCACCTTTTTTATGTCGTTTTTAGGCCTGAAACCGACGATTTTCTGTATCGGGTTACCGCCTTTAAACAAAATAAGGCAGGGTATGGAAGTTATTTGAAATTTAGACGACAAGCCCATATTTTCATCGGTATTGAGCTTACATATTTTTACTTTGCCGGCGTATTCGGCGGCAAGTTCTTCTATAACGGGAGTCAGCATTTTGCAGGGGCCGCACCACGGAGCCCAAAAATCCACAAGGACAGGCTTGTCCGAATTTAAAACCTCGTCAGAAAAATTTTGTTCCGTCAAATTAATGTCTGCCATAAAACCCTCCCGTAAAAAACTTTCTAAAATTATACAAAATTAAGAATTTTTATAACAATTGCCGTAATACATCCGGGCGCGCCGCCCACCCTCTTAAAGACTGACCCGGATCCCCGTCTGCGAATTTCGGGGATGACCGCAAAAACAATCGCCTTCGGAAATTTGGCCGCCTTGTATAAAATCCCACGCGCTCATAACCGGCTTATTTTCAGGCTGTACCTTAGAAACAAGAATTTTGCCTGCGGAACATGTAACCGTAAAACCTTTATGTTTTTCTATTTTAAAGACTTTCCCCGGCTCATCGTTTACGGTATTGTTTTCAACCGCTTCCATTTCAATAAACTTTATTCTTTTACCTTCGCTTTTACCTTTCGATATAACCGAATATACCCCCGGCCACGGATAAAAACCTCTGAACCTGTTATATATATCCCCCGCGCTTTTGCGCCAGTCAATTTGACCGTCTTCTTTTTTAAGCGCCGGAGCGTAGCTTGGCTCACCCTGCTGCGGTACTGCGTTTAGCTCTCCGCTCCCAAAACGCGACAAAGCCGCGTTCATAACGCCTATTCCCAAAGGGACAAGTTTATCAAACAGAGTTTCAGCCGTATCTTTAATGTCAATTGGCATTTTTTCCTGCGCTATAATCGCGCCGGTATCAAGCGTTTCCTCAAGATAAAAAGCCGAAACGCCGGTTTCCGTTTCGCCGTTCAAAAGAGCGTATTGTACGGGAGCAGCGCCTCTGTATTTGGGCAAAAGAGAAAAATGTATATTGAAAGTTTTATATCTCGGCAGCAAAAATACGGATCTCGGGATCAGCCTGCCGTAAGAAACGGCAATTCCCGCGTCTGCGCCGAAATTTTGGATCCGTTCTATTGTTTCCGGAGTAAATTTTTCCGGCTGTATAAACGGTATATTATTTTCCGAAGCAAACGTTTTTACCGCCGGCGCGGTAAGTTTTTGCCCTCTTGACGCGGGCTTGTCGGGCATAGTAACGCAGAAAATATCATGCCCGCTTTTATGCAAATGTTCAAGATAAACTTTTGAAATGGACGCCGTGCCGAAAAATAATATTTTCACCAATCGCCCGCTTTCTTTCTTCTTTTAATTTCTTTCTCGACGGTTTTTCTTTTCCAGTCAGGAAGGTAGTCTATGAAAAGTTTTGCGTCCAAATGGTCAATTTCGTGCTGCACCGCTTTTGCCAAAAAACCGTCCGCGTCAATTTTCTTTTTCTTGCCGTTTAAGTCGGTATATTCCGCGCTGACTTTTTCAAAACGTTTTACGTTTTCATACATTCCGGGAAAAGACAGACACCCTTCTTCGGCTAAAATTTTACTTTCCCCTCCGGTTATTTCCGGATTTATCATAACCAGCGGCGAGTTTTTTTCGGAGCTTACGTCTATAACGCAAATTCTTAAAGAAACGCCGACCTGCGGCGCGGCAAGCCCTACGCCGGGAGCATCATACATGGTTTCAAGCATATCGGCGGCTAATTTTTTTATCTCGGCTGTTATACTTTCAACGGGAACGTTCTTTTTTCTCAAAACGCCGTCGCCGTATTTTTTTATTTCAAGTTTAGACATTAAATTTTCCCCGTAATGCACGTCAAAATTTTCGATATTCTACCATTTTTCCGGCATTTTGTTAATGCAGGGAAGAAGCGGTTATTTGTATTGTGTTGTCATTCTGCTTACAGCATTCGGGAATGACGGATAGAAAAGATATTTGTGCTGTCATTCTGCGCGAAGCCGCAGAATCTATGGATATTACCGCTTCGCGGCGAAGTTCGGAAGCTCAGAAGCTCAGAGGTTCGGAAGCTCGGCAACAGCATGGCCGCTTTGCGGCGAAGTTTGGAAGATTGGAAGTTCGGAGGTTCAGCAGCTCGGCAAAGGCAAAAGACAAAACATTGCAGTCATTCTGCGCGAAGCCGCAGAATCCATGGATATTAACGCTTCACGGCGAAGCGGCTTTCCCTTTAATCAAATCTGTAGCTTAAACTGAAGAAGTGTGAGCCGTAGGTTTCCTGCACTTTCAGCGGCAAGCCGAAAGCGTAATCTATGTATAATGCGCCTTTGTCTTTAAATTCAAATTTATATCCCAATCCGAAGTTCAACTGTTCCGCCCAGCCGCCAGCTCTTAACGCCAGCGTGTCTTTCAGTA
>JAISVT010000023.1 GCA_031271405.1 Candidatus Endomicrobium macrotermitis | reverse complement strand
ATATTTCGAAAAACAAAAGCGAATAGCTTTGAGAAACTGCGGTTTGATAGACACGGAAAACATTTACGATTACATTTACAATGCTCAAGGGTATCTTGCCCTGGCGTCTGTCTTGACCGATATGAAGCCCGTTGGCGTTATCGAGGCCGTAAAAAAATCCGGCTTAAGGGGCAGAGGCGGAGCGGGGTTTCCGACGGGTTTAAAATGGGAATTTACCGCCAAAGAAACGAATCCGGAAAAATACGTGGTATGCAATGCCGACGAAGGCGATCCGGGCGCGTTTATGGACAGAAGCGTTATCGAAGGAGACCCGCACAATATTATAGAAGGAATGCTTATCGGCGGTTACGCGGTAGGTTCGTCCAAAGGAATAATCTACATAAGGGCGGAATATCCTCTTGCCGTCGAAAGGCTTGAAAAAGCGTTTGCCGCGGCAAGAAAAGAAGGTTTGCTCGGGAAAAATATACTCGGTTCGGATTTCAGTTTTGACATAGAAATACGGCTCGGGGCGGGCGCTTTTGTCTGCGGTGAAGAAACGGCGCTTATAAATTCCATAGAAGGAAAAAGAGGAATGCCAAGGCCAAGGCCTCCTTTTCCGGCTTCAAACGGCGTTTTCGGAAAACCTACGCTTGTCAACAACGTTGAAACATGGGCGAATATTTCCGGGATAATACTTGAAGGCCCGCAGTGGTTCTCCGGCATAGGCGAAGAAAAATCAAAAGGCACTAAAGTTTTTGCTCTGGCGGGAAAAATAAAAAATACGGGGCTTGTCGAAGTTCCGATGGGCACTACTTTAAGGCAGATCGTTTACGATATAGGCGAAGGCATTCCGAACGGAAAAAAGTTCAAGTCGGTTCAAACCGGCGGTCCGTCCGGCGGATGTCTGACCGAGAAATTTCTTGACACCAGCATAGATTACGAATCTTTGGCCGCGGCGGGTTCCATTATGGGTTCCGGCGGGATGATAATTATGGACGAAGATTCCTGTATGGTGAATATAGCCAAATATTTTATAGAGTTTACCAAAAGCGAAGCCTGCGGAAAATGCGTTCCGTGCCGCGAAGGCACCACCAGAATGTACGAGATCCTTACTAGAATTACCGATGGAGAAGGGAAAGACGGCGACATAGAGAAACTTGAGCGTCTGGGAGAAGTGATAAAAAGATCGGCGCTTTGCGGTTTGGGGCAGTCCGCGCCCAATCCCGTGCTCAGCACGATAAAAAATTTCAGGGAAGAATACGAAGAACACATAAAACTTAAAAAGTGCCGCGCTTTGGTCTGCGAAAAACTTTTGAATTACACAATAACCGACAAATGCGTAGGATGCGGACAATGCAAAGGCGTATGTCCGGCTGAAGCGATAACCGGAGCGTTTAAAGAGAAACACAATATCATTCAGGAAAAATGCATAAAATGCGCCAGATGTTATAAAGTGTGCAAATTCGACGCCGTTAAAAAAAGTTCGGGGATACAACAATGATAAAAGTTTATATTAACGACAAAGCTTACGACGTTCCGGAAGGAATAACCATTATGCAGGCCGCCGGCATGGCGGGTTATAAAATTCCGAGCCTGTGCTATCACCCCGGACTTTCACTTTTCGGCGGCTGCAGAGTCTGCATTGTGGAAGTCGAGGGAATGAAAAATTTTGTCGCGTCCTGCTCTTATCCGGTAAAAGACGGCATGAAAGTCCGCACGAACACGGAAGAGATAAGAAAAGCAAGAAAAGAAATAGTCGAACTTATTCTGGACAATCATCCGCAGGACTGCAATATATGCAAAAGAAACGGCCTTTGCGAACTTCAAAACCTTGCCCGCGTCATAGGCGTCAGCTCGAGAGATTATGAAGGCGAAAGAAAAAAACATAAGAAAGACAACGAGTCTCCGAGCGTTACCAACAACCAGCAGAAATGCGTTTTATGCGGCAGATGCGTAAGGGTCTGCGCGGAAATTCAGGATATTCACGCGATAGATTTTACGGGCAGGGGAATAAATACGAGAATATCGCCCGCTTTTGACATGTCTTTTAAAGACAGCGTTTGCACAAATTGCGGACAATGCGTAAACGTCTGCCCTACCGCTACGCTTATGGAAAAAGGATATATAGACAAAGTTTTTGCCGCTCTTAACGACAAATCAAAAATAAAAATCGCTCAGATCGCGCCGTCCGTCAGGGCTGCCATCGGCGAATATTTCGTAATAAAGCCCGGCAAAAACTGGGAAAAAGAAACGGCCGCCGCTTTGCGCAAACTGGGCTTCGATTACGTTTTCGACACGCAGTTTGCCGCGGATTTGACTATCGTAGAAGAAGCGAGCGAATTTTTGGACAGGTTAAAAAACGGCGGCGTTTTGCCGATGATAACGTCATGTTCAAGCGCGTGGATGAAATCCATGGAGCAGTTTTATCCGGAGCTTATTCCCAACGTTTCCACCTGCCGTTCGCCTATGTCAATGCTCAGCTCGATTACCAAAACTTATTTTGCGGAAAAAATGAAAATTGATCCGAAAAACATAGTAAATATCGCTTTTATGTGCTGCGTCGCTAAAAAATACGAGGCTCAAAGGCCGGAACTTATGATAGACGGCATGCAGATGACCGATTACGCTCTTACGACAAGAGAGCTCGGCTGGATGATAAAATCCGCGGGCATAAATTTCCCGGACATAAAAGGCGAAGAATTCGATTCTCCGCTGGGTATGTCTTCCGGAGCGGGAACCATTTTCGGAGCTACCGGCGGAGTGATGGAAGCGGCTTTGAGAACCGCTTACGAGTTTGCGACCGGAAAAACCCTCGGCGATATAGACATACAGGCCGCAAGGGGAATAGTCGGAATAAAGGAAGGAAAAATCGACGTCGGCGGAACTGAAATACGTTTTGCCGTGGCAAACGGGCTCGGAAACGCGGCCAAACTTTTAAACGAAGTCAGAAAGGACAAATCGAAATATCATTTCATAGAAATAATGGCGTGCCCCGGCGGATGCATAGGCGGCGGCGGACAGCCTTACGCGGGGCTCGGTTCGGAACCTTTTGACGTCAATCTTTTAAAGCTGCGCGCGCAGGCTCTTTATGATTCCGATAAAGGAAAAATGATAAGAAAAAGCCATGAAAACCCGGACATTAAAAAACTTTACGACGAATTTTTGGGAAAACCTTTGGGCGAAAAATCGCATAAACTTCTGCACACGCATTATAAGCAGCATTTTCCGAAAGGCATAATACCCAATAAATAACGGCGATGCATAGAGGCATAGCAACGACTTTTGTTTCAGGAGATTAAAATATGGACGAAAAACAAACCGAATTAAAGAATTATATAGCCGAGTATTTGAAAAAAGAGGACGGCGATTCTTATCTTATCGCCGTTTTGCATAAAGCCCAGGAACTTTACGGATATTTGTCCAGAGAAACCATGGAATTTATATCCGAAGAGATGAACGTCCCGGCGTCGGCGATATGGGGCGTGGCGACTTTCTACCATTACTTCAACCTTACTCCCCGCGGGAAATACGTAATATCGGTTTGTCTGGGAACGGCGTGCTATGTGAAAGGCGCGGCTGAAATAATGCAGACCCTTAAAGAAGAACTGGGTATTAAAGAGGGCGAAACGACAAAAGACGCTCTCTTTACGCTGCAGGAAGCCAGATGTTTGGGCGCGTGCGGACTTGCTCCCGTAATAATGGTCAACGGTAAAATCCACGGAGATTTGACGCCGAAAAAAGTCATTGAAATAGTAAACAATTACAGAAAAGAAGGCTGAAGAAACCGGTAAAAGAATGCCGTCTTGTTGCGGCTATAGACATACAGCGTCAAAAAGGACGGCGATTTAAATTGAAGCACATAGACGAGGCAAAGATAAACTCTTTGCTGAAAACCGAAGTAAAAAAAGACGAAATAGAACGGATACTTGAAGAAACGAAACGCTTAAAAAGGCTTGCCCTTGAAGATTCCGCAAAACTTCTTGCCGCCGAAGATCCCGAACTGCTGAAGAAAATTTATGAAGCCGCGGCTTATGTAAAAAACGCGATTTACGGTAAAAGAGTCGTGCTGTTTGTGCCTCTTTACATAAGCAATTTGTGTTCCAACAGCTGCGCCTATTGCGGTTTTGCCGCAAATAATAAACATACCGTAAGAAAACATCTTACTCCCGCGCAAATAAAAGAACAGACCGAAATTCTGCTCAAAAGAGGGCATAAAAGAATTTTGATGGTCTCGGGCGAAATCGCCGATGAAGATAAAAATATAAAATATTACGTTGAAGCCGTTAAAGCGATTTATTCGGCCGATTATAAAGGCAATAAAATAAAAAGAGTAAACGTAAATATAGCCCCTTTAAGTGCGGAGTCTTTTAAAAAACTTAAAAGCGCGGGAATCGGCACATATCAGATATTTCAGGAAACCTATCACGGCGATACCTACGGAAAAGTCCATATTTCCGGCGAAAAAACCGATCCGGACAACCGTTTAGACGCCGTTGACAGGGCGTTTGAAGCCGGAATTGACGACGTAGGCATAGGTCCTCTTTTGGGGTTGTACAACCACAGATTTGAAATTCTTGCCATGCTTATGCATATAGAATATCTTGAAAAAAAGTTCGGCATAGGGCCGCATACCGTTTCCGTGCCCAGAATAGAGCCTGCTCCCGGATCGGATTATTCTTCAAGCCCCGAATATCCTTTGTCCGATGAAGAATTTAAAAAAATTGTCGCGGTCTTAAGATTGTCCGTGCCTTACACGGGGATTATAATGTCCACAAGAGAAAACGCGGAGCTGCGTGACGAACTCGTAAATCTGGGCGTTTCGCAGATAAGTGCGGAATCCAAAGTCACGCCGGGCGGCTATGAGGAAGAGTCCGTGCATAACGACAAACTTGAAAGGCAGTTCAGCGTAAACGACAGGCGGACGCTTGAAGAAATTGCGGGTTCGCTTATTTCCAAAGGACTTGTCCCGAGTTTTTGCGCGGCATGCTACCGTAAAAACCGCACAGGCGAACATTTTATGGATCTGGCAAAACCCGGAGAAATAAAACATATGTGCGATATGAACGCTTTGATAACTTTAAAAGAGTATCTCGAGGATTTCGCAAAGCCGGAACTGAAAGAGGCGGGAAACAGGCTTATAGAAGAGTATAAAAAAAATCTCGATGAAAAAAGTTTAAACCTTCTGGACGGCTTCTTTGAAAATATAGAAAAAGGCGTCAGAGACGAATACGTGTAAAGGCAACTACGAATTTTAAATTACGGATTACGGATCAACCCAAACAATAAAATAAAAAAACCGTCAGGTTTTAGCCTGACGGTTTTTTTATTTTGCAAACGGTTATTTGGCTTTTTTATCTTTCTTTTTGTTCATTCTTTCAAGCGCTTTCTTTATTTTTTCCTGCCCTTTGGAGGTCAGGGTTTCTTCGACTTTTTTATCTATGTAGCCGTTCTTGTCGGTTTCTATTTCGGCTATCTGGGCTTCATACTTGGCGATTCTTGCTTTTTGGGAGTCAAGCATTTCTTTTTTCTGCACAAGTTCTTTGTCGGCTTCCGCGGCGATTAAATCTCTGATTTCATTCTTTACGCCGTCTTTGTCTTTGCCGGACGCTTTATTGTACTTATCGGCCAGAGAGCCGAGTTTGTTTAAGTAATCCGCTTTTTCTTTCTTTATTTCAGCCATTCTTTCTTTTCTGCTTTTTGTGTCAGCGTCTTTTGTTCCCGAATCTTTGGGAGCCGCAAACGACAGACTGCCGGCTACGAACACAGCGCACAAAGCAACAGATAATTTTTTCATCATAAGAGCCTCCTCAGGCTAAAAATATACGTTCGAATTCGTCCAGTTCGGAATCTATGTTGCTTATATCTTCATAAGATACGGGAACTTTGTCATACGAAGTATAAGCGCCGGAATAATCGGTATGGTCCGAAATAACGGAAAATACGGCTATCATAAGGCAGGCGGCAGCCGCAAACCCGAGTTTCCACGTTTTTGAAAAATTAAAAAACGGCTGTTTCCTTACGGTTTTATCAAAAATATTTTCAATTGCGTTTAAAGGCGCGCTTTGAATATGCGACGCGTTTTTTACGGCCGCGCAGGTTTTAAGGTTTTCGCGGCACTGAACGCAGCCCGCAAGATGGTTTTCAAACAGTTCTTTTTCTTTTTCGCTCATTTCATTATAAATGTAAAGAGGCAGATTATTGCACATATTCATTGTACACCTCCGGTTCCGTTTCGGAAAGAATCTTTTTAAGTTTTGCCAAAGCCCTGTTAAATTTTGAAAGAAGCGTGCCTATGGGCTTGTTCTGCATTTCGGCAATCTCTTTAAAGGTCATAGAATCTTTAAGGTATATAAGTTCCCTTTCTTCTCCGGAAAGTTCTTCAAGGGCTTTTTTTACGGATTCCGATATGCCGTTTGAGATTGCCATTTCTATCGGCTGCGGCGTGTTATCCGATAAATAATCTATTACGGACGCTTCATCTTCATCCTGCGTTTCAAGCGGTATAAGGTATTTATTGTTTTTTCTGTAATAGTCCATGGTCATATTTCTCGATAAAGTAAACAGCCAGTTTTTCAGCTTATTTTCATCGTTATAATCTTTTAATTTTTTAAAAGCCCTTATGAATGAGTCTTGTAAAATATCGCTTGAAATTTCAGCGCTTTTCGTTATTGAAAGCAGGTACGAATAAACGTCAGCCTGGTATCTCATGACAATTTCCTCGAAAGCTTCGTTACTGCCGGTCTTAAAAAGACTTACCAATTCCGAGTCGTTTAATTGTTTCATAACCGATTAACGCATCCTTTTGCGTATTTATTGCATTAAATTGATACTTGGAATGCCGGATTATATTTTTTGCGCGATGGAGAGTTTTTCTATGTTTAGCGAGGAATATTCAACTCCCGCTTGGGAGAAAAGTTCTTTATACGAGTCATCGGGATACACTATGCTCATAACAACTCTTTTTATTCCGGCGTTTACTATCATTTTTGCGCACAGTATGCACGGCGAATGCGTACAGTATAAAGTAGAGCCTTTAATGCTGATCCCGTGAAAACCGCCCTGTATAATGGCGTTTTGTTCGGCATGTATGGCTCTGCATATTTCATGCCTTGTGCCGGAAGGAATGTTCATTTCGTTTCTTAAACATCCCAGTTCTATGCAGTCTTTTACGCCCGCGGCTGCGCCGTTGTATCCGGTCGTAAGAATTCTTTTGTCTCTTGCTATAACGGCGCCCACGTGATGCCTTTCGCAGGTTGACCTTTCGGCCACAAGCCAGGCAAGTTTCATAAAATATTCGTCCCACGAAGGGCGCTTATTGCCGTCTAAAGCCTCTTTTTTCATAAGCGACATTAAAACAAAAAAGGCGCGGATGTGTCAATATATTCCGGATATGGCGAATTCAAGTTGCCGATTAGCAAGTTGAACTCGGGTATTTAGGTTTTTTATGCAATAACGGTCAAAATATTGTAAAATTTACAGACATATATATTTTTTTTCGGGGAGAGGTATGAAATATCTAAGGTATAAGCATTTATTCAGAATGTACGAGTTCATACAGCCTTTCATAAATTACTCCGTGCCGCTTGAGGAATCTCTCAAAGGCGGGAAAGTTTTGGCGCTCGCGCCTCATCAGGATGACGAAGCCATAGGCTGCGGCGGCACAATATTGAAACACACCAAATCCGGCGGGCATGCCGAAATAGCTTTTTGCACGAACGATACGTACGAAAGAAGAAGAGAGTCCGAAGCGGCCGCCTCTCTTTTAGGCTCCAAGAGAAATCATTTTTTGCAGTTTCCGCTGAGAAGCCTTGACGGAAATAAAAAATTTGAACAAACGCTTCAAAAACTTCTTTATAAGGTAAAGCCCGAGATAGTTTTCCTTCCGTTTTGGTTTGACAAGCACGAAGATCACCGCGCGGTTTCAAAGGCGCTTATAAAAATACGGAAGAAAATAAAAACCGGTTTTATGGTTTACGCGTATTCTGTGTGGGCGCCGCTTAACCCGAACGTTATTTTTGACATAAGCGCCGAATGGGAAATTAAGAAAAAAGCGATAGAATGCTATAGAACGCAGACCGCGTCAAGGGATTATGTTAAAATAGCAAGAAGCATTAACGAATATTGGGGAGAAATAAAAAGTCCGGGAATGCAGTATGCCGAAGCTTTTTTTAAGGCTACTTCAGAGGAATATATATCGCTCGGCAAAAAAATATTCAAATGAAATACAGAGTGCTTCACATATTTTCATCGCGCACGATAGGCGGCGCGGAAAAAGCAACGCTTTTTTTGGCGGACAGTCTTCAAAAATCCGGCGAAGTTCAAAATTTCATCGCAGCTCCACCAGGCAGTTTCCTTTTTAAAGACGCCGTCCAAAAAAATCTGCACGCATTTTCTTTTCAGGCAAAAAACTCTTTCGACCCTCTTGCGATTTTTAATCTTATACGGATAATCAAAAAAAACAATATGGATATTGTCCACGTTCATCAGGGGAAACTTTACTGGACGGCGCTTGCCGCGAAATTTTTTTGCCGTGGCTTGAAAGTCGTTTTTCACAGAAGGCAGGATACGCGCCACAGTTTTTTCAGCGCCAATCATTATAAGTTTGCGGACGCGGTCATAACCGTATCCAAAGCGGTCGCGGACGGGCTTATCAGGTATGAAAAAGTTCAACCCGAAAAAATCAAAGTCGTATATAACGGCGCCAATCTTGAAAAGTTTTCTTTGGATACGGATTTTTCGGACGTAATCAAAGAATATTCCCTTGAGGGGAAAACGGTTGTAGGCACGGTCGGCGCAATCGTAGATTTGAAAGGCAAAGGCCAGATATTTTTAATAGAAGCGGCAAAATTTTTAAGAACCGATTTCCCGAATCTCCGTTATTTGATAGTCGGCGCCGGCAGCGGGCTTGAAGATTTAAAAAGGTATGCGCAAAGTACGGGCGTAGGCGACATAGTTTATTTTACGGGTTACAGGGAGCAGGTTCAAAAATTCGTTTCGGCGATGAACGTATTTTGCCTTTTGTCGTGGGACACGGAAGGGATGCCCAACGTTTTGATAGAAGCGCAGGCTTTAAAAAAGCCGGTTATAGCCACGAATATAGGCGGAATCCCGGAAGCTTTTATAAACGGCGAAACCGGCATTATGATCGAGCCGTCAAACGTTTTGCAGACGGCAAAAGCCGTAAAAGAGCTTGTCGGGGATCCGGATAAAGCAAGGCGCATGGGCGAAAACGGCAGAAAGTTTGTCGAGGGAAAATTTACCGTGAAAAATATGGTTTCGAATACTTTGGACGTTTACAATAAAATCACGGCGGTAAAAAAATGAGAAAAGTATCGGCTTATATTTTGACCCGGAACGAAGAAAAACACATAAAAGACTGCATGGAAAGCGTTAAATTTGCCGATGAAATAGTGGTTATAGACGCTTTCAGTTCGGACGCTACGGCGGAAATAGCAAAATCCCTCGGGGCCAAAGTCGTTCAAAATAAATTCGAATATTTCGGAAAACAGAGAAATTTCGCTTTGGAGCAATGCTCTTACGACTGGGTAATATGCCTTGACGCCGACGAAAGAATTTCGCCGGAACTTAAAGCCGAGATCGAAGATCAGCTTCAAAAAAGCCCCGAATGCGGCGTTTTTATAGCTCCGCGCAAAAGCAGGTTTATAAATAAATGGATCGCTCATTCCGGCTGGTATCCCGACTACAGGCATCCGGTTCTTTTCGATAAAACGAAAGCGAAATACAAAGACCAGCTTGTGCACGAAGACATAGATTATAAAGGCAGGAAATTTTATTTCAAGGGAGATATTTACCATTACCCTTACGAAAGCATAAAACATTTTACCGCAAAGTCGGACTTTTACACGGACTTGCGCGCCGAAGAAATGTTTGCAAAAGGTAAAAAATTCAGGGTCGTAAATCTTCTTATCAATCCGCCCGTAATGTTTATAAAAATGTATTTTGTAAAAAAAGGTTTTTTGGACGGTTTGACGGGGCTTATTCTTGCGCTGCTGTATTCTTCTTTTTATACTCTGATGAAGTATATAAAATTGTGGGAGATTTATAATAAAAAGAGCGGGGAATGAAATTGGCGGGAAAATGGCTGTATCCGTTATCCGTTGTTTATAAAATTTTATCCGAAACGGACAGATTTTTAAAATCTCCGAAGACTCTTCCCGCGCCTGTCATAAGCGTGGGCAATCTTACCTGGGGCGGAACGGGAAAAACGCCTGTCGTAATCGAGCTTTTGCGTTTTTTGGTAAAGAATAACCTGAAACCCGCGGTATTGACGCGCGGTTATAACCGCGCCGGCAAAGCCCCCTTGTTATTGCAAAACGGCGGCAGCGGCATAAACGCGGATGAAAGCGGGGACGAACCGCTTTTGATTTCAAAATCCGTTCCGGAAGCATCCGTGATTGTCGGAGCGGACAGATATGATAACGCTTTGCGTTTTGCCGGCAAATCCGAAGCGGACGTGTATGTTTTAGACGACGGTTTCCAGCATTGGAAAATCCGCAGAGATCTGGACATCGTGTGCGTAAACGCCGCAAACCCTTTCGGAAACGGTATGCTGATACCCGCGGGAATTTTAAGGGAAAAACCCGAAGCCTTGAAAAGAGCGGGACTTATAATGATTACAAACGCCGATACGGCCGGCACAAACGTATTGCAAAAACTCGAAGCCGAGATTAGAATACATTCCAATGGCAATTCTCCTCTTGTTACGCATTACGGGAATTATGAATATACGAAACTTGACCTTAAAACCAAATTTGACGAAGAGAAATTAAAGAGGTCGGAAGTCATTCTTTTAAGCGGGATAGGTTTTTCGGGCGGGTTTAAGAATTCGGCGGAAAAAGCAGGGCTTAAAATAAAGAAAGTTCATACGTTCAAAGACCATCAGAATTACGGCTTCAATATGCTGAAAGAAATTTATTCGCAGGACGGCTGCTTTGTCGTCACCGCAAAAGACGCGGTAAAGCTCGAATATCTTGCCGACGGTAAAATGAAAGAAAGAACGGCTGTTTTAAACGTGAATCCGGTTTTTGAAACGGGGAAAGAACAATGGGAAAAAGCAATACTTCAGGCTCTGAATCCAAAATGACGCCGGCGGTTTTTTTAGACCGCGACGGGACGATTATTTTCGATAAAAATTATTTGAGTTCGCCGCAGCAGGTGAAACTGTATTCTTATGCCGCAGACAGCATAAACAGGCTGCGCAAAGCGGGCTTTAAAATTATCGTGGTCACAAACCAGTCCGGGATAGGCAGAGGGATGTTTACTGAAAAAGATTTGGATAAAATACATAAAAAGTTTTTGTTTCTTCTCAAAGAGAACGGCGCGAAAATCGACGGGCTGTATTACTGCCCGCACATAGACGAAGATAAATGCGGCTGCAGAAAACCCAAGACCGGAATGGCCCTGCGCGCGGCAAAAGAACACAATATAGATTTAAAAAAGTCTTACACTGTCGGCGACAGCGTGAGGGATTACGTTTTGGGAAGCAATTTCGGCGGAAAAGGCGTTTTGGTGCTGACCGGTCACGGAAAAAAACAGTTTTTAAAAGTCAAAAATGAAAAAATAAAGCCTTCGGGCGTATTCAGGACTTTAAAACAGGCCGCGGGGTTTATAATCAATGACGCCAAAGACAAACAGGCATTATAAAAAAATTGCCGTACGCGGAAAATTTCCCCTGCTGTTCTGCGCCGTTTTTTTATACGCGGTTCTTTCGACTCCCGATATTTACGGTTCTTCCCGTTCTTTCGTAGCGGAAAAACTCAAAGAAGAGAGGGCGAAACTTCAGTCAAACAAAAATTCTTTTTCGTGGCGCGAACATAAATACAGGTCCCTTCCGGAATTTGAAAAACTTACTTACGACGTAAAATGGCAGGTCATATCGGTAGGCCAGGCGACTTTGGAATTAAGAGGTTTTAACAGTATATACGGCCGGCGCGCGCATCACATATATTCCTCCGCCAAAACGAAGCCGTTTTTTGACGAAGTTTTCAAAGTCCGCGATACGAACGAAGCGTGGATAGACGAGAAAAGCATGTCGTCTTTGAGGTTTGTTTCCAACATCAGCGAAGGCGGGTGGAAAAAACGCGAAACGCTGGAGTTTGATCCCGTAGAAAAAACGTACAGGCTTTACGATAACGGAAAAATGCAAATGGGCATAACGCCCGACTACGTTCAGGACGTTTTAACGGCTTTGTATTATATCAGAACCCTTGATTTAAACATCGGAGACAGATATACTTTGGAAGCGCATTCCGGCGATATGTCATGGCCTTTGGCGGTAAACGTCGTAAGAAAAGAAAAAATAAAAGTTTTTGCCGGCGAGTTCGATTGTCTTGTTCTCGAGCCGTTTGTCAGGGAAAACGCGGGGATAATGAAAACTTCAGGGCGGATGCTCGTATGGGTCACGGATGACGGAAGAAAAATCCCGGTATATCTTAAGGTAAAAATTCCGATCGGAGCGGCAATTGCGGAATTGGAAAAAATCGAAACAAAATAATAAGCCGAAGGAGAAAAATGACAGAATTGGAAAAACGGGCGTTAAAAACGGCGCATTTGTCGGTTTTTTCAAATTCCGTCCTTACGGCGTTGAAATTTGCCGTAGGCATTATTATAGGCTCGGTTTCGATAATATCCGAAGCGGTGCATTCCTGCATAGATTTAATCGCTTCTTTGATAGCTGTTTTTGCGGTGAAAAAATCGTCTGTTCCGGCTGACGACGAACATCCTTACGGGCACGGTAAGTATGAAAATATTTCCGGAACCATAGAAGCCCTTTTGATTTTTGCCGCAGCGATATATATTTTTTACGAATCTTTGGAAAGGCTTCTCAATCCCAGGGACATAAAAACTCCGCTGGTCGGCGTTTTGATAATGCTTTTCGCGGCGGTTGTCAATTACTGCGTTTCTTTGAAGCTTTTTAAAGTCGCAAAGCAGGCGGATTCTTTGGCGCTGGAAGCGGACGCGTGGCATTTGCGCGCCGACGTATATACGTCGGCCGGAGTAATGGCCGCTCTTTCCGTTATGATGTTTTTAAAGTTGTCGTTTCCGGATATGAACGTAAGCTGGATAGACCCGGCGGCCGCCCTTGTCGTGGCTTTTATGATTATAAGAGCGGCTTACAAGCTTACGGTAAAGTCCGCTAAAGATTTGTTTGACGCGAGCCTGTCGCATGAGGAAGTCGCGTTTGTCGAAGACGCGCTGCGTTCGCATAAAGGCATTATTTGCGGCTATCACGATTTGAAAACCAGAAAATCCGGAAATAAACGCTTTGTCGAAGTGCATATTCTTGTAGATCCCGAAATGACGGTTTTGCAGTCGCATGAGATCACAAGAAAAATTGACGGGCAAATCGCCGAAAAACTTGAAATCGTTCTTGTCAATATTCACGTGGAGCCGTGCGATCATACCTGCACGCCGAAATGCCGGGACGGGTGCCTTAACAAATACAGTAAGCAGGAAAATATATAAAAACGGGGGGACGTACATGAGCGTACTTGAGATGATTTTGCTGAGTTCCGTGGCTGTTCTTGTTATTACCGTGCTTCTTATCACGATTTTTAAGAAAGCTAAAGTGGATGAGAACGAATTGGCAAAGTTTTCAATAGCCGTTGAGCGCATGGATTCTTTGATCAGGAATGAGTTCAGCAGGAACAGAAACGAAAACCAGGAAGCTTTCAAAATCAGCAGAGAGGAACTTAGCAATACTTTTAAGGGTTTGGGTGAAATTCTCGCGAATACGATAAAAGACTTTAACGAACTGCACAAACAAAAATTCGACGATCTTATAAACAGGCATAATAACATTAAAAAAGAAACGGAAGACAAATTAAAAGAAATAAGAGAGACCGTTGAAAAAAAGCTTACCGACATTCAAACCGACAATAACAAAAAACTTGAGGATATGAGAAAAATTGTCGATGAAAAATTACAGGAAAGCGTTGAAAAACGCTTCAACGAATCGTTTAAATTGATAAGCGAGCGCCTTGACGCCGTTCATAAAGGGCTCGGCGAAATGTCGAATCTGGCAAGCGGAGTCGGCGACCTGAAAAAAGTGCTGACAAACGTGAAAACCCGCGGTATTTTCGGCGAAGTGCATCTTGGGGCGATATTGGAGCAGTTTTTATCCCCCGAACAGTATGTCAAAAACGATCATCCGGACGCGGATAATGACAAAAGAGTGGTGGAGTATTCTATCAAGCTTCCCGGTAAAGACGCCAACGAACCCGTCTTTTTGCCGATAGATTCCAAATTTCCTCTTGAAGATTACCAGCGCCTTGTCGAAGCTTATGATAAAGATCCCGATTCCGTTGAAACTATTTCCAAACAATTGAGAACGGCTATAGAGAAAAGCGCAAAAGATATAAGCGACAAATACATCAAACCTCCCAAAACGACAGATTTCGCTATTCTTTTCGTGCCTACCGAAGGGCTTTACGCGGAAATACTGCGCCATGTCGGATTATTTGAAAATTTACAGAATAAGTACAGGGTGATCGTAGTAGGCCCGACCAATTTAGTCGCGTTTTTAAACAGCTTGCAGATGGGTTTCAAGACTTTGTCCATTCAAAAACGCTCAAGCGAAGTTTGGAAAATTTTGGGAGCCGTAAAAACCGAGTTCGGCAAATTTAACGACGTTTTGGAAAAGGTCAAGAAAAACCTCGAAAGCGGAATAAGAAATATAGACGACGCGGTAGGAACAAGAGCCAACGTAATGATGAATAAACTCAAAAACATAGACGCTCTGCCGGAAGACCAGTCCGCCGCAGTACTTGAAACCGCGGTGCCCAACGGCAATAAGGAAGATAAGGAAGAAGAGTTTTTATGACGTTAAGTAAAGGCATTTGGAAATAAATGGTTCTAGTTGAAAAATGAAAGAAAATTCTGTAAATTTGAATCTGTTGAAAAATTAGGAGCTGTGAATAAAGTGAAGCGTTGAAAGACGCTTAATAAAATTTAATAGACACATTTTTGGTGGAAATGGCTATTTCTAAAATAGAGCATTTCTCCGGCTTGAAGTAATATGAGCACGAGACCAACCCAAAAAAGTGTCGCCAGTTATAAAGGGAGTAGTATGCCGTTTTCGGACGGCATATGAAACCGATGGCGACCTTTTGTTTATGGGATTGGTCTCGCATAAATCAAAAGGTCGTCTTTTTTATTTGTAGGAAATAATAGTAGGGAGGGTGCTAAATGCATAAATTTGTTGATTTGTTTTGTGGTATTGGAGGGTTTAGGATTGCATTGGAAAAGAGGGGTTTAGAATGTGTTTTTTCAAGCGACATAGACCCGTATGCTCAAGATATATATAAAAAGAATTTTGGCGAAAAACCTGCCGGCGATATAACGGAAATTCCGGCAAATAAAATTCCTAAACACGATATTTTATGCGCAGGTTTTCCCTGTCAGCCTTTTAGCATATCGGGTAAACAGGGTGGAACTTCTGATCCGAGAGGGAGACTGTTTTATGAAATACAAAGAATAGCAGAATTTCATAAACCATACATATTACTTCTGGAAAACGTTAAAAACATACTGACTATTGATAACGGCAATGTTATAAATACGATAGAAACAAAATTAGACGAAAGCGGTTACAATCTGCATAAACATGTGTTAAACGCATCGTATTTCGGCATCCCGCAGGCAAGAGAACGCGTTTATTTTGTAGCTTTAAGAAAGGATATGAAAAAATGCTGTAAGCAGACTTTAGATTACGCACCGCCAAAAGAAAGTAGAAAAAAAGTATTTTTAGAGGATGTTTTAGAAAAAGAAGTTGATAAAGATTTTATAATTAATCGTAATGATATACAGATATTAAAAAATGAGAAAGAAATTAAAAATAAATTAGAACCTATTCGTGTTGGCATTGTAAACAAAGGAGGGCAAGGGGAAAGAATTTATAGTCCTAAAGGACATGCGATAACTCAATCTGCATATGGCGGGGGCGTTGGAGCAAGAACAGGATTATATAATACAAAGCAGGGGATAAGGCGTTTAACTGTAAATGAATGCAAAAAAGTTATGGGCTTTCCCACAAGGCATTTTGTTAGCGATGGAATGCAAGGTTATCAGCAACTTGGAAATGCCGTTGTTCCTGAAATGATTGGTTATGTATATGACAGTATAAAGGTAAAATAAAATGAAAAACAAAAATAATAAAAACGCTTTTGCAGGAATGAATATAGAAATTTTAATTAAGAATAGTATTATTGACCATCCCGCTGTTATTGAAAAAATGAAAAATAAGTTTAATATTCAAGGTTCATTATCTAATACGGCCGGCGGCGGTATTTACGGAGATAAATCAGATGTTAGAATAAATTTCACTTGTGGGCACTATATAGATGCTAATGTGAAAGGATTTAGGGATAACGTAGGGTTTAATCAATTAACGAGAACAAGCGTATCTAAATTTTGTGACGATTTTGCACTTGGGCAACGGGAGAAAGTAGAGTTGGAAAATATTATCGTTGCCAAGTCTAAAAATACTAGGAATGTTTTATTTTCACAAGAACAACAAGAAAAATGGGGTGTATTTTTCGCTAAAAATGCAAAAGGAATATTGAAGTATGGATTTGCAAACAATCCTAGTCGTGAAATTCTGGTCCTTTATAATAGAGATACTTCCGTAGTTAAAATATACGCAATGAAAGATGTTTTAAATAGTTTGCCGACTAATATAGTTTTTACGAAGGGCGGTTTTAATATTGGATGTTGTGTGGCATTTCAAAGAAAAGGCGGTAATGGTTCTTTAAGCAAAGATATTCCCAAAACTAATATTCGGCATCCAGGTAATAATATTCAACTAAAATTAAAAGTCCATCGTATTATAGATTTATTGGAACCAGTAAAATTGGCGGAATACGCTATATGAGCGATATTTTTGATAAAGTAAAGCGTTCTGATATAATGCGAAGAGTAAAATCTGAAAAAAATAAATCTACGGAGTTAAAACTAATAGAGATATTTAAAGAAAACGATATTACCGGTTGGCGTAGAGGTTGTAAGATAGAGGGAAAGCCAGATTTTGTATTCATAGAAAGAAAAATCGCAATGTTTGTAGACGGATGTTTTTGGCACGGACATAAATGCAGAAATATCACTCCCAAAGATAACAACCAATACTGGACATCTAAAAGACTTCGCAACAAGAAAAGAGATAAAGAAGTATCTGAAAATCTTAAAAGTAAGGGATGGCAAGTAATTCGGGTTTGGGAATGCTATTTAAAGAATAAAAATAGGCTAAAGTTGTTAAAAAAACTAAAGCCCTTTATAACCTATTAAGCGAACAGGCCTAAAGTTTTTTGTGTTTTTTAGAAAAAACAAAACAGGGCGTAACAAAAGTCTTATGCCCTGTTTTATTTGCACTTGTATAATTACTTTATTCGAACTTAAACCCTGCGGTAAGGGAGATTGTAGAATATGTTCCGTCAAAGCTTTGTTCAGACGGGTCATTATAAGAAAATTTGCTTGCGCCGTAAGCGGCTTCTATTACAAGATTGCTTATGCTTACGCCTACTCCTATGGAGTAATAAAGCCCGCCGCTTGAAGATTTAATCCAGTTCGCGTTATTCATAAATGCCGAAAACCCCAGCCTGCCTACTATAAAAGGGTAATTGTTTTCAAGCCCGTGAAGCGGCGTGCGGGCTTTTATTGCTACAGACATAGGAAGAAAAGAAACGGAACCGCCGGAGGTATTGCTTTTGAATTTTCTGGGCAAATCGTAAGAAGCGCCTGCGCCGACAGCCACAATGTTATTTAAGTATTTGAAATATTCGAATCCCGCGGTAATTCCTATATTGGCATCTTCGGTCTTGCCGTTTACGGACATAGAACTCTGCGGCTGTATTCCCGCTTTAACTATAAATTCCTGATCCGTATCCATTGCCGCAAAAACCGCTGTTGAAGAAAGGCAGATCAAAGCCAAAACCGCTAAAAACTTTTTCATTTTAACCCCCGGTTATTTTATAAAACTGCATATTTATTATATAATTATAGATTATAAAAAAACAATACGGGCGCGGACTATGACAGATTATACGGATTCCAAAATTTTACATACCAAATCTCCGGACGATTTGGTGTTTTTAGATATCGAAACTACCGGGCTTGACTGTTCGAAAGGCGCGAAAATAGTTGAAATTGCAATGCTTAAACTCAAAAGCGGCGTTGAAGAAAGATATGAGAGCCTTGTAAACCCCGGGCAGCCCATTCCTTCGGAATGCTCAAAAATCCATTCGATATACGATAATATGGTTTTAAATTCTCCGCGGTTTAAAGACATAGCAAAAGACATATCGGATTTTATAGGAACGGGAACGCTTGTTTGCCATAACGCCAAATTCGATTTGACTTTTGTATCCAAAGAACTCAAAGAAAGCGGAATTATTTTAAAAGGCGCGCGTTATATAGACACTTTAAAACTTGCAAGGCAGTATTTTTCTTTCGATTCCAACGTTTTGGGAAACATTGCCGCGGCCATAGGCGTTGAAGCGGATATAAAACACAGGGCGATGGCAGACGTGCTGACAATGGTTTCCGTAGCGAAATACATATTTAAGAATATGTACAGAAAAGGCATCGATTCGATAGAGCCGGAATTATTCGATTGACAGGCAAAAAACTTCAAACGGAGGTCAAAATGGATATTTTGCTTGAGAGAAAAAGCGTAAGAAAATATACGAAAGACGAAGTCAAAGAAGAAGATTTAAATTATATTTTAAAAGCCGCGATGTCCGCCCCTACGGCAAGAAATACGAGGTGTTTTTCGTTTATAGTGGTGAAAGATAAAGAAACGCACAAAAAAATCGCCCAAATTCACAGGGCGGCGCAGATGGTTCTCGAAGCTCCGGCGGCGGTTTTGATTGTAGGAGACGCGGACATCGTTTTTGAAAATTACCTTCCGCAGGATTGCGGCGCCGCAGCGCAGAATATGCTTCTTGCCGCAACGGCTAAAGGGTACGGTTCGGTATGGTGCGGAATTTACGGAAACGAAGGGCGTATGTCGGAGTTTTCAAAGCTGTTTGAACTGCCGGAAAACATAAAGCCGTTTGCGCTTGTGGTAATAGGGAAATCCGCGGACAATAATCCGCCCAAAAACGGATGGCAGCCGGAAAAGATAAAGTACGAGAAGTGGGGATAACGGCAGTCAGGAGCCGGCAGCGTGAAGTGTACGGCTTTTTGCCGTCATACCGTTGAAAAACGGTATCCATATTTAAGACATATGAGGATAGGTTAATGACAAACGCGGTTAGTAATAAGAGAAAATAATAACGGAAAACAAAAATGATCAAACAACAGCTTACGGAAAAACTTGAAGAAATTATCGGAAAATACGCAAAAGAAAAAGGCGTTGAAAACTTTGTTTTCTCGGTGGAAGAGCCGCCGAAAAACATAGACGCCGACTTTGCCGTAAACGCGGCTATGCTTTTGGCTAAAAAAATAAAATCCAACCCGAGAACCGCCGCCGCGGAAATCATAGATTTAATTTTGAAAGATTTAAGCGCCTTTGTAAACAAAGCCGAAATCGCCGGAGCCGGCTTTATAAACCTTCATATAAAAAACGAAGTTCTTTTTGAAGAACTGCGAAAGATTATTTCCGAAAAAGACAAATACGGCGCAAAAGAAACGAACGGCAAAGAAAAAATTATGGCGGAATTCGTATCGGCAAACCCGACGGGCCCTTTGCATATAGGCCACGGCCGCGGGGCTGCGATAGGCGATTCGCTTTCGAGAGTTTTGAAACATCTGGGTTATGACGTTTCAAAAGAGTATTATTTAAACGACGTCGGAAACCAAATGCTCGTTTTAGCCGAGTCCGTTAAAGTAAGGTACTTGCAATTAAAGGGTAACGAAGTCCCCTTTCCGCCGGATCACTATCAGGGCGATTATATAAAAGACATTGCAAAAAGGCTTATAAGCGAAGGCAAGAGCATCGAAGAAACAGATTTTAAAAAAGAAGCGGTAAAAGACATTCTTGCAACGATAGAAAGCGATTTGAAAGATTTTGCAGTAGAATTCGACAACTGGTTTTCCGAAGGGACTATCGCTTTCGATAAAGACTCCGAAGGAAAGACGGCCGTTGACAGGGCTTGCGAATATCTTTTGTCCAAAGGCGACGCTTATTTAAAGGACGGCGCGCTTTGGCTTGCTTCGGCAAAATTCGGCGATGACAAAGACAGGGTGCTTAAGCGTTCGGACGGCAGGTACACTTATCTGGCTTCGGACGTAGCTTATCACAAAAACAAGTTTGAAAGAGGTTTTACAAAACTCGTGAACCTTTGGGGAGCCGACCATCACGGCTATGTGGCGAGAATCAACGCCTGCGTGCAGATGCTGGGCTTTCCGAAAGAGGCTTTGAAAATTATTTTGTACCAGCTTGTTTCTCTGGTGAGAAACGGGCAGCCCGCCGCGATGTCCACGCGTAGCGGGGAATTCATAACGTTAAAAGAGGTTATTGACGAAGTCGGCAAAGACGCGTGCCGTTTTTTCTTTCTGCTTCGCGCCCCGGACTCCCAACTGGATTTCGATTTGGAGCTTGCAAAAAAGCAGTCAAGCGAAAATCCCGTGTTTTACGTGCAGTACGTGAATGCCCGCTGCAATTCCATTTTCAGGGAAAGCAAAAACAGAACCGACATAAACGAAAACCCGGACTTGTCTTTGCTCGGCACAAAAGAAGAGAGAGTTTTGATAAAACAGCTTGCCGCTTTCTGCGACACTTTGGCATTATGCGAAAAAACAATGAGCCCGCATCACTTTACCGCGTATTTAATCGAACTTGCCGATACCTATCATAAATTTTACGAAAAATGCCGCGTTTTAAGCGACGATTCCGCTTTGACTTCGGCAAGATTAAAACTCATAGAAGCGGTTTGCGTAATAATTAAAAACGGCTTAGGCCTGCTCGGCGTTTCGGCTCCCGAGAAAATGTGATAACGGCAAAGAACAACGGGGATATGAAATAAAAATTTTATATCAGCCGTTAAATTTGTCGATTGTACTTTGTAAATTATTTTGGGGTTTATGAAAAAAGCAGCGGCGTTTGCGGTATTATTTGCCATATTTTGCGTATCTTTTTCGTCTGCGGAAACAACCGTAACGCCTTACGGCGGTGCGGGCATTGTTTCTGGCAGTTGTTTTTTGCTTGAAGCGGACGGAAAAAAGATAATAATCGACTGCGGGATTTTTATGGAAACCGGAGCCGGAGAGGGAAATCACGATTCCCAAAATTTTTATATGCCCGAAGAACTTATAAACGCGGACGCTTTGATTTTGACCCACGCGCATTTAGACCATTCCGGCAGGATTCCTCTTTTGATAAACAAAGGTTTTAAAGGAAATATTTACTCCACGCAGGCTACAAAAGAGCTTGCGCTTCTTCTTTTCAGGGAAAGAAACGGCCTTGACCTTATAGAAAGAAAATGGTTTTGGTCGCAGAGCCAAAGAAATAAATCCGTTGATTCCGGCAAAAGCGCGGTAATACACTGGACCGATAATTGCAGAAGGAATATAAAAAGCGCCGGCGAATCGGCAAAAATTATGCCGCTGTCCGAAATCGAAAAAAAAGAAGGTGCGTCTTTCAGGCTTTGCAAAGAATGCAGCGCGAAAGAGGCGGAGGGCATAGAAAAGTTTTTTATAACGAAAGAGTACGGCGAAGAAACGCCGTTTCCGGAAACTTCGTCTTCGGACACGGTAAAGTTTAAATTTATAAACGCCGCGCATATTCCCGGCTCCGCCAGCGTATTGTTTGAAATAAATGACAGAAAAATACTGTTTTCTGGAGATTTGGGCAGCGGTTATTCCAAACTTACGGGAATGTTTGACGTTCCGGAAAAAGCGGACATTATTTTTACGGAATCGACTTACGCCGAAAAAAAAGAAAAATTTTCTAAAAAAGGCTTTAAGGTTTTTCATAAAGATTTGTCTGACGCCTTGTCAAAAGGCAAAATAGTCTGGATCCCGGCGCTGTCGCTTAACAGAACGCAGAAAGTGCTGTACGAACTTAAACTTATGCAGGACTCGAAAGAACTTTCAAAAGAAATACCGATATATTCCGTTTCCCCGAGCGCCAACGCGGTAACAATCGCGTATCAGAAAGAACTGGATAAAAAAAGCGGAAATTGGTTTGTAGAAGACGTTTATAAAAACGGAACCATTATGCCTGAAAACGCGAAGCTCCAGCCGGTAAGGCGCTACGACACGCAGATGATACTGTTCTCTTCAAGCGGCGATATGGACAAAGGGATGTCGGCAGGGCTTGTTTCGAAGCTGGTTCCCGAAGACGGCGTTTTTATTATGTCGGTAAATTACGTGAGTCCGTCAAGCAATGCGGGGAAACTTCTTTCCGGTAAAAACATAGACGGCTTAAAAACGCACGCTAAGATAAAAAAGTACGAGATATTTTCAGACCATCCGGATTTTGACATGCTTAAAAAATGGTTTGCGAACCAAGATAAAACCGCGAAAATATTTTTGACGCATTCCGATGAAAAAAGCTCTTCGGCCGCTCTGAAGTCTTTTAAACGAAGCGGATATAAAAACGTCTTCAGGCCGCAGGCTGAAGAAAAAATAGATTGTGAAATTTTGAACGGTGCCCTATAATAAAAGCGATGCCTGTGAAATCGTCGGCGCACGCGAAAGCGGCATTACCTAAAAAGAAACCCGATAAAAACTTCAAAATCAGCGTTATTTTGACGTTGTGTTTCATTTTGGCCTGTTGTATCGTTTATGCTGTCAAAAATAAAAGTTACTCCCAAGACGTTATTTTGCAAAGAGCCAACGACTACTACATAAAAGAACAGTATTTTATGGCGGCAAAATATTACGATAAAGCCGTGGAGTTAGGCGCAAGCGGTTCGGAAGTTTTCAGAAATTACGGTTCCTCCCTTTTAAAACTCGGCAATTACGATTCCGCAGTAAAAATTTTACAGCTTTCCTCGGAAATTGATCCTTTTAACGCCGAAACTTATTATTCCATAGGCAATGCCTATTATCAAAAAGCGGCCGGATCGAACAGTTCCGACAAATTTTTTCAGGCTGTAAAATATCTTGAAAAATCAGTCGATTTGTCTCCGGACACGGAAAACGCTTATCTTCTTATAGGTTTAAGTTACCGCAACTGCGGCATGCAGGAAAACGCGCGCGCCTGGTACAGGATGGCGCTGCTTACCGGCAAATTCAATCAGGCGGGTTTTTATAATCTGATAGGGCATACTTTCAGGGAAGAGGAGAGATATAAAGAGGCCGCGGACTATTATAAAAGGGCTATAGACCATAACGGTTCTTTTTCCGCGGCATATTGCAATCTGGGCGATATGTATTTAAAAATGAACAATAAAGACGCCGCTTTGCTTGAATATAAAAAAGTCATGGACATAGAACCCGATTACATAGTTCCCTATATAAAAATAGGGCAGCTTTATTATGACGGCGCGGATTTTGACAACGCGGTTTTTTGGGCTTTTAAGGCTTTGGAAATCGACCCCGACAGCGATAAAGCCAATTTTCTTCTGGGTATGGCCTATAAAGACGCCGGAAAGAAAAACGAAGCCGCGGAACATTTCAAAAGAGCGGCTTACCGCGGCAGCGACGATGCCGTTTATGAATTGAAAAATATGGGAATAGATTTAACGGAGTTAATGTAAAAATGTTTTATAACAAAAAGTTGGTTTTTATCGCGGTTTTATACCTGATGAGCGCGGCTTTGCATTATTTTGTAGCCAAGCAGCTTGTACTTACCGGAATTATGTCCGGTTTTTTTACCGGGTCGCTCGTAATTTTCGCGTTAATAGCGGCGGTTTGTTTTCTTGCCGCCGTCATAATTTCCTTTTTGATTAAAATTACGTACGCGGCAAGCTGCGGTATTTTTAAAAAGCCGGCCAAAAGAAAACTTGCAGAAATATTTTGGATCGTTTTCACGGTTTTAAGCTACGCGGCGGTTTTTTTCATATTTTTTAAGATGATAGAATACTGAGCATATTTACTTGGGTAAAGGAGACAAATATGAAATACCAATGGAACAGCGATTTGGAAACCGGCAACGAGATAATAGATAAGCAGCATAAAGAATTATTTGCAATGCTCAATAATCTGATCGGCGTTTACCAAAACGGCAAAAACCTCGCCGAACTTGACAAAGCGATAGAATTTTTGAGAGCTTATGTCGTTAAGCATTTCGCGGATGAAGAAAAACTTCAGGAAGAATATGATTATTACGATATCTTAAACCATAAAATGTATCACCGCGATTTTAAAAATACCGTGAGCGATTTTGTATCGCGCCTTGAAAAAGAAGGATACAGCGACTCTCTTTTGGAAATTATAATACAGTCTGTGGCGGACTGGCTTGTCAATCACATAAAGGGCGATGATTTTAAAATGGCCGCTCACATACAATCCGTCAAATTGTTAAAACAGGAAGAATAGAAGCTTGTATGATATCCCTTGTTTATTCCGCCGCGATTAACGGCATAGACGCGAGTTTAATTGAAATTGAAACTTACATATCTTCGGGAATGCCGGTTTTTTCAATAGTCGGCCTGCCGGACGCAGCCGTAAAAGAATCCCGCGACAGGGTAATAGCCGCTTTAAAAAATTCCGGTTTCGATTTTCCTTCCAAAAAAATTACCGTAAACCTTGCCCCCGCGGACGTTAAAAAAGAAGGCGGGGCTTTTGATTTGCCCATAGCTTTGGGGATTTTATCCGCGTGCGGAAAAATAAAAAAAGAAAAATTGAAACGTTTTTGCGCGGCGGGGGAATTGGCTCTGGACGGTTCGGTAAGAAAAGTCAAAGGCGTTCTTCCGATAGCTTTAGGGCTTAAGAAAAACGGGCTTGAAAATTTTATAGTTCCTTATTCAAACAGGGAAGAAGCCGCGGTAGCCAAAGACATAAACGTTTATCCTTTTAAAAACCTTTCGGATGCCGTAAAATTTATCAACGGCGAAACCGCATCTGAACCGTTTTCATACGATGCGGGCGGTTTTGACGGATTTTTTGAAAACGAATACGATTTTTCCGATATCAAAGGACAGCTTGCGGCAAGAAGAGCCGTTGAAATAGCCGCCGCGGGAAGCCATAACATAATAATGTCCGGGCCTCCGGGTTCCGGTAAAACCATGATAGCTAAAAGAATTTCCGCGATTTTGCCCCCTATGTCTTTCGAAGAGTCCGTAGAAACTACAAAAATCTGGTCTGCTTCGGGTCACGGTTTTTCCGGCGGTCTCATAAAACAAAGAGCTTTCAGAAACCCTCATCATACCGCTTCCGCCGCGGCATTGGCGGGCGGCGGTGCTTACCCCAAACCGGGAGAGGTGAGTTTAGCCCATAACGGAGTTTTGTTTCTTGACGAATTTGCGGAATTCCGCAGGGACGCTTTGGAAATATTAAGGCAGCCTTTGGAAGATAAGCATATCTCCGTATCGCGCGCTAAAAACAGCATAACTTTTCCCGCATCGTTTATGCTTGTCGCGGCGATGAACCCCTGTCCGTGCGGAAATTTGGGGCACAGGGAAAAAGAATGCGTGTGCAGCCCGTATCAGGTGCAAAAATACAGAAATAAAATATCGGGGCCTTTGCTTGACAGGATAGACATACACATAGAAGTTCCGGCGCTTAAAGTTTCCGAGCTTTCGCAAATGAATTCTTCGGGAGAAAGTTCCGCGGAAATAAGAAAACGGGTCGTAAAAGCCAGAGAGAAACAAACCGGGCGGTTTGAAAAGTCTAAAATACACGCAAATGCCCAAATGGGCGCAAAAGACATAAAAAAGTTTTGCATTTTGGACGCCAAAGCGGAAGAAACTTTGAAAAACGCTATAGAAAAACTTAATTTTTCCGCGCGCGCTTATGACAGAATATTAAAAGTCGCAAGGACCATAGCGGATTTGGAAAACAGTGAAATCATAAAAAGCGGGCATATTGCCGAAGCCGTGCAGTACCGCTCTTTGGACAGATAGAGGCAGAGTGAAGAGTGAAAATATTGTGTTTAGGCAAAGCCGAAACCTGTTTTAGGTTTTTGCAAAAGCAAAAACACGTTATTTTAACTCTCCGCTCTTAACTCTTAACTCTGCCTTTAAAAAAGGATTTAAAATGAAAAAGTACTTGAGGGAATTTGAGAAGCTTGTGGATATTATGGCAAAGCTGCGCGCCGAAAACGGCGGATGTTTGTGGGATAAAGAGCAGACGCACGAATCTTTGGTCAAATATTTGATCGAAGAATCGAAAGAACTGCAAAAAGCCGTTCGTAAAAAAGACGTAAAAAATATTGAGGAAGAGCTCGGCGACGTGCTTTTGCAGGTCGTATTCCACGCTCAAATCGCCAAAGAAAACAAAAATTTCGACATAGCTGCCGTCATAAGCACGTTAAATAAAAAACTTATACGCAGGCACCCGCACGTTTTCGGAAATTATAAGGTAAAAACCACAAAAGACATAGAGATAATGTGGAAAGAAGTCAAAGCAAAAGAAAAATCCGGCAAAAAGAAATAAACGCAATCCGGTATTCATCCGAACCTGCGTTTATTCTTGTTAATATGCCCTACGGTTAATTTATAAAATCTTTAATCGGTAAGCAAAACGACCCTCATTCCTTCTTCAAGCGGCCTTTTTGCTCCGGATACTCTGCACACAGTCGATTCTTCCGAAACTTCCGAGGCTTTCAATTCTGCAATACGCCTGACCATTTTTACCGCTTTTCCCGCGGTATTGGTTTTCTCTTCGGTCACAACAACGTTAAATTTCATTCCTTTTTTAACGCCTTGTTCGCTGCCTATGTCTATAACGACCGATTTTTTGCTGTCTATGGAAAGAAGAGTGCCTTCTATGGAAAAAGCGGATAAAATATCCTCCGAAATCGTTTTCTCAAAGTTTTTTGCCAGCAAAGTCAGCAAAAGAGTGTCGCGACCGAGATCGGGCGATAAAGGGTTAAACCAGGCGCCGTTTTTAATATCGTAAGTTTTTAAAAGAAGTATGGTTCCGTTTGAAACCTGCGTTATTTTTATCTGAAATTCTATAAATGCGTTTGCTACCTGGCGGGCTTTGCCCTGAAGATCGGCTTTCCATACGCTGTTATAACTGACATTGGATATTTTTCCGGAGACAATAAATTTTATTACGTTTGCGTTTTCGGTATCGCCGGTTTCGGCTGCCGCAGCTGCCGCGGCCGGGTCATAGTGTTCGGTCACAATAAAACGGCCGGAATTGTTCAAAACCGAAATGACCTCTTGTTCGGCAAATTTTGTCAGAGAAAGGGTGGACGCGTCGTTTTTATCGCTTTCGAACGGAATTACGGCTATATTGTCCCTTGCGTACGAATTTACTGCTAAAAATACCAATGCGCAAATGAATAGTAATTTTTTCATAAGGTATTCCTTTTTGTAGTTTTCTGCAAAAAGCGCCTTTAGCTTCATAAACTCTTTCAATCGCGCGTTTAGGTTAAACAGAATTTATAAAGGTTAATACCTCCTTGCTAAAGACATTGTATTAAATAAAGTTCCGTATTTCCAAATAAGACACCTGTTTGTACGATAAAATAACGGATCGTCCTTTACTTTGATGAGAGGCTATGAATTTATGTGATGCGGTATCAAAACAAATAAAACTTCCCCCGCGTATTTTAAAGCCGCGGGGGAAGTTTTTGTTTGCTTTTCAGATATATCGGGGTTACGTCCAGAAAATATTTGTCCGGATTTTCCGCGGAGATGTATACATATATAATATCTCCGGGTTTTGCGTAGAACTCGGGATTAAACCATAAATATTCGGATGAAAAGGAGATTGTCCGTCCGGAATCGGAAAGATCGGCCCGTATTATGTATGGCGATTTACGGTTAACTTTATAGCCGTCATATTGATAAATATGGCTAATCGCAACTTCGCGTTTTATGCCGGTTTTAAAAAGAGTTATAAGTTCTCTTCTGCGCCGTATATTTCTGACAAGAGGCACAAAACCGACCAGAGAGAATATCAGTCCGAAAAGCGATACAAGACCGCTTCCTATAATATCGCCGCTCATCGTTCGCGCGTCTGCCGGATTATACGGATTATAGTACATAGTAATATCATCGCCGACGCGCATGCCGGAATGATAGAATTTGACGATACTTTTATAGTCCTGTCCGTCTACATTGTAGGCGGCAACTACGCGGTAACTTTTGTCATCATGTCCGCGTCTTTCAATTGTTATGTCCGTAATGGTGCCGGCGGCTTTTAAACTTGTCCTGAAAAACTCGTAGTTATTACGTACAAGCCCAAAACCGAAAAGCATTATAAGCAATCCGGCAAATAAAAAAATAGAAAACATCCAGTTGCCGCTGTTTGACGGCAGATACGGCTTATGTTTTTTTATAAAACGCCTCTTTTAATAAATTGAACGCATACTGCAGCCTTTTCGGCGGTAAAGTCAATGCGGTTAAATGTACGCCCTCGCAGAGGAACAAAAAACATATTGATTTTACATGCAAAAAGCCGTCCGGCAATATTGCCGGACGGCTTTTTGTCAAACATCGCTAAAAAAGAGAGCTCCGACGACTGGACTCGAACCAGTAACCGATCGGTTAACAGCCGATTGCTCCACCATTGAGCTACGTCGGAACTAATTTATTGGTGTATTATGCGGATATATAATATTTCCGGCTTTCACAAGCAACAATTCAATAATTATACATATTTTTTTAAAAAATTCAAATGTTTGAAAAAAATAGTATAATTATTGTCTAATGAATAAGATAAAGAGGCTGATCGTAACTTTGGTGTTTCCGAAAGCTATAGTATTGGTATTTGCCGTTTTTGCCGTACTTATAACGCTTACTATTCTTGAATTTATCCCCGTAATATTCGGTTCCGCTCTTACCGTTGTTCTGCTCGGGTTCCTTGTGTTTTCCCTTTTGATGATAATATACAAACCGGTGCAGACTCTTTACGCCGTCATCTGGATTCTTAACCACACGATTTATAAGATAAAAACGGTCGGACACGAAAATATTCCTTTGACCGGCGGCGCGCTTTTGGTGTCAAACTCGGTTTCTTACATAGATCATGCCGTGATATTTTCGGCGATTAAACGCCCGGTGAAATTTTTCGTGGGAAAAGAATTTAAAGAACACCCTTTTCTCAAACCTTTTTTGACCCCTTCAAACAGCATTCCCATAGATTCGAACGACAACCCCAAAGCAATAGGGCGCGCTTTGGAAGAAGCGCGCAATTCAATAAAAAACGGAGAAATCGTCTGTATATTCGCGGAAGGAGATTTGACCCATACCGGCAATATGCTGCCTTTCAAAAGAGGGTTTGAATTTATTGTAAGAAATCTTGACGTTCCGGTAATACCTTTGCATTTGGACAGAATGTGGGGTTCGACATTTTCTTTTGAAGGCGGAAAACTCAAATGGACTTTGCCGAAAGTCATCCCTTATCCCGTTACGGTAAGCGTGGGCAAACCTATGCTTTCGTCTTCGCAGGCGTTTCAGGTGCGCCTTGCGGTGCAGGAACTGTCCGCGGACGCTTTTAAGCTGAGAGGCGACAGCCAGAGAAAGCTTCATATAGGTTTTATATATGAAATGAGAAAACATCCGTTCAGATTTTGTTTCGGGGATTTGAACACAAAACTGAATTTTTTGAAAGTGTTTGTGGCCGCCGCGGCAATGTCGCGCAGAATCGGCAAAACCGGCGAGGAAGGCGAGATGATAGGCGTTTTGCTGCCCACCACCATAGCGGGCGCGATAATCAATATTGCCGCCGCTTTTGCCGGAAAAATCCCCGTAAATCTTAATTTTACTTCTACGGCCGAAACGCTTGAATCCTGCGTGCGCCAATGCGGCATCAAACAGATAATTACTTCGCGCGTTTTTACCGAAAAAATAAATTTACATCACTTTGACTCCGTCGCGGATTTTGCCGAAGACATAAGCGCGGGAATAACCGCTGCGGAAAAACTGAAAATACTCGCGGCCGCTTTAATATTGCCGGCGAAATTGCTTATAAAAAGATACGTCAAAGGCGATATTAAAAATATAGACGACTTGGCTACGGTAATTTTTTCAAGCGGCACTACCGGCGAACCCAAAGGCATAATGCTTACGCATCAAAATATAGTATCGAACATAGAAGCCGCGGCGCAGATTATAGATCTCAAAGACGACGATATAGTGGCCGGAATGCTTCCGCTGTTTCATGCTTTCGGCTATACCATAACGGTATGGCTTTGCGCTTATTACGGCATAGGCGCGGCTCTTCATCCAAGCCCTACGGAAGCGCAGAAAATAGGCGAAATGACGCAGAAATTCAAATGCACGCTTATGGTGGGAACGCCCACTTTTTTAAATTCTTATACCAGAAAATGTTCCAAGGAACAGTTCGATTCTTTAAGGCTTATCATAGCGGGAGCGGAAAAATTAAAGCAGGCGGTGTCGGCCGCATTTTACGAGAAATTTCAAAAACCGATATACGAAGGTTACGGCGCGACTGAACTTTCGCCTATAGTATCCGTGGGAATCCCGTGCTTTGTCGATGCCAAAACTAAAAAGGTTCAGACCGGAAACAAAGCCGGAACGGTCGGGCACCCTTTGCCCGGGATTGCCGCAAAAATAGTCAACCCCGAAACTTACGGGCTTTTGCCTTTCGGTCAGGAAGGCATGCTTATGATAAAAGGGCCGAACGTAATGAAAGGTTATTTGAACGACCCTGAAAAGACGGCGGAAGTAATAAAAGACGGATGGTACATAACGGGCGACATAGCGATAATAGACGAAGACGGATTCATAGCGATAACCGACAGGCTGAGCAGGTTCAGCAAAATCGGTGGGGAGATGGTTCCCCAGATAAGAATAGAGGAAGAAATTCACAACGTTTCGGACGCCCGGGAACATTTTGCGGTTGTTACTGCGGTGCCGGACGATAAAAAAGGCGAAAAACTTGTGGTATTGTATAAAGGAGACAGAGACGTTTCTTCGATTACGGTAAAATTAAAAGAAAGCAGCCTTCCTAACCTGTGGATCCCCAAAAAAGAAAATTTTTACAAAGTCGATGATTTTCCTATGCTCGGCAACGGGAAAATAGACCTGAAAAAAATAAAACAAATCGCGTTAGGCCTGAATAACAAATAACAATTAACGGAAAAACAAAATATCCGTTTCGGCTTTGCCGAAACTCCGAAATTGTTATTTGTTTTTTGATATTTCGTACAGGATTACTGCGGAAGCGCACGAAGCGTTAAGGGAAGATATTGTGTTTTTTTGGGGTATGGATATTAAAAAGTCGCAGTTTTTCTTCGTAAGGTTATGGATCCCGGCGCCCTCGCTTCCGATTATAACCGCCAAAGGAAAAGGAAGTTTTGCATTATCAAGAAGTTCTCCGCCGTTTTCCGCTCCCGCAATCCAGAAACCGTGTTTTTTCAATAATTCTATCGTTTGATTTGTATTGACTACCCTTGAAACGGGTATATGTTCTATCGCGCCCGCGGAAGCTTTTGCCGCGGTTTCGGTTACGCCTGCGGCGCGCCATTTGGGTATTATCACGCCGTGAGCGCCGAATGCTACGCAGTTGCGTATGATTGCCCCGAGATTATGCGGGTCTTCGATTCCGTCCAAAATAACCAAAAGAGGGTTTGCTTCTTTTTTGGCCGAGGCGATCAAATCTTCAACTTCGATATATTCCATAGGTGAAACTTCAGCGGCAACGCCTTGCGAGTTTTCGGAATATTTATCAAGCTTTTCGGGCGGGACATTGTGAACGGCAATGCCTTTGCTTCTTGCAAGGTCAATTATTTCCGAAACGGCGGTTCCGCGCGCGGTTTGGGCTATCATTATTTTGTTTACGGTTCTTTTTCCGGCTTTAAGCAGTTCCAAAACGGGATTGCGGCCGTAAACTATATTCATTAAAGGCTCGCTGATTGTTTTTTTATGGTTTTTGTTATGCGCGTATGCCATAGCTTCCTTAAGATGTATAGTGCCTGTCTTGTCTTTGCCATGCATCTATGCCTCAATGCATCCCTGCATCGCCGTTCACCGCTATATTTTTTTCACAAGGACTGAACTTCCGTCTTTATTATCTGCTATTTTATAGCCTTTCTCATCTATAGTTTTTCTCAATCTGTCGGCTTCCGGCCAGTTTTTCGCCGCTCTGGCGGCGTTTCTTTGAGTAAGCATATCTTGCAGTTCTTTGTCCGAAACGTTTTCTTTCGGCAAAATTATTCCGAGCGATTTTTCGGCCGTTTCTTCAAACAGTTTTTTTAATTGAGCCAGCCTTTCGGCATCCGATTTAAAAAGTTCGTTTAATATAAGGTGTTTAATTTCATGCAGGCGCGCCAGCGCTTTTTCCGAATTAAAATCGTCATCCAGCGCTTTAAGAAATTTTTCTTTGAGATCTTTTAAATCCGCGTCCGAAATATTATCGGAGCTTTCTTTGACTGCGGCGGCAAGCCTTAAATACGCATCGTCCAAACCCTGTAAAGCGTTTTTTGCGGCGTTTAAGCCTTCGTCCGAAAAGTCCAAAGGGCTTTTATAATGCTGCGTTAAAAGATAGTACCGCACGACTCTCGGGTCGTATTTCTCAAAAATTTCCCTTAACGTAAAAAAATTGTTAAGCGATTTTGACATTTTTTCTTTATTTATTGTGACAAAACCGTTGTGGATCCAGTATTTTACAAACTGTTTTCCGGTCGCGGCTTCGCTTTGGGCAATTTCGTTTTCGTGGTGGGGGAAAATCAAGTCCTGCCCGCCCCCGTGTATGTCTATGGTGTCCCCGAGCAGTTTTGACGACATTACGGAGCATTCTATATGCCAGCCCGGCCTGCCTTTTCCCCACGGGCTGTCCCAGGACGATTCTTCGGGTTCGTTCTCTTTTGTCTTTTTCCACAAAGCAAAATCAAAGGCATTCGCCTTTTCTTCGTTGACTTCGACTCTTGCGCCGGAACGCATATCGGCTAAATTTCTTTTCGAGAGTTTTCCGTAATCTTTGAATTTTTCTACGGAAAAATACACGTCTCCGTCAATTTCGTAGGCAAAACCTTTGTCTATAAGAGTTTTAACGAAACCGGTTATTTCGGGTATCATTTTCGTAACGCGCGGATATTCGGCAGCTTTTGAAATGTTTAATTTTTCCATCTGCGCGAAATAATCGTCTATGTATTTTTGGGATATTTCGGAAGGAGCAACTCCGTTTTCGGCGGCTTTTTTGATTATTTTGTCGTCAACATCGGTAAAATTTTGGATGTGTTTTACGCAATAACCCCTGTTTTGCAGATGCCTCTTTATTATGTCGAAAACGACATAAGCCCTTGCGTGCCCCAAATGAACTTCGTCATAAGGCGTAACGCCGCAAACGTACATTGAAACTTCATTTTTGTTTTGAGGCGTAAACTCTTCTTCTTTATGCGAAAGCGTATTGTAAACTTTTATAGTCATATTTTCTCTTTATCCGATTAGTCGTTCTGCTCGCAGGGAGGCAAACTTTATTTCCGTATCGCCGCGACAGCCATTGCCGCCATGCCTTCGCCGCGGCCTAAAAAACCCATTTTTTCGTTTGTCGTGGCTTTTATTGCAATTCTTTCCGTTTTTAGTTTAATTGCCTTCGAAATATTTTCTTTCATTGCGTCAATATGCGGGTAAATTTTAGGGTTTTCCGCGATTACCGTCATATCTATATTGTTGATTTTGAAGCCGCGTTTTTTTAATTCCGTATAAACTATTCCCAAAAGCTTTATACTTGATATTCCTTTATACGCCGGATCGGTGTTAGGAAAAAAATGGCCTATGTCGTTGAGTCCGGCGGCTCCAAGCATTGCGTCCATTAAAGCATGTATCAAAACGTCGGCGTCGCTGTGCCCGTCAAGGCCTTTCGGGCTTGCGATTTCAACGCCGCCGAGTATTAATTTTCTGCCTTTTTTAAATTTGTGAACGTCATATCCGAAACCGGTAAACATGGGTTTGTCCTTTATTTCAACAGCTGCTTCGCCGATTCTAAATCTTGTTTTGCCGTTATTTTAAAATTAGGGAACTTTGTTTCTACAACCGCTACTTTTATGCCCGATTTTTCTATAAGCATCGAATCGTCGGTCGTATTCGCGGCAATTTTTTTTCCGTATGCTTTAAAAAGAAGGTTTGCTTCGAAGATTTGCGGCGTTTGGACATTCCACAAAACGCTTCTGTCTAAAGTTTGCGTTACAAAACCGTTTTTGACGGTTTTTATAGTGTCTTTTGTTTTTTCAGCCGCTATAGCCGCTCGGTTTTCAACCGCTTTTTTAAGAACGGCAAGTATGTCTTTTTTGTTTATCAAAGGCCTTGCCGCGTCGTGAACGGCTATATAGTCTGTATCTTTTTGTACCAATGCCAAACCGTTTTTTACCGAATCGAATCTTTCTTTGCCTCCGGAAACTGCCTCGGACTGCCTCGTCACCGCATTCCCCGCAATGACGGACTTTGTCATAGGCACAAATTTTTCCGGAACGACAATTATTATTTGCTTAAAAACTTTCAAAGAGGCAAATGCTTCAACGCTGTGTAAAAATACGGGCTTGCCTTTGAGATTTAAAAACTGTTTCGGGATCTGCGAACCGAAACGTTTTCCGGAGCCGCCCGCAACGATTATCGCCGCGGCTTTCACGAATTCCTTCCGTTTCTGCGGGGATGATTGTTATTGTTGGAGCTGCCGGCTTTATTTTGGTTTTGGTCAAGCGTTTCCACTCTTCCGAAAACTATCTTGCCCGAAGAACTTTGTATTATGGAAGTAATGTTAAGCTCTACCCTTTTTCCGATATATTTTCTGCCGTCTTCGGCTACAACCATGGTCCCGTCTTCAAGGTAGCCGACGGCCTGATTCTGCTGCGAGCCTTCTTTGACAAGAAATATCATTATGCTTTCGCCCGGCAAAAATATCGGTATAAGGGAATTTGCCAGATCGTTTATGTTTAAAACGGTTATTCCCTGTATGGAAGCCACTTTGTTCAAATTGAAATCGGTGGTTATTATTTTCGCGCCCAAATCTTTGGCGAGCTCCGTTATTTTCGCGTCCGCGCCGTTCAAAGAAGCATAATCTTTGTCGTATATTTTCACGCTTATATTTTCGGATTTTTTAAGTTTTGCGACTATGTCCAGTCCCCTTTTGGCGCGGTTGCGTTTTATGGCGTCGTTGGAATCGGCAAGAGCCTGCAGTTCGTCCAAAACGAATTTGGGTATTATAAGCGTGGCAAGCAGAAATTTCGTTTCCGAAATATCCGAAATCCTGCCGTCGATTACCGCGCTTGTGTCCAAAAGAATCACTTCGTGTATTTTGCGTTTTTTTGCCATTTTGAAAATATCTTTGTCCAGCAAATCCACTTCGTCTTTTTTCTTTACGGCCACGGTCATTCCGAAGTAGGCAAAAAGTATTTGCAGGAGAAGAGAGTATTTTTCAAAGAATTTGTCTATATCCGGATTGTCCAGAAGCACCGCGCCGAAACTTATGACCCTTGCCGTGATAAGCCCCAAAACTATGCCGACGATTGCGACTATCAAAGTGTCCAGAGGCGTTATTTGAAACAAATACTCAAAACAGACTATTGCCGCCGAGATCGAGAATCCTATAAGAATGCTCGACAACGACTGTTCCACCTGAAAATAAGCGATCAGCGGACCTGCCAAAATAACAAGGATACGTACAATCCAAATAAGCATGATAACCTCGCAAAAATATAATAATAAAAATGCCCGAACGGGCAAAAATAAAATTTAAATCTTATTTTTTTGTTTTGACGAAAACTTTTTAAACCGGTCAAGGGCTTTTTTTACGTCCGGATACATACCCGTCCAAATTTTAAACCCGTCCGCGCCCTGGCGTATAAGCATTCCTTCGCCGGTAAAAAATTTCAAGCCTTTTTTACGCGCAAGTTTGACAAAAGGCGTAATTTTGCCGTAGATAAAATCGTATATGACGGCATTTTTGTTTAATTTGTCCGCTTTAAACGGCAGAACGTCATTTGCGGACATTCCGCATGCCGAAGCGTTTATGATCAAATCGGCTCTTTTTAAAATTTCGGAGATTTCATCCGGAGAAACCGCTTTGGCTTTAAATTCTTTTGCAAGTTTCTTCGCCGTTTTGAAAGTCCTGTTTGATATATAAACTTCTTTCGCGCCTTTTGCCGCGTACAAAGCCGCCCGCGCCGCGCCGCCCGCGCCGAAAACGAAAACTTTTTTTTCTTTTATTTTTACGCCTTTCGACGCAAGGTCCGACGCAAGTCCCGAATGGTCGGTATTGTATCCGTAAAGTTTTCCGTTCTTTACCGCTATGGTGTTGACGCTTCCTATCGATTTCGCCGCAATGCCGGCAAAATCAAGGTATTTCATTATTTCGGTTTTATGCGGTATCGTTACGTTTATCCCGCAAAATCCCAAAAGTTTCAGAGAGTTTACGGTTTGTTTTAATTTTTCCGGAGAGGTTTCAAAAGAAACGTATGCGCAGTTGAGATTTTTGTCTTTAAACCACGCGTTTTGCATCTGCGGCGAAAAAGAATGTTTTACCGGATAACCCAAAATTGCAAACAGGGCGGTTTCGTTATTTAACATTCAGCCTCTGCTTTGCTGTTTCATTCTCCGGGTCTATGGCAAGAATAGTTTTCCATGCGGAAGACGCCATACTTTTTTCGCCCAGAGACTCATAAGCATGCGCGCGTTTCGTAAGAACGGTTACATTCCGCGGGTCGGACGTTAAAGTTTTTTTGTAAAACGCCAGAGCGTCTATTATTATTTCTTTAGACATAAAATTTTTGTTTGTTTCGGGCATTCTTTTTTCATGCGACTGCACGAAAGCGGCCAGGCATAAAACAAAAGCCGCCAAAAAAAACACGACGGCTATTTTTTTTCTTTTTATGAGAATATATTTGTCGTTGAAAATTTTCGCCCTGAAAAATTCATTGATTTTCTGCACCGTACCCGGCTTGGCATAGTAAAACCAGCCGAGAAGAAGCGACAGCAGTGATAGAAGGTATATAAACAGTATCATATTTTGGATTCTATCATAAATTTAATTGACAAACAAGATAATTTTCATTAAAATCTATAACGATATGAAAATGAAAATCCATAACAATTTGGCTGTTGCCCCTCTGTTTTTTTTATTTTTCTTTACCGCATCCTGCACGACCGTAGAGCAAAACTCCGCAACAACGGTTCTTGAACAGCCCGGTACTGCGGCAAGTATCGGCGATTCGGTCATTTCGGGAGTTATCGAAGGCGCGGCTCATGAAAAGCCGAGAAAATATTTAAGGGGTATTCACCTTTCCCAGTGGGTGAGCGGACCCGGTAAACTCAGAGACGCCGCCATAGAACTTTTTAACGAAACCGAGCTCAATACTGCCGTCATCGATATAAAAGAGATGGAAGGCGAGGTTTATATAGACGGCGTAAAAGCCGCCCACGAAGCCGGCGCGTATTCCAGAGCAATACCAAATATAAAGCAATATCTCGATAAACTTAAAGAAAACGGGATTTATACCGTTGCCAGAATAGTTGTTTTCAGGGATGATATCATGCCCAGAAAAAAGCCTTCCATGGCGGTAAAAAATCCCAACGGCACCGTTTGGACGGACAGAAAAGGCATTACATGGCTCGATCCGTACAGCAAAGACGCCTGCGATTATATTTTAAGCATAGCCGAAAGAGCCGTGGATTTGGGGTTTGACGAAATACAGTTCGACTATATACGTTTTCCCTCCGACGGCAACACGAAAAACTGCAGATACTCCAATAAAAACCATTCGGCGGACGAAGCCTCGAAAGCCGTTGTGGGGTTTCTGAAAAGAGCAAATGAACTGCTTAAACCGAAAAACGCAAAAATATCGATAGACGTTTTCGGCTATACTACTACGGCAACGGACGATATGGGCATAGGCCAGAGAATTATCGAGATGACCGAATGGGTAGATTATGTAAGCCCTATGGTTTATCCGTCGCATTACTCTAAAAACCAATACGGTATCCCGGACCCCAACAAAGCTCCGTATGAAATAGTTTATAAAAGTATGGAAGGCGCCCTGAAAAGAATTCCTTTGGAAAAACTCCGCCCGTGGCTTCAGGATTTTACTTACGCGGGAGTCAAATACGGCAAAAAAGAGATCCGCGCCCAAATTCAGGCATGTTACGATAACGGCGTAGGCGATTGGATGCTTTGGAATTCCAGGAGCGTGTACACAAGAGATTCTTTGGAAGGAAACTATGCCGAAGCCGGTTTTGAAAAAAGCAATCCTCCCACCCCCGAAATGATAAAGACTCAGGAAGATTTAAATTCGGCTGAAAAAGAAAAAACAGAGTCCGAACAGCCGCAAGCAGCCGGAAAAGTTGAAATTTTAGAGAAGTAAAAAATAGTTTAAAAAATAAAAAAAGCAAGCGATACATTTAATAATAATGTATCGCTTTTTTGTTGATACATAAAAATAATAATGAATTATCCCCTGACAGGCAGTTGTCACCCTGCGGCTACGCGCAGGATGACGGACTTTACTTAATGCGCATAATGGGATAATTCCGAAATAATACTTGACAAATAATAAAAAATATGTTAGTTTAATCTAAACTTAATTAAAGCAAGGGGTTTTTATGGCGGAAAATATCGGTAATTTAAGCGCGGCTTTGGAAAATTATCTTGAAACCATAGCAGGTTTAAAAAAAGAAAAAAAATATGCCAGAATCGGAGATATTGCCAAGGTTTTAAACGTTAAAAGTTCAAGCGTAAACGTAGCTATAAATTTTTTGGCTGAAAGCGGGCTTGTGATACACGAAAAATACGGATATGTGGATTTGACCGAAAAAGGCGAAGAGATAGCCGCGGAAGTTCAAAGAAAACATGATATATTGTATAAATTTTTAAACGAGTTATTGTTTGTGGATTCCGGAGTCGCGGCTGAAGAAGCATGCGAAGTCGAACATTCGGTCAGTTCGGAAACAATTTACAGGCTTGAAAGGTTATATACGTTATTGAAAAAGCATTTTCTTACAAAACCGGAAGATATGCATAATTTGCGGGAGTACCTTGAAGGAAAACAGTAGCATAGTCTTTTTATTGATTTGCTGTCAATAGAAAAGACTATTTTTTTAACAGCTTTATTTTAGCTCAAACTAAAATAATTAACCAAATCTAAATATATGGTAATCAGGAGTTTTTTATGAGTGTTTTAGGCAGTATCAAAGGTTTTTTGAATAATTGGAAAAGAAGTTTGACTTTGCGCAGCATACGCAGTAAAAAGGCATTTAACAAATGCCTTATATACAACGGCTTGTCCAATCTCAATGAGGCAAAAGTCGGAACTCATATTTTTGTAGGCACTTTATGCGATGAAAAGTTAGCGCACAGGCTTCTTGAAATGGGTTTTGTACCTGAAGAAAAAATAGCGGTTTTGGCAAATTCGGGCCGCAGCGGAAGCGTAATAGTCAAAGTCAAAGGCGCAAAGATAGCTTTGAGCAATAAAATAGCAAAAAACATATTATTGAAAGGGAAGAATCTGCAATGAATGAAAATAAGAAAATAACCGTCGCAATAGCCGGCAACCCCAACAGCGGAAAGTCAACGCTTTTCAATGCTTTTACCGGCGCAAACCAGCATGTCGGCAATTACCCCGGAGTTACCGTAGAAAAAAAAGAGGGAACGAGAAAATATAAAGGTTATGAAATAACTTTTATAGATTTGCCGGGAACGTACAGCCTTTCTTCTTATTCTGAAGACGAAAGGGTGGCGAGAGACTTTTTGATTAAAGAAAAGCCCGATATGGCTGTTAACGTTATAGACGCGTCCAATATGGAAAGGAATCTCTATTTGTTTACGCAGCTTTCCGAGCTTGACGTTCCGGTTATCATCGCTTTAAATATGGTCGACATTTTGCAGGCGCAGGGGAAAATCGCGGATGAGAAAGCGCTGTCATCCCTTTTGGGCGTGCCGGTTTTTTCTACCGTAGGCAATAAAGAAATAGGCGTCGGTAATATTTTGGACGCGGTAATTTCCTGCGCTTCCGACCCGCAGTTTCACGGGAAAGAAAGGGCGAAAGTGGATTACGGCGACGATATAAAAGAAGAAACCGATAAAATAGAAACCCTGATGTTCGGCGATAAAAGCATTGTGGATTTGTCGAAAAAATGGATCCCCGTACAACTGCTCAATAACGACCCTTTTGCCGTTGAAACCGTTTCCGGATTTAAAAATAAAGACGCGATTTTGGAGCAGGCGCAAAAAAGCGGAAAGCATTTGGAAGAGCATTTTTCCAAGCGCGCGGACGTCATAATCGCCGAACGCCGGTACGGTTTTGCCAAGTCGGTGGTTAAAACGGTTATAAAAGACGCTTCGGCAAAAAAAATAGACGTGACGGAAATCATAGACAGGTTTGTGCTTAACAAATATGCCGGTATTCCCGTTTTTGCCGCCGTTATGTACGCTATTTTTAAGTTTACTTTCGCGGCTTCGGAGCCGGTAGTAAATTTGTTCGGAATGTTTTTCGACAAACTCGGTTCCTTCGCAAGATCGCTCTTTCCGGAAGGCTCGGTGCAGTCGCTGGTAGTCGACGGAATTATCGGCGGAGTAGGCGGCGTTTTAGGTTTTTTCCCGCTGGTGCTTTTTATGTTTTTCGCGATTGCTTTTTTTGAAGATTCGGGATATATGGCAAGAGCCGCTTTTGTTATGGATAAAGTAATGAACAAGTTCGGACTTCACGGAAAATCTTTTTTGCCTTTGATGATAAGCACAAACGGCTGCGCGGTTCCGGGTTTTATGGCTACAAGAACGCTTGACTCGAAAAGGGACAGATTTATAACCATGTTTGCCTTGTCTTTTATGATATGCGGCGCGAAACTTCCTATTTTCGCTTTGTTTATAGGCGCTTTTTTCCCGGAACGCCGCGGCGCAAACATTATGTTTTTAATGTATTTGTTAAGCATATGCATTGCGCTGGGGGCTTCCAAACTTTTAAGCAAAACGGTTTTTAAAGGCGAACCCGCGCATTTTGTAATAGAACTTCCGCCCTATCATTTGCCTACAATTAAAGGCCTGCTTTTAAAAATGTGGGAAAGAGGCTGGCTGTACATAAGAAAAGCCGGCACAATAATAATGCTGGCATCCGTAATAATGTGGGCGGGTTTTGCATATCCGAAAGCCGCCGAAAACCCGGATTTATCCGAACAGGAATATGCCGCGGTCCAAATAGAAACGAGCATATTCGGGCAATTGAGCAAATTTCTTGCTCCTGCCGTAAAGCCGATAGGAATGGACGGCAGCATTGCCATAGCTTTAGTATCGGGTCTTGCGGCAAAAGAAATTGTCGTAAGCACGCTCGGCACCATTTACTCTCTGGAAATAGTCGATTCGGAAGACGCGGAGCCGTTAAAAGAAAAAATAGCCGCCGATCCGAAGTGGTCGCCGCTTAAAGCTATGACATTTTTGATTTTTTGCATGATTTATATGCCTTGTTTTGCAGCGGCTACCGTGTTTTTCAGGGAAACCGGCTCAAACTTGAAATGGCTTGCCCTTATGGTAATAGGAAATACGGCTTTTGCCTGGATAGCGGCATTTTTAGTTTTCCAGATCGGCACGCTGTTAAAAATAGGAGTTTGATATGGCACAAACGATAATAGTATTTACGGCTGTAATTTTAGCGATTGTTCTTTTAATACGGCATTTTATGAAAAATAAATGCGGCTGCTGCGATAATAAAGACTGTTCTAAAATTTGCAGATATAAAAAATAAGGAGGTAATTTTTTTTTGTCTTTCAAGTTAGTCTAAACTAACAAAGTATTATTAATGAAAAAAGGAGCGAGTTTTTAAATGAAAAAAGGTGTGATTGCGATACTTAGTATGTCGGCGGTATTTATCGGAAGCAGCTTTTGCGCGGCTGCGGCAGTTGAGTATGAAATAGAACAGCTTAAAAAAGAAATCGCGGAAATGAAAGCGTCAAAAGAAAAAGGCAGTATTTCCGAATATTTAGGACTTGCTGCCGAAATCGGCGCAACATTTGTCTTGCAGGGCGTAAATAAATCCAATGACGGATCAAATAAAGGCAGAACCGACGGGTCATATTCGCTGGATTTGGGGTTCGGCAAAGAATTTTCTGACGGAGCAAAGGTTTTTCTTCATATTGAGGGTTTGCAGGGTGAAGGTTTAAACGATAATCTTCGGCTTTACAGTTCTTTAAATACCGATGCCGGAACAACGGAAAGCTTCTTGAGCGTCAGCGAATTGTGGTATCAACAAAATTTGTTCGGCGATAAAATTACTTTGACTTTCGGAAAACTGAACCCCGCGGGATACTTTGACGAAAACGAAATAGCAAACGACGAAACCGGGCAATTTTTGGCTTCTATGTTTGTAAACAATCCGGCCGTTTCCCTGCCGGACAATAATCCGGGTTTAAGAATGACTTATTCCCCTGCCGGGTTTTTGGACATAACGTACGCTTATTTTAACCAAAATGAAGACTTGGGACAAATAGACGGCAACGGTTTTAACGCGGTGCAGGCAGCGTTTAAATATTCCGGCAAAGGCAATTACCGTTTGATGTATTGGTCAAGCAATGAAGACGCGGGCAGTGAAAATAGTTACGGGTTTTCTATAAGTTTCGACCGTCCGTTAAACGAAACCGTTTCGCTTTTTGCAAGATACGGTTACAAAAACCCTAAAATTGCCGATGACGAAAATCCCGTAGCAAATTCGTGGAGTTTCGGAGCGCAGTTTAAAGGAGCCCTGTTGAACAGGGAAAATGATATTGCCGGATTGGCGTTCGGACAGAATATAGTTTCTAAAGATTGGGCTGAAGCGAACGGCCTGAAAAAAGACGCCGAAACCCAGGCGGAAATATACTATAAGTTAAGCATAAGCGAAAATATGGAACTCACTCCGGTATTCCAATATGCCGTAAAACCTATGGGCGGCAATGCCGCAGCCGGCGGCGATTTGTTTGCTTTCGGCATAAGAACGCAAATTAATTTCTAAACCGAACTTCTTTATACGTGAAAACCACCGGCAATGCGCCGGTGGTTTTCAAATGTTTTTCCCTCGCCGCTTGCGGGAGAGGGACTTGCAAAGCAAGAGAGTGAGGGGTTTCATCCCATCATCTCCCGCAAGGGATAGAGGAAAATTTGGATTTCATGCATGCAACTGTCCGATTGTTGTTTGGATATGACATCCGAACTTTTCTAAATTTGCTGTTTTTAAAAAATTTGCTATAATACCTAACCCAAAGCCGCAAAAAGTAATTCGTAATTTGAAATTTGTAATTGCAGTTTAAAATGGGGCTGTAGCTCAGCTGGGAGAGCGCTTCGTTCGCAACGAAGAGGCCGTCGGTTCAATCCCGATCAGCTCCATTCGTCTTTGCAGTTTCTTTTCCGCTCCGCAAAACACAAAAACCCTTCGAAAAGCTTAATGTATACAGCATAAAAAAGACTTGTAATGTCCGGCGTTCGGGAGTTCCGAGTTTTCGTTTTTATAAATGAATCCGCGCGGGAATAATTAAACTTTGAGCCTCTGTATGATCCGGGCTTATTTTTTATGAGCAATACAGCGAAACATAAAAAGTTCGGAAAATGCAGCAATACTGGAAAGGGATCGGCAGTATCGCGGGATTGTTCTTGAAAGTTTGCCGAATACTCTTGCTCTTTTAGGTATTGACGGTCATTTAATCAATTAATACAATATGTTTTTAAAATAAAAATTAAAATAAGGAGAGCGGTTATGAATGAAGTGCTGAAAATCATCCATGAAAGAAGATCCGTTAGGGATTTTAAGCCCGACCAGATAAAGGAAGACGATTTGAAAGCGATCCTTGAAGCCGGCAGGCAGGCGCCGAGCGCCTGGAACCGCCAGCCGTGGTATTTTACCGTGGTGCAGAAGAAATCTCTGCTCGACAAAATGGTAGATTCGGCAAAAGGCGCATTGCAAAAAAATCCGTCCGAGCAAATCAAATCGATGCCGTGGCTCATCGCGCCGAACTTTCATTATTTTTTTAATGCTCCCACTGTAATTTTTATTTCCGGGCAGAATAGCGTGGAAAACGCTTCCGGAGATTGCGCCGTTGCTCTTATGAACATGTATTATGCGGCGCAGAGTTTGGGGCTTCAAGCGTGCGTTGTCGTTACCGCCCTTTCGGCGCTCTCGACCGAGTCCGGCCCGGGTTTCATGAAAGATTTGGAGATTCCGGAAGGCTATACGCCGATGTACACTCTTGTTGTGGGATATACGTCCAAGCCTATTCCTATGGCTGCTCCCCGTAAAGAGGATTTTGTTAATTTCATAAAATAAATCGGAATTATCCCATTATGCGCATTGTCATCCTGCGCGCAGCAGCGGGGAGATAACTGCCTGTCGGGGGATAATTCAGAAATAAAATCAGGTTTTACCTGCAAAAAAGGCGTTTAGAGCTATTCTGCTCTAAACGCCTTTTCCTATTCGGGTATAACAGCCGTTTTACATGTTTTCAAGTTCGGACAAAGTTTTTTCCGTTGATTTCGAGTACTCATCCGCGGCTTTCTTGAATTTTGACGTTATCGCGTTTATGTCTCGGGAAGAACTTTGGTTTTCGGTTATTACGCCCTCTTTTTCCATAGACTTAAATATGCCGTCTATGCTTTTTTCGTTGATTGAAAATATCAAAAGCGTAAGCAGCGAAACTATGACCAACGCCATCAAAAGCCGTATCATTTAAGCCTTCCTTTACTTTAAAAATCAGTTTCATTTAACCAATAATAATCATAACTGTCAAATTTCAGCCTTTCAATATCGTTCCCGTTTATGTATAATAGACGCATTATTTTTGTTAACTTTAACTGTCAAACGGTGCTATTATGTCATATCTTGTTTTAGCCAGAAAGTTCAGACCCCAAAATTTTGACGAAGTAATCGGTCAGGAACACATATCCCAAACCCTTAAAAACGCCATTTCGGAAAAACGCATTGCCCACGCCTATCTTTTTTCAGGGCCCAGAGGCTGCGGAAAAACCACAATGGCAAGAATTCTTGCCAAAGCTTTAAACTGCAAAGAAGGACCTGCCACACAGCCTTGCGGCGTATGCGAAAACTGCATAGAAATAGGCAAAAGTTCGAGCGTTGACGTTTTTGAAATAGACGGCGCGTCGAATAACGGCGTTGAAAACGTAAGGGAACTGCGCGAAAACGTAAAGTTTTCGCCGGCAAGCTCAAAATACAAAATTTACATAATAGACGAAGTCCATATGTTAAGTTCGGGCGCTTTTAACGCGCTTCTTAAAACCCTTGAAGAACCGCCTGAACACGTGGTTTTTATACTTGCCACCACCGAACAGCACAAAATCCCCGTCACGATACTTTCAAGATGCCAAAGGCACAGATTCAAACTTATTTCTTCAAAAGAAATCGCCTCGGCCATAAAAAATATCGGCGTTAAAGAAGGTTTTGAAATAGACGACGAAGCGTTAAACATAGTGGTAAGCGCTTCGGGCGGTTCTATGAGAGACGCTTTAAGCCTGCTCGATCAGGCCGTTTCGTCAAATTCGGGCAAAATTACGGGCGAATACATAAGAGGCCTTTTGGGGCTTTTGCCGAAAGAAATAATAGCTTCGGTCACCGAAAATCTTGCAAAAGGCGATATGCAGACCATTTTGAAAACCGTTAAAGAAATATCGGAGCAGGGCTATAACGTTTTGCAGTTTGCGAGAGATTTAAGAGACCATCTGCGCAGGGTAATGATATATTCGATAAACCCGGAAATCGCAGAAATTTCGTCCGAAGAAAAGAAACTTTACGAAACGCAGAAAACGCTGTTTACGGTTTCAAGGCATGTCAGGATGAATAATCTTCTTTCCAAGGCTTTGGAAGAGATGCGCTGGCACGACCAACCCAGAATTCTGCTTGAAATGTACCTTTTGAAAATGTCCGAGCCTTATTATAATGTCGGCGAGCTCATAAATAAAATTTCCGAACTTGAAAAAAGCGTCAAGTTTTCCGGAGATTACGCGTCCGAAACGCCGTCTTCTTATTCCGCCGTTGAAAAGAGCGCGGTTTTGCAAAGCGATGCGCCCGTTGTCGTTGACGCGGCGGCAGACGCCGCGGATTTGATAGGCGCGTGGAACGAAATAGTTTCGGAAATAACAAAAAAACATCCGCTTACTTCGCAGTCGCTTTCCAAAACGCTTGTAAAAATAATATCGCCCGTTTCGATACAGATATCGGTTTCAAATAAGTTCGATTATGACGGCGTTATGGAGTTTCACGAGCAAATTTCAAAACTTTACAAAAGAAAAACGGGTTTGGACATAGCGGTAAAAGTAACGGTTGAAGACATAGCCGCTGAAAACAAAGAAACCGAAATAGTATCCAAAGAAGAACGGCCGCAATCAACGGTTGAATATAAAGTGGTCGAAGATCTGAAAGAAAGCGCCAAAACCGCCGTTCCGGGACACATAGAAGAAATAGCCAAAAAATTCGGCGCAGGCGCCGCTAAAAAAATCTGATACGGTATTGAAATTTAAAGGCATGAAAATGAAAAACATTGTTTTGTCCGTGTTGCTGTGTTTTGCCGCGTCAAACGTTTTTGCCTTGACGGCTGAAGACGTGTTGAAAAAATCTGACGGCAAAATATTGCATGGTAATTTGCATAAGATTAAGTCTTATGAAGTCGAGTATGAATACGAATCTAAAAGCGTGTCCGGCGCCGGCAAAGATGTTACCGTAACCATAAAGGAAACGGTTGACGGCGAAAATAGAAGAATGGACGCCAAATCTACAAGTCCCGAAATGGACGGATATATATACGCTTCGTTGATAGCCGCCGGACAAACCGCTTATTCAAGCACTAAATACGTATATTCCGGCGGAGTAATCACTTTTAGCGATTATATGGTAGTAAGGGATACGGGAAGTATAAGTACTTATAATGCAGTTGCGGGAGAAAGCAAAATATATGATTCGCTTGATATTTCTTTTGATTCAAGTCAGGCCAAAGACGGAAAAGAATACGTAATCAATATGTCGGTAAAAGATAAAGAAGCTAAAAAAAGCAGAGAAAGAATTGAAAATATGGCGGCGACCGGAGAAGAAATAACGGCTGAAGAATTTGCGCTTAGCATAATGTCCCCGTTTGAGATTAAGTCATTTATAGATAAGAAAACTTTATTATTAAATGCGGGTAAAGTTAAAATTACGGAAGAAGCAGTCTATAATAAGGTCGCCGAATCTAAAGAACATAGCGATAAAAGCGAGGAAGAAAAACGCAAAATAGCCGGGGAAATTTCGAATAATACCGAGAATTTTTCGGAAATGATTTTTTCCGGGTATAAACAGATAGAAGGAACAACATTATTCTATCCTTCCGAAACGATTATGAAATCTCCGGTGTTTAAAGAAATTTTTCCTGACGGAATTTTCTGCATAATAAGAACAAAATCTTTTAAAGTTTTAAAGCCCGGCGAAGCAGCCCCTTCAACTTTTGTTCCTGCAAATATCAAAAAAGGCAAAGGGAAGGTTCCTAAAGAGTTTACAAACAAACCCGATATTTACGGCGTAATGACGGAGCGGATGAAAAAAGAGATTATAAAAGCTTTGAAAGAATCAATAAAGGAAACCGTTAAAGAGGAAGGCAAAAATATGCTTAAAAAAGGCATAAAAGGCGCTTTCAAGGGGCTGGGCGGACTTTGATATGAATAGGCCCCAATCCGTAGAAAAAATGGTTGAAATAATAAAGAAACTGCCCGGCGTCGGCCCGAAAATGGCGGAACGCTTAAGCTATCATATACTGAAAATGCAGCAGGGCGAGGTTGACAGGCTTATAGATTCGATACAAAAAGCAAGGCGGACAATGAAATACTGCGATGTCTGCTGCAATTTGAGCGAAACCAACCCCTGCCCCGTTTGTTCGGATATGTCAAGGGAACGCGATGTGATCTGCGTTGTCGAAACCCCGCAGGATTTGATAGCCGTAAGCAAGGCAAAAGACTATAAAGGGCTTTATTTCGTGCTTGGCGGCGCGCTTTCGCCTTTAGACGCCGTGGGGCCGGACGACATAAGGGTTGACAAGTTGATAAAAAGGTTAAAAAGTGATAGAATTGCCGAGGTTATACTTGCGACGGATACGGACTCCAAAGGCGAAACCACTGCCGTTTATCTTGCAGAGATAATAAAAACACTCGGAATCAAAGCGACAAGGCTTGGGTACGGTTTGCCGGTCGGCGGGGACATAGAATATGCCGACGAGCTTACTATTTCCCGTGCAATTTCCGGACGTAAAGAAATGTAAATAAAGACAGAGTGAAAAGTTGAGAGTGAAGTTAATGCGTTTTCGCTTTATGCGAAAACCCGTTAATCGTGTTTCGGCTGTGCCGAAACGCATTAATTGCTCACTCCAAACTTCACACTGTTGTTAAATAAAGGAGTAAAACGATGTCAGCAAAAATGATTGAAGTTCGTTGGCACGGACGCGGCGGCCAGGGCGCAAAAACGGCCGCGCTTTTGTTTGCCGAAGCCGTTTTGGCTACGGGAAAGTATATTCAGGCGTTTCCCGAATACGGCCCGGAAAGAATGGGCGCGCCGGTTCAGTCTTTCAACAGAGTGAGCGAAGATCCGATAACCGTTCATTCCGGAGTCACAAATCCCGATTTCGTAGTTATTTTAGACCCCACCCTTATCGAGTCGGTTGCCGTAACCGAAGGCGTCGGCAAAGACGGAAAAATCATAGTGAACACCTCTTTTTCAGCGCAGGAAATTTCAAATCAGCTCGGCATTGACGCAAGCCAGGTTTATGTCGTAAACGCTTCGCAGATTGCAAAAGAGACCATCGGTAAAGATTATCCCAATACGCCTTTGCTCGGCGCTTTGGTAAAAGTTATCGGCAATTTGGACATTAACGGCGTTTTGGAAGACACGAAGGGGAAACTTGCCGTAAAATTCCGCCACAAACCGGAAGTTATCGAAGGAAATCTGTCGTCGATTAAACGCGCGTATGACGAAGTAAAAAGCCACGGCTAATAAATAAAACAAGCCTCAAATTTTTTTGCCGTTATAAGAAGTTAAGGAGAGAAAATATGTCAGAAAACAAAAAACTATCAGCCGCCGAACTTCCGGCAGGGGACATTGTCGAAGCCGGTACGGCTCAGGATTTTCATACGGGCAGTTGGCGTTCTAATAAACCGGTATGGAACAAAGATAAATGCATTCATTGCCTGGCCTGCTGGATTTCATGCCCGGATTCTTCAATTAAAATAGCGCCGGACGAAAAAAAGACTACGGTCGTTACGGGAATAGATTACGATTTCTGCAAAGGCTGCGGAATCTGCGCGAAAGAATGCCCCGTTAAAATTCAGGCCATAACTATGGAAGTTGAGAAGAAATAATAAAAGATGAAGTTTAGAAGCTCGGAAGTTTAGAAGTCCGGCAGCCGTTGTTGGCTCTGCCAAACTTCCAAGCCCTCCAAACTTCCAATTCAAGAGGTTAAAATGATAAAGACAGTATATTCAAAAGGCAAAATAGTCGCAAAGACGGGCAACGAGGTTATGGCCGAAGCGATGCGCCAGATAGAACCGGACGTAGTAGCGGCTTATCCTATAACTCCCGCGACCGAAATAGTCCAGATTTTTTCGCAGTTTGTCGCGGACGGGATCGTAAAAAGCGAATATGTCGCCGTCGAAAGCGAACATTCCGCAATGTCTGCGACCATAGCGGCTTCGGCAGCCGGCGCAAGAGCGATGACCGGAACTTCATCCCAGGGTTTATCTCTTATGTGGGAAATGCTTTACATAGCTTCGGGATTAAGGCTTCCGATAGTTATGGCCGAAGTAAACAGGGCGATTTCCGCTCCTATCAATATTCACGGCGACCAGTCCGACACGATGGGCGCAAGAGACGCCGGCTGGATCCAGATTTATTCGGAAAACTCCCAGGAAGCTTACGATAATATGATACAGGCCACAAAAATCGCGGAAAAAGCGAAACTCCCCGCGCTTGTTACCACCGACGGATTTATCATTTCACATTGCATGGAAGTCGTAGAAACTTATCCCGATGCCGACGTAAAAGCTTTTATAGGCGAATACAAACCCGAGAGATACCTTCTTGACGTAAAAAAACCTTATACTTTGGGTTCGATAGATTTGCAGGACTATTATTTTGAACACAGATACCAGCTTGCGCAGGCAATGAGAGATTCGCAGCAAATAATTCTTGACGTCGCGAAAGATTTCGAAAAAACTTTCGGAAGAAAATACGATATGTATGAAAAATACAAAATGGACGACGCCGAAATTGCGATAGTCGTTATAGGTTCCACAGCCGGCACGGCGAAAACCGTTGTCGACGATTTGAGAGAAAAAGGCGTTAAGGCGGGCCTTTTGAAAATCAGGGTTTACAGGCCTTTCCCGGCTGAAATGATTGCGAAAGATTTGGCTAAAGTTAAAGCTGTTGCCGTTATGGACAGGGCGGATTCCTGCTCCGGAACTTTCGCACCGGTTTATTCCGACGTAGCAGCCGCTTTGTACGCGGCAGGCATCACGTCTCCCAAAGTCGTAAATTACGTTTACGGATTGGGCGGAAGGGAAATAAACACCGAACATATTGCCGAAGTGTATGAAACCCTCGGCAAAATCGCTTCGGGAGCCGAAAAGCCTTCAGCGAAAGTAGAATATATTAACGTTCGTATAAAATAAATAGAGTGAAGACTGAAAAGTGAAGAGTGAAGTTTAAGTGTTTTCGCAGTCTCCACTCTCCACTCTTAACTTTCCACTCTTTCTTTAAAGAGGATAAAATGGCAAATTTAAAAGAACTGAGTAAAAATCCGGAACGCGTAACGGGCGGGCACCGCCTTTGCGCCGGCTGCGGAGCAGGCATAGTGGCAAGACAAACTTTGATAGCCGCGGGAAGCACTCCCGTAGTAGTCACAAGCGCGACAGGCTGCCTTGAAGTTTCAACTACGATTTTCCCTTATACTGCGTGGAAAAATTCGTTTTTTCACAGCGCGTTTGAAAATTCCGCAGCAACGTGCAGCGGAATAGAAACCGCTTACAGAAGCTTGAAAAAGCAGGGCAAGATATCGGACGATATAAGATTTATAGCTTTCGGCGGCGACGGCGGAACTTACGATATCGGGATTCAGTCTTTATCCGGCGCGATGGAAAGAGGGCATAAAATGCTCTACATATGCTACAACAACGAAGCGTATATGAACACCGGCATACAGCGTTCGGGCGCGACGCCTCTCGGCGCTCATACGACCACGGCTCCGGCCGGAAAAGCCCGTCAGGGAAAAGAGCAGAACAGAAAAGATTTGACCGCCATAATGGCCGCGCATAATATTCCTTACGTAGCGCAAGCCTATGTGGGAAACTGGAACGATTATATAACGAAAGTCCAGAAAGCTTTGTCGGTTGACGGGCCTTCTTTTATAAATATCCTTACCCCCTGCAGACTCGGCTGGAACTATAAACCCGAAGACACGATGCCTCTTGCAAGACTTGCCGTCGAAACCTGCATATGGCCTTCTTACGAAGTTGAAAACGGAGTTTACAAAATCACGGTTACCCCCAAAGAAAAGAAACCCGTAACCGAATTTTTAAAACCCCAGGGACGCTTCAAACATTTGTTTAAACCCGAAAATGCCCCTATTCTTGAAGAGATACAGAAAGAAGTTGACGCGAAATGGGAACTTTTGCAGCGTAAAGCCGCGGCAGGCTGCCAGGCTTAATAAAGATATAAAACAAAAAAGCAGGCCGGACAAATTTTGTCCGGCCTGCTTTTTTTATATAAAAACCCCGGCTGCGTTAGAAAAAGTTATTTGCCTTTGCGCACCGCCTCTTTCTGTCATCCCCAAACGGAATAAGCGGAAGATATTTCTTTTTTGTCGGTTTCTCTTACGAGTATGTGCCAAAAGCGGCTGTCTGAGGTTTTATAGGTGGTTACTTTGATTATTTCGCCCGGTTTGACTTCGTTTTTAAAATTAACGGTTATATCGGTGAGTTTTAAATTTTTGCGGATTCCTTCCGGGACGCCCTCTACGGCCCAAGCGGTAAAATGAACGTTGTTTACATGGCCGTTTAAATCGGTATCTTCAAGCCTTGAAATTATTTCGTATTCGTTTACGGGAGCCTGCCCTTCAAAAGACGGCCGCGCAACTTCAATATCTTCCATCGCAGTTTCTATGACATCTTTTTTTACAAGCAGGTTTTCCGGAGTTCTGGCTATTTTGCGTTTTTCCGTGTCGAAAACAAGCCACCAGCTTACGGCTTTCGCCGCTTCATTGCCGTTTTCGTCAAATACTATGAAATCCCTGCGGCTTTTTAATTTATCGCTGAAAACGTGCCAGGTCTTTATTTTTATATTTTGCGAAGATTTGATTTCTCCGGAAATTTTAAAACTTATTTTCATTAAAATCCACGCGGTGCCGCTTTTTGAAAGGTCTTCCCAGCCCGATGAAAGATTTTGAGCGTCAATTGCCGCTGTCTGCTGCGCGTAATTTTGCAGAGTCCACACCGGGGCTATATTGTTTTGCATGACTTCGCCGTAGCGCACTTTAAAATTTTCCGTTAACATTATTGACTCTTTTTTATGCTTCCAAATCTATTTTTCTTTTTTCGGGCCTTCCGAACTTCTTTCTTGACCATGTTCTGAAAGAGTGCATATACTCGAAAATCGCCGGTATTATAAGCAGCGTAAGTATCGTGGAACTTATGACTCCGCCGATAATAACTATGCCCATGCTCTGCCTGAATTTTCCTACTTCGCTTAACGCCAAAGCCGTAGGAAGCATGCCTGCCGCAAGCGCAAAAGACGTCATAAGTATGGGGCGCAGCCTGACCGTTCCGGCTTCGATTACCGCGGCTTCCACGCTTTTTCCGCGTATCATAAGCTGTTGAATATAGTCCACAAGAATAATCGAATTTTTGGCAACTATCCCCAACAGCATTATAAACCCTATCATTGTAAACATATCCAAAGAGCCTTTCGTTATCCAAAGCGCTCCGAGACCGCCGATCGCCGCAAGCGGCAGGGCGACCATTATGGTAAAAGGCGTTACTATGGATTCGTAAAGGCTTGCCAGCACCATATAAATAAACACTATCGAAAGAACCGCGGCTACCGATATGCTTTTGACCAGGTTTTGCATTTCTTCTATGTTCCCGCCGTACTGGTAAGTAGTGTTTTTCCAGAGATCTTTATTTTTCGGATTGTTTCTGTGATTGTTGATTATTCTTTGCACTTCGGACTGTATGGGCCCGAGCGCCGCGCCTTTGCTTAAATTTCCGGTGATTTCGATAAATCTCATTCTGTCGCGCCTGAAAATTTTTGTCGGGCCTTCCGCCTGTTTTAACGAGGCTACGCGCGAAAGTTTTATCCTTTTATTGTTCATATTGAAAACGTAAAGATTGTTGAAAGAGTTCATGATGTCTCTTTGCCCTTCTTTAAACTGTACTCTTACGTCGTACTCAAGACCGTTAGCCCTGAAAACCGCGGGAAGGTTGCCTTCCACCATCGCCCTTAATTCGGCGCCCGCTATGACCGAATTTATGCCGAAAAGTTTGGCTTTCGCGGGGTCTATGTCTATTTGGTATTCGGGTTTTCCCGAGCGGAAATTTGTGCTTAAATCCACAAGACCGGGGATATCTTTAAACTGCGCTATAAGCTGGCCGGCAAGTTTGGAAAGCAGGTTTGTGTCTCTTGCAAATATCATAAGCGAAAAAGGTTTTCTGTTTCCTCCGACCATCCCGCCGCCGGAATCGTTTAACGAGACTATCACCGACGGGTCGAGTTCTCCGGCAAGTTTTTGTCTTATTACGGTTTTAACTTCTTCCGTGGACATGCTTCTGTTTTTATAATTCACCAGGCGCACGTAAATGTCCGCGATATTTAATTCTCTGTTGTTGTTTCCTATGGACACCACGGCAAATTCGACTTCGGGTATCGTAGTCAGAATATCTTCTATGTGCATACATACCGAATTTGTCCTCGCAAGCGAGGCGTCGGGAGCGGTTTCGACGGCTATCCTGAACTCGCCGGATTCGGAAGTGGGCATAAAATTTGCCGGGATCTTTTTTATCAAAAGCAGAGACGCGGCAAAAATCAGAAACGTTAAAAACAGGACTTTTATTTTATTTGAAAGGATTATTTTTATGGATTTTACGTACAAGGCGAGAAAAAACTCGTAAAGTTTGTCAAACCACACTACCGTCAGAGTTCTTATGATTTTGCTTGAAATCCGGACAAATTTTCCTGGTTTGTGTTTTTTTGCCTGCTTGTGCGACGGGATTATGTAAGCCGAAAGCATAGGCGCTATGGTCAAAGCGTCCAAAACGGATATGAACATCGCAAAAACGACCGTAAGGCCGAACTCTTTAAAGAACTGCCCGATAATTCCGCTTAAAAACCCTACCGGCAAAAACACCGCTATGACCGAAGCGGTAGTGGCTATGACCGCGAGCGAAACTTCGTCGGTTCCTTTCTGCGCGGCTTCGTCGGGTTCTTCGCCTTCTTCGTAATGCCTGTAAATGTTTTCGCGCACGACTATGGCGTCGTCTATCAAAAGCCCGACTGCAAGCGACAGGGACATAAGCGAAATTATATTCACGCTGAAATCGAAAAAGTACATAAAAATAAACGCGCCGATAAGGCTGTTGGGCAGCGCCAGCGCCGTAATAAACGTGGAGCGCCAGCTTGCAAGAAAGAAATACACTACGACTGTGGCAAGGAAAATGCCTTCGAAAATGGTATTTCTTACGTCGTTAATATTGTCTCTTATGACTTTTGCGTTATCCGTAACGACGGTAAGGCGCGGATTTCCTTCCGTGCCTTTATATCTTTCGTTGAGTTCTTCCACTTTTTTTAAAATGCCGTTTGAAATGTTTACTTCGTTGGCTTTTGACTGCTTGAAAATTCTGAAAAGGAGAGTCTGTTCCCTTATGAATTTCCCGTCTTCTTTGATGTCTATCCTGCCCATTGTAAAGCGTTCGGTTATCGTGTCTTTGACTGAGGCAAGGTCGCCTACCGCCACGGGAACTTCGTTGCCGTGGAAATTTACCACGACGTCTTCAATGGATTCTACTGTCCTGTATTCGCCTATTGAACGGAAAGAAATGTCGTCGTTTCCAACGGAAAGCCTGCCCACGGGAACGTTCATGCTGTTGTTTTCTATGCTGTTTGAAACGGCGGTCAGGGTAGTGTCGTATTTGTCCAGTTTTTCGCGGTCAACCGCCACCTGCACTTCCCTTCTTGTTCCGCCCGCCATCCAGATTCTTGATACGCCGTCAACGCGCAGCAGTTCTTTTCTGAAATATTCGTCGCCGAAATCGAACAGTTCTTTCGGGTCGAGTTCGGCTTTAAGGCTTATCGTCATAACCGGCGCGGATTCGGGATCGAGTTTTAATATTACCGGTTCGTCTATATCGTCCGGAAAACCCCTGCGGATTTCGGCTATTTTGTCTTTTACTTCCTGAAGGGCTATTTCGGGGTCTTTTGTCAGTTCGAATTCTGCGTATGTCGATGAAATTGCGTCCTGGCTCATAGAGGTTATATGTTTTAAGCCGGAAATTGCGCTGACGGCGTTTTCAACCCTGTTAGAAACCCTGTTTTCTATTTCTTCGGGGCCCGCTCCCGGATAAGTTATCAAAACGACAACATACGGGACTTCAACGTCAGGCATCATTCTTACGGGCATTCTGGACATAAAAATAAGGCCTATTATTATCATGGCCGCAAGAATTGAAAAGACAAAAGTCGGACGCTTAATAGATAAACTTGCTAAATTCATATAATCCCCTGAAGGTAAATTTGATTACAAAAAGACCGGTATGCCGCGTTTTCGCAAGGTATGGCGTATTAATGATAATTTCATACATTATATATATTTAATGTTAATTTTCTGTTAAATACAAATAACGGAAAAGGCTTGGGATTTATTGCATTTATTCTGCCGCTGTTCATAGCGCCTTTTCGCTTTTCACTCTTCAAATTGGTATTTTCCAAATTATACTAAAAATGCTTAAATAAATATATGAACAGCAAAATAGGCTTAAACAAACCGGAACTTCTTTTGCCGGCGGGTTCGTTTTCGGGCCTTAAAACGGCGCTTTTGTACGGCGCGGATGCCGTTTATGCGGGAATTCCCGAAATATCCCTGCGCGCGAAATCAAAATTTCCGTTGGAAGAAATAGAAGAAGGCGTTTCTTTTGTCCGCAAAGCGGGCAAAAAGATTTATTTTACGCTGAATTTGTTTTCTCATAACTCCGATATCGCCCGCATTGAAAGTTTTGTTAAAACCATAAAGAATTTAAGGCCTGACGGCGTTATCGTTGCGGATCCCGGGGTTTTTCAATATGTGAAAAAAGAAATCCCCGAAATGCCCGTTCATATTTCCACTCAGGCAAACGTATGTTCCGCGCTTACCGCGGGTTTTTGGAAAAGTCTGGGCGCGGATCTATGCGTTTTGGGCAGGGAAGTAAGTTTTGCCGAGGCTTTGGAAATCAGGGAAAAATGCAAAAACATAAAACTTGAAATTTTTGTGCACGGCGCAATGTGCGTAAGCTATTCGGGCAGATGTCTGATGTCGGCTTTTATGGCTTCGCGCAGCGCAAACCGCGGCGCGTGCGCGCATTCGTGCAGGTGGAAATATAAAAGCAAACTGCTCTTGGAAGAAGAGCTCCGTCCCGGAGAATATCTGGAACTTGAAGAAGACGAACGCGGCTCGTATGTTTTTAATTCCAAAGATCTGTGCCTTATGCCGAAACTGGATAAGATTTTGTCCGCGGGTTTCGACTCTTTAAAAATCGAAGGCAGAAACAAAAGCGAATATTACGTTGCCCAAGCCGCAAGAGCGTACAGAAAAGCGGTTGACGATTATTTTGACAGCCCGGAAAGCTGGAATTCCGATACATATATGAAAGAACTTCTGACCCTGCAAAACAGGGGGTACACTTTGGGATTTTTTGACGGCATTCCCGGCGGGGAAGCGCAGGATTATGCGGATACTTCAAGCAGGAGCGGATGGAGAAACGCGGGAGCAGTAAAAGAAAATAAAGGCGGTTTTTTGACCGTAGAACTGCGGCACAAACTGAAAAAAGGAGACGAAATCGAAATTTTGCCGCCTTTGCGTTTTGAACCTGTAAAAATAAAGCTCGATAAAATGTTTGACGCCGAAGATAACAGACTTACGGAGGAAATCGCTCCGGGAAAAGCAAACCAATCGGTAAAAATTCCTATAGAAAATAATTGCGCGGATATGTTCCCCGAAAATACGGTTATACGGATAAAGATTTAAAAACTGACGCTTTCGCCCCTTGCGGGGCAGCCTTTTCTTTTCCCGCAATGGGCGAAGGACAAAGACAAAAAACAAAAAAAGCGGTAAGGGTAAATGCCCTGACCGCTTTTTTTATATAAACCGAAATTAAAATTTAAACACAAACCACACCTGCAATTTTTGCGAATCTTTTTCCTGAAATGAGCCGTTTGCGGCAAAATAACCGCCGGCAATTCCGAGTTCAAGGTTTTTATACATTTGATATACGGCTTTCAGGTCAACTTCCGTGCCTTTGTCGGACATGGAGGATATGCTGCTTTTATAATAATAAGAATCCAGAGAAAACAGCGTTTTCGGCAGCGCTTCGGCCTGAAAATCAATGCCCGCGCCGTAAACTTCTCCGTTTCTTATGGCCAAATCTCCGAGCGACTGTTCCACTATTATGCTTCTCAAATAAGTTATGGTGCCCCAGCCGGTGTCTCCGGCCGTGGTGATAAAACTCGCTTTAGGCGTCAGTGAAAAAGAATCTTCCGCTATTTTATATTTTGCGTCCAGATGAAAATACTGCCCGTACCGGTTTTGTTCGTCGTTATTTGCCAAATAGCGTAAAAATAAAGCAAGGTTCCCGGCGTTCAAACGCGGAGTCGCTCCGAAAAGCGTATAGTCGGCAGCCGTATCGTAACGCGTATTTTTAGTGTTGATGTTATATGCGCTTAAGTCAAAACTGAATAAATCCGAAACTTTGGTTTTTGACTGCAAGCCGTAAACGTAACGTTCGCCTTCCATTCCGGAATAAGTGACTTCGGCTTCTTTACCGAGCAAAAATTTCACGTCGGTATTTTTGAATTTAAAGTTGCCGCTTACGCCGTCCACCGACGCGTAAATAAGCCTTTCTACCGAGTACAAAAGCGGCTTGTAAAAAACTTCGTCCGAAAGATAAAACTGTCTTCCGGCTTTAATGTCGAGCGCGTTAAAAATATTTTTAATTTCCGCGTATCCTTCCGCGAAACTCAGTTTGTTGTCGTAGTTTCCCAGCACCGCGTACTGCCCGTCTTTTTGTCCCCATACCGTAAAAAACGCGCCGCGCGCAAAAACGCTTATGTCCGGCGTAATTCTGTATCCGGCGCCGAAAAGAACGCGCGTAGGAACCGTGTCGTAATCTGCGGAAGAACCGAGCCTTTGTATCATATTCCTGTCGGAAATGGCGAAACTCCTTATTTCTCCGTCGATAAACAACTTGTCTTTCCAAATGTCGGTAACGGCAAAAGCGTTCGCGGACAAGGCGCACAGGAAGGCCGCGCACAAAAGTTTTTTCAGCATAAATTCTCCTTGTAAGAAAATAATTGCATTATTAAACTAAATTAAGCTTTTTATGGCAATACCCGGGAGAATTTATTATAATACTGAATATTTGTATTTGGGGGATGCTCATGAGAAAAACGAACAAAGCGCAGAAATATTTCAATATATTGATGAACGGCATATTAAACCGTTTTGTTTTGAGCATGCAGGCAAAACTCATAATAATTTTTATTATAGTAAAGGTAATACCGCTTATAATTCTTGTAGCAATCGCATGGTACCAGATTCTTTATCTGGGCAATACTCTTAAAAAAATATCCGTGGAAGACGCCACGGCGGCGCTCAATAAAAACGCGGTGGAAAGCATCGAGCGCCTTACCACCGATACTGCAGGAGATATCGCCGGCTTTCTTTACGAAAGAGATATCGATATTTTATTTCTTTCCAAAGTCGAACCTTCGCCCGAAGCCTATAAAAATTTTGTAGAGCGCAGACGGTCAAGGGTGATTAAACCCGGGAAATGGGAACTTTCTCCGGATAAAGACAAATGGATCGACGTAACGACTCAGCCCGAGCAGGATGCTTTAGCGGAATCTTCCAATCCGGAAAACAACGATATGAACGGCTTTCATTACAGAAAGCCGGACGCTTTTTTTAACTATGCCGAAATTCCTCTCTACGATCAGGCGGCTTTTATAGACCTTAAAGGCAACGAGATTTTTAAGTACACCGCCCCGGACTCTCCCAAAAAAAATTATCCGCTTTCCAAAGAAAAGAAGAATATTGCCAAAAAGGAAAATACTTACGTAAAAGCCGAGAACTATTTTGAAGAACTTAAAAAACTCAAGCCCGGCGAGATTTACGTGTCGGATGTCATCGGCGCATACGTAGGCACAAACTATATAGGAATGTATGTTCCGTCCGTGCTTGAAGCGGCCGAGAAAGAACGCGGATACGGCATCCCGTACGAACCAGAGAAACAGGCGTATTCGGGAAAAGAAAATCCCAACGGGCAGCGTTTTGAAGGCATAGTAAGATGGGCTACGCCCGTTGCCGGGCCCGACGGTAAAAAAATAGGATATGCGACGTTTGCCCTTAATCACGACCATATTATGGAATTTGTAGACCATATTACTCCCATGAACGAGCGCTATGTGGAACTGCCGAGCGCTTACGAGGGCAATTACGCTTTTATCTGGGATTATAAATGCAGAAGCATCGCTCACCCCAGGCATCATTCCATAGTGGGTTACGACCCTTCTACAGGCGATCCGCAAATACCCTGGCTTGAAAGTTCGATTTATGATTCGTGGCAGGCGTCAGGCGTAAAAAAATGGACGGACTTTGTCAAAGACATTGCCGTATTCGACGGACAGTCCCGCAAAAAAATTCCGGCGCCCGCTCTTACAAAAGCGGGGTTTGTCGGGCTTGACGGCCGTTATTTGAATAATGCGCCGCAATGCACGGGCTGGATGGATCTTACCGAAAAAGGCGGTTCCGGCTCCTTTTACATTCTGTGGAGCGGACTTTACAAACTTACCACCGCAGCCGCTATCCCTTACTATACCGGACAGTACGCGCCGTCCGAAAAAAACGGATACTCCAAGCGCGGTTTCGCTCTTGTGACGATAGGCGCGGGTCTGGACGATTTTACGCGCCCCGTCAAAGAAACCGAAATTAAACTTACAAAAACGGTTAACCTGAACATAAACGATACGTTTCTGCATCTTACCTCCGCCACGGTGGCTTTGATAATCATAGTGATATTTATAGCCATTTGGCTGGCGTGGGGGATCACCGACAATATCACAATTCTTATCCGCGGTATGTCGCGTTTCAGAAGAGGCGAAAGGCAGTTCCGGTTTAACACTTCCGGCAAAGACGAGTTCGGAATGCTTATGGATTCTTTCGACGAAATGGCCGACGGTATTGTAAACAGCGCCAAAAACCCGCTGAGCATTACGGACGAAAATTTTAAAGTTATTTATATGAACGGCTACGCTCTTGACATTATCGGCAGGAAGCTGGAAGATGTCGTAGGGCATTCTTACTACGATTTCAGCATTTATGTCCGGGGCTCAAAATACGACCCCATAACCGCGCTCAACGAAGGCAGGGAAGCCGAAATCCTGCACATTAAAGAGAGCGGCCGGTACGTGAGGGGAAGAGCGGGCCTTTTCAAAAATCCGGGCGGCGGTGAAAACGGATATATTATTGAAACCGACGACGTAACCAATATGGTGTTGGAAAGAAATACCATTGAAGAACAAAAAGCCCTGCTTGCCACGATTTTCTCATCTTCGCCGGACCTTATATGGTATTGCGATACGGACGGCAAATATTTGGCGGTAAATCCGCGTTTTGCTGCTATTGCGGGACGTTCCCCTTCGGAATTTACAGGCAAAACGGCAAAAGAGATGCTTCCGGCGGACATATCGGAAATGTTTGATAAAAACGACACTTTGGCGCGCGAGTCCAAAAAGCCCTTATATTCGGAAGAAAGAATTTCTTTTTCGGACAATCACGAAGAAATACTTGACAGCGTGCGCACTCTTATCCGCGACGCTTCTGGCGCTTTGGTAGGGCTTTTGGGTTTTGCGCGCAACGTTTCCGAGCGCGTCGCGATAGAGTACGAATTGAGGGAAACCCAGCGCAATCTTGAAAAAGCGGTAAGCGACGCGAACAAGGCAAACGAGCATAAAAGCGAGTTTCTTGCGCGTATGAGCCACGAGATAAGAACTCCCATGAATGCGATTATAGGCCTTACTTCCATAGTTCAGAAAAGGATAGAAGATATCGACGCGGTTGAGACTCAGGGCATCGATTCGGAAGTAAACGAAGTCAAAGGACACATAAACCGGATAGAATCTTCTTCCCGCCATCTTTTGGGACTGCTTAACGACATCTTGGATATTTCCAAAATCGAAGCCGGGAAAATTGAACTTTCCGAGGAAAACGTCGATATGCCGGAACTTGTGGACACGGTTTCCGACATAATAAGGCCCCGCTGCGAAGAAAAGAACATAAAGTTTTCCGTGCACTCGGATGAATTTTCTCCCCGCGTTTTCCTGTCCGATTCGCTGCGTTTAAGGCAGGTGCTTATCAATCTTTTGGGGAATGCCGTTAAATTCACGCCCGAACTCGGCAAAATAGATTTTGTAATTAAAAACGTAGAGAAAAAAGCCGGCAAAACGCTTATAGGTTTCTCGGTCAGAGACAACGGCGTAGGAATATCCGAGGAAGTGATGGGTAGGATTTTTAATCCGTTTGAACAGGGACTTGGCAAAGGCATAGGCGGCACCGGGCTCGGGCTTTCGATAAGCAGGCGTATAGTGCAGCTTTTCGGCAGCGATATAAAAGTGGCGAGCGAACCCGGAAAAGGCAGCGAGTTTTCTTTTGAAATATGGTTTAAGGAAGCCGCGCATGATTCCGGCGAGAGAATTTCGGACGTTACCGGCAAGTTCAAAGGCAAAAAAGCGCTTTTGGTCGACGACGTGGAAATAAACCGCGTAATAGTAAAATCCATGCTTGATTCTACCGGCATCGAAATAACGGAAGCGGAAAACGGCGTCGACGCGCTTGAAAAGTTTAAGGCTTCTTCCGAGGGATATTACGACATTATTTTTATGGATATACAAATGCCGGTAATGGGCGGTTTGGAATCGGCGGACAAGATACGTTCTCTCGGGCGCCCCGACGCAAAGACCGTACCGATAGTGGCGCTTACCGCGAATGCGTTTAAAGACGATATGAACGAGGCCAAAATGCACGGCATGAACGACCATATAGCAAAACCCGTTGAACTCAAGAGGCTTTTAAAAGCGCTCCTCAAATATGTGCGCGTTTAACTGCGTTTGTATTTCTCTGTCGGCGCAAATTAACGCAAAGATTGAAAAAATTATCAAAAAATGAAAGAATATACGAAAATATATATTAACGGGGAAATCTATGGTGGAAACTATCAAGCCGAATTTTGAAGGCAGAAGCATACTCATCGCGGAAGATACGGAAATCAACAAGGAAATAATAAGGGTTTTTCTGCAGACTACGAAAGCGAAATTGTATTTTACTTCGGACGGAACCGAAGTGCTTGCCGCGTTTGAGGCCGACTCCGAAAGATACGATTTGATTTTAATGGACGTGCTTATGCCTAAAATGGACGGCTTGGAAGCTACCAGAAAAATCCGCTCTTTAAACGTGCCGAAAGCCAAAACCGTGCCCATAGTAGCTTTGACCGTAAACACTTCTCCCGAAGATATACGCAAATCTTTTGATTCCGGAATGAACGACCATATAGGAAAACCGATCGAAATAAACACCATGTTTGAAACTCTTAAAAAATATATACCGGAGGCAAAAATGGGGGCAGGCGCGGAAACCAAAGAAAACAAATACTTAAAGTACATGCCTTATATCGACGTCAAGGACGGCGTGTCAAGGCTTATGAACGACGAAAAACTTTATTTTCATCTTCTAAAAAGTTTTGACGGAAAAAAATTCGCGGAAGACCTTATCAACAGCATAAACGCCGCGGATCAAAAGGCGTCTTCCATTATGGCCCATACGATAAAGGGGATTTCGGCAAATCTCGGGCTGAAAGCGCTTTGTGAATTGAGCAAAGAAGTGGAAGGGCAGGCCAAATTAAACGCCGGTCTGTCGGATTTTACCGCAAGAATAAAAGAAGTTTCCGATAAGACCATGCAGATGATAGCCGAACTTACGGCGTAAACGGGAAAGTTCCCGTTTTATTTTTTCAAAAACCTGTTCATTATTGAAAGCACTTCGGCGATATTTATGGGTTTTCCGACATGTCCGTTCATTCCCGACTTTAAACTTTTCTCGATGTCTTCTTTAAACACGTTGGCCGTCATTGCTATGATAGGCACGGTTTTTGCTTTCCGGCTTTCAAGGGCGCGGATGCGTACCGCCGCTTCATATCCGTCCATCACGGGCATTTGAATGTCCATAAATATCATATCGTATTTGTCCGGTTCGCTGATGAACTTATCCAGCGCCTCTTTTCCGTTGACTGCAATGTCCATTTGAACTCCCGTGGGTTTGAGCAAAGTGCATACTATTTCGCTGTTGACGGCCACATCCTCGGCAAGCAGTATGTGCCGTCCGGAAAAACCGTCTTTGTAATCCGAAACTTTGTCGGACTGCCGCTCAATGTCTTCCCTGCGGAACAGGCACCGGTTTATAAGATCTACAATCATCGAAGGAAAAATCGGTTTTTGCAGGTATTTGTTCACTCCGACCGCTCTTGCGTTTTTTTCTATAATGCTCCACTCCACGGAAGACACCATAACTATGACTGACGGGGAATCGTAATCGGCTTTTATGTTTTTTGCAAGTTCTATGCCGTCCATTTCCGGCATTTTCCAGTCTATAAAATAAATGTCGTACGCGCCGTTTTTCTTGATCATGCCGAGAGCCGCTTTTCCGCTTTCGGCTATGTCGAAATTCAGCCCGATTTTTTTCATCAGAACCGCAAGATAATCCCTTACTTCCGCTTCGTCATCGACGGCCAGTACTCTTACGCTGTGCCAGTTTATTCCGAGATCCGCAAGCGGCCTTTCCTCTTTAAGGCTTGGTTTGAGGCATACGTTAAAAATAAAAGACGCGCCTTTGCCGAGTTCCGATTCGACCCAGATCTTGCCGTTCATCATTTCGACTATGCGTTTGGAAATAGCAAGCCCCAGCCCCGTGCCGCCGAACTTGCGCGACGTTTCGCGTTCCGCCTGCCCGAAAGACTTAAAGAGCCGTTCCTGCTGTTCTTTGCTGATGCCTATGCCGTTGTCCGATACTTCGATGCGTATGCCGTTGAGCCCGTTTTCTTCCCCGAGATACCGAGCGGTTAATTTTATTTCTCCGTTTTCCGGAGTAAACTTTACGGCGTTCGAAAGAAGATTCGTCACGACCTGTTTTAATCTCTGATCGTCGCCGAAAAGCAGCCGGGGAATATTCATATCTATATAAACGCGAAGAGTCTGTTTTTTTTCGTCCACGCGGAAATTGATGATATTTACCGTATTTTGCAGCATTTTTTCAAAATCGAAGTCGTCGTTATGGAGCTCGAATTTATTTGCTTCTATCTTTGACAAATCCAGAATATCGTTTATGATTCCGAGCAGGTACGTCGAAGCGTCTTTGATTTTTTCAAAAGCGTAATCTTTTTTTTCAATGTCAGTTTCGGACTCGCCGATTGCGGTCATTCCTATGATAGCGTTCATCGGCGTGCGTATTTCGTGGCTCATCGAGGCCAAAAAATCGGACTTAGCGCGCGAAGCCGTCTCGGCCTGCTCTCTTGCCAGTTCCAGATCCGTTATATCGTCTAATGAGATAATCGTCCCTTCGGCGCTTCCGTCTTCGGTAATCATCGGGTTAAAAGAAACGCTGTACTTGGCGCGGTTCCCTTTGCCCGCGAAATCTATCGCGAAAGAACTCGTGCGGCTTTGTTTGGACGCGGCAGTTTCGTCTATGGCCGAAGAAAATCCGGCTGTCCATTCGGCGTCTTTGAACAGTTCTTCAAGCAGATGCCCGCCTATTTCAGTCATTTTGGTAAAGCCGCCAAGGGTCAAAAAGTTATCGGTGCTGAAAACGATGCGTTTTTGTTTGTCCAGAAAAAGAATTATATCCGTGCTTTTGGCAAGCATAAACTGCAAATATTTTTCGCGTTCGTGCCGTACCGTGGCCTGTGCCGTGAACCGGCCGTTTTTAAGCTTTTCCTGCTCCAGAAGGCGCTGCAAATGAAGAATTTCGCGCCTCAAATCTTTTTCCGTTTTCTCCGGTTTAGCTATTTTTTCATCAGCCGTATTTTTGCCGCTCATTTTGAATTCCTCTTTTGCATAATAATCCCTTATTTGAAACCGGAATTATTTGCCTAAAACGATTTTAACGAGTTCAAGGGGTTCTACGATTTTTCCGTTTTTGTAAACGCGCATATTTCCGCCGGAGATTTCGTCTATCAATATGACCTGCCCGTTATTTCTTCCGAATTCCAGCTTTATATCGTAAAGTTCGCATCCGTATTTTGCAAGATCGTCCTTTACCATTTTACAGATTTCCCGGGTCTGTGTTTTTAAAGATTCGTATTCGTCGTTATTTAGAATATTCAATACGGCAAGCGCGTCTTTCGTAATGGGCGGATCTTCGCGTTTGTCGTCTTTTAGCGTTACTTCCACAAACGCGTCCAAGTCCTGGCCTTCTTTGGCGTATTGGCCGTAGCGGCGGATAAAACTTCCCACGGCTTTAAAACGGCATATTATTTCTATCCCGTTTCCGAAAGCCGTAGCGGGCAAAACTTCCATCGTATTGTTTTCGATATCGGATTTTATATAATGCGTTTTTATGCCGTTTGCCTTAAGCAGTTCGAAAAAGTGCGTAGTGAGCCTGAGCCCCCCTTTGCCCATTCCTTCGATCGAAAGTCCTACCGTGTTTGCACCGGGGTCAAAAACGCCGTCCGTACCGGTAACGTCGTCTTTAAACTTTAAAAGATAATTGCCGTTGCCCGGCGAAAAAACGGTTTTGGTCTTGCCTTCGTAAACGAGTTTCATTGTAAATACTCTCCTGTATTGATAGATTCTGCGGCTTCGCGCAGGCAACTGATACCGCGCGGATTGTTATGCAGAGATTCATTCGGCATAATATTTTATCGCTGCGGCTTTAAGTCCGGTCAGACTGTCGTTTATTATTATTACGGCGTCCGCTCCGAGTTTTGCCGCCTTTTTCTTTACCGTATCGATACTGACAGTTCCCCGTAAAGGAATATCGGCGATTTTGGAATATCTTTTCTGAGGCAGAGACTGCGCAAACGTCCCTAGAGTTTTCATCGCGTTTAAAGACGGAGTTTCGAATACTTCTATAAATTCGGGGTCTGTGGGCGGATATACGGCGCTTGTCTGCATATTCACCGGCACGCAGGCATTTAAAATAAAGACCGGCGTTATAAGTACAAAGAGTAATTTTTTCATAAATTAATGGAAACCCTCAATCCGCTCATTATAGCAAAATTCCCTGGAAACTTATTTTTCTGTCTTTTTTAACCCCTGTTTTGCATGCAAAAAAGCTATTGCATAAATTATATGGTTTATGCTATAGTTAACTATTGTCTCTTTTTGCTCATTACTTTACTGAAAATAAGTATTCTTTTGTTTAATTAATCTTTTGTTTATCAAGTATATTCATACAACAAAGTTTGTAAGATTTTATAATTGCCGGCAAAAGGGGCAAAATGAATACCATTTTTACCAAGAAAGCAAAGCCATTTGTTTTTTTCGCCGTAGTCTTAACTATTATGTATGCAGCGCCGCCTGTACGGGCTGCCGATTATAATGTCTCAAGCAGAGAATCTCTTTTAAACGCCTTAAGCGACAGCCAAACCCCCAAAAATATCACCATAACCTCAAGTTTCAGCAATGAACCGAACTCCGACATGCGATACGGTCTGGGCTACCCCACGGTTATAACCTCATTGTCGAGCGCTTTTACCGTCAACGGTTTGCGTTTCGGCACGTCTGCCGGGCAGGCCGGACCGTTGACGCTCAACGGCTTTATAATAGACAACGGTTTCAATGTCCTCGGCGGAAACGGAGGCGTTTTTGCGCTTAACAATCCGGCTGCGGCAACCCTTCGCAGTATGACTATTATCAATCCCCGCGTAAACGACAGCGGCGGCGTAGGTTATCTGTCGGCTTCGGGCGCGGCATTAAACCTCGACGGCGTTACCGTGCGAAACACTCAGGGTAACGACAGCGCCGTTTGGGGCGGGTTAGTTGCAATGACGACAGGCGGTACTGTTTTAAACATTTCGGGAACCAACTCTTTTGAAGGGTTGATAGCCGGCAATGCGGGCGGCGCCATTCATATAACAGGCGGCACTATTAATTTTTTGGCAGGCAACAATACGGTTTTTGCCAATAACCGCGCAAGAGGGAGTCTCGGCGGAGGAGCCATAAACACGCAAGGGCCTTCGGCTTCATTATCGGCGCCGGCTTTTACGGTAAACATTCTTGCCGACGGCGCCGCAAGCCAGGTAATATTTCAAAATAATACGGGTTTTTCCGGCGGCGCCATACGCGCTGCCGCGGGCACAGGGCTGAACATCAGCGCGTTTAACGGCGGGCTTGTAAGGTTTATCGGCAATACGGCAACACAAAATACCGGCGTAAACGGCGCCGGCGCCATTTATGTCGAAGACTCGTTTTTTATGATGATCGCAAGAGGTGCGGGCTCGCGGATAGAAATTTTAAATAACACCGCGCCGACCGCGCGCACCGGCGGGGTATACTTCAGGGGAACTTACGGCAGAAACACCGCGAATATAATCGCGGACGGAGGCAGCATATTATTCAGGGCAAATTCCGACGGCGGTTATCAAAACTATGTCGGCGCCGGCGCTATCGGCATTGTGGGCGGAGGTTTAAACATAACGGCGTCAAACGGCGGCAACGTAACGTTTGATTCCAACAGGAGCAACGCGGTGGATAATTCCGCCGGCGGCATTTTCCTTGACCAATACCCCGGCACCGGCGACAACCCCGGAGGCAACGGGCTTGTTTTTACAACTAACGGCGCCGGAAGTTCCATAATTTTTAACCCCGCAAGCCCTATCGGCGGCGGGGGGTTCCGCGATATTACCCTGTACAACGGAAATATGCTCGTTACCGGTACCGGCGGGTATGTTGGCTTTACGGGCGGCATATTCACCCAATACGGGCGTACCAATATAACGCTTACAAAAAACGGCGAGAATACCTTGGCTTTCGGCGGAAACGGAGATAATTCGGGTTTTAACGGAAACTATGTGCAGACCGGCGGCATTATAAAATTTAACAATACGTCAAGCATGTTCGGCACGTCCAGGGATAATATGAGAATTCAGGGCGGTGAAGAGCAAATAGTTCTTAACAACGGTTCGGACGACCTTATCGGCAAAGCCAAAGGCCAATTTTCAGGCACCGCGGCGCTTGCATATCTGGCAAGTTCTACAAATACGGTAACGGCGTCTTTTCGCGATCCGTCAAACGTTACTTTTGCAAACGCCACAAACGTTATTTTCGGCGCCAATTATAATTTGCTCGACGGCACCAACATAGGCCGCGCCAATTACATATTAAATAACGACTCTGATTTTTCAAAAGCCAATCTCGGCCGCATAATTTTCAGGGATTCTTACGTCAGGCCAAGCCAGTTCACATACAACAACAATTACGGGCTGGATCGCTCCATAATCGACATGCGCGACGGCCTGCGCAGAACCACAACATTTAATAATTTGACATCGGTCAACAATTCTTATGCGTCGTTTGACTTAATTTTTGAGAGGGTCGGCAACGATTTGGTTTTAAACGGAGACATGCTGAGAGTTGTTAACCCCACAGCCGGCGCAAACACAATCGGCCTTGCCGACGTCATATTGTACAACATAGCTCTGGACACCGGCTTGCACTTAACTTATACCGCGACCCTTTTAGACGGTCTGACATTTAGCGGAATATTAAACCCGGATAGAACTCTTACAACGCCGGTTTATACATACAGAGTGACTGTAAGCGGCTCGGCAATAACGCTTACCGCGGACGGGTTTAACGACGGCAACTCCTTAAACAGAATAAATGCTTCCACGGGAACGCGCACGTTTGACTATAACGCTTACGGTACAAACCCTTCTACGACAACTACGCTTACGTCGAACCTGTCGCCTGCCGGAGCGGGTTATTTTACCGTTGCCGGGCGCGCCGACAGAAACGACATTATAGACGGCAACGGCAATACGATGTTCAACTTGACCGGCCCTACGACTCTTAACCTTTCCAACATAGCTTTAACCAATGCCTCAGGACCAAACATTACGCTTGCAAGTACGGCGGCAGTGGTCAATATCAGCGGTTCTACGGGTACCGTAAGGATAGCCGACGGTATAGCCGGCTCTTCCGGTACGGTCAACAAAATAAACGGCGGAACATTGCAGCTTGACGGCGATTCTTCACGGTTCACCGGTACATTTAACCAAACAGCCGGAACGACAAACATCGGTTCGGGTTTTTTCGGAGGCGTCTCAAACATATCAAGCGGTACGCTTAATTTTAATAACGGCAGTTCATTGGCATCCTCGAGCAGCGTAAGGCTCAGCTCGCCTGCGGTTATGAATGTTAATGAAACCGCCGGCAACAGTCTTAATGTCAACGGCCAGGTAAGCGGCAGCGGCACAATGAATAAGACGGCTGACGGAACGCTGAACTTAACGGGAAATAATGCAGGATTTACGGGAGCATATAATCAAAGCACGGGAACGACAAACGTTTCAAGCGGAACAATGTTCGGCGGTCAGTCAAATATAAACGGCGGCGTGCTGAATATGAATAACGGAAGCGCGCTTGTAAACGGAAGTACGGTAACGCTTTCAACGCCCGCGGTAATGAACATAAATCAAAGCACTTTCAGCATTAACGGCCAAGTAGCCGGCAGCGGAACATTAAACAAAGCAACCGACGGAACGCTTAACTTGACGGGAGATAATTCGCGTTTTACGGGAACGTTCAACCAAAGTACGGGAACGACAAACGTTTCGAGCGGAACGTTCTTCGGCGGCAGGTCAAATATAAATGACGGAACCCTGAACTTCAATGACGGCAGCAAACTTGCGTCATCGGGAACCGTAGCGTTAAGTACGCCAGCTGTAATGAATATAAATCACAGCAGCACGTCTTTTGAAGTAAACGGCCAGGTAAGCGGAACGGGAACAGTAAACAAGACATCTTCCGGAACGCTGAACTTAACCGGAAACAATGCGGGATTTACGGGAACATATAATCAAAGCACGGGAACGACAAACATTTCGAGCGGAACGTTCTTCGGCGGCAGGTCAAATATAAATGACGGAACCCTGAACTTCAATGACGGGAGCAAACTTGCGTCATCGGGGACTGTAGCGCTATCGACGCCGGCGGTAATGAATATAAACCACAGCAGCACGTCTTTTGAAGTAAACGGACAGGTAACCGGGACGGGAACTGTAAACAAGACATCTTCCGGAACGCTGAACTTAACCGGAAACAATGCGGGATTTACGGGAGCGTATAATCAAAGCACGGGAACAACGAATGTCTCTAGCGGAACAATGTTCGGAGGCCGTTCAAATATAGACGGCGGAACTTTGAACTTTAATAACGGAAGCGCATTATC